>NZ_CP108086.1:2124539-2428045 GCF_036186745.1 Microbispora hainanensis | reverse complement strand
CTGCCGTCAAAAGTTGCAGATTGTACTTTTGCCGGACAACAGTCCGCTGCCCGGTCGCCGCGTGAACCCGCCGCAGAACGTCGTCATGAGACACGAAGACCTCCGCACGTGACACGTACGGAGGCCCTCGATCGAAGGGTCTAGCGGGAGAGCGGCTCCAGGACGTCGAGCCCCACGTAGGGCCGCAACGCCTTGGGGACGACCACCGAACCGTCGGCCTGCTGGTGGTTCTCCAGGATCGCCACGATCCAGCGGGTGGTCGCCAGCGTGCCGTTGAGGGTGGCCACGTGCTGCGGCTTGCCCTCCTCGTCGCGGTAGCGCACCTTCAGCCGGCGGGCCTGGTAGTCGGTGCAGTTGGAGGTCGAGGTGAGCTCGCGGTAGCGGCCCTGCGTGGGCACCCAGCCCTCGCAGTCATACTTGCGCGCCGCCGACGAGCCGAGGTCGCCGCCCGCCACGTCGATCACGCGGTAGGGGATCTCGACCTTCTCCAGCATCTCCTTCTCCCAGGCGAGGAGCCGCAGGTGCTCCTCGTGCGCCTCCTCGGGACGGCAGTAGGAGAACATCTCCACCTTGTCGAACTGGTGGACGCGGATGATGCCCCGGGTGTCCTTGCCGTACGACCCGGCCTCGCGGCGGAAGCAGGACGACCACCCGGCGTAGCGCATCGGCAGCGCCGACCGGTCGAGGATCTCGTCGGAGTGGTAGGCCGCCAGCGGCACCTCGCTGGTGCCGACGAGATAGAGGTCGTCGGCCTCAAGCCGGTAGACCTCGCTCGCGTGGGCGCCGAGGAAGCCGGTGCCGGCCATCGCCTCGGGCTTGACCAGCACGGGCGTGATCATCGGCGTGAAGCCGGCCTCGACGGCCTGCTGGATCGCCATGTTGAGCAGCCCGAGCTGCAGCCGCGCGCCGACGCCCTTGAGGAAGAAGAACCGGGCGCCGGACACCTTGGCCCCGCGCTCGGTGTCGATCGCGCCGAGCAGCTCGCCCAGCTCGACGTGGTCGCGGGGCTCGAAGTCGAAGACCGGCTTCTCGCCGACCTCCTCAAGCACGACGTAGTCGTCCTCGCCGCCGGGGGGCGCGCCCTCTTCGACGATGTTCGGGACGGTCATGAGCAGCTCGTCGAGCTCGCTCGCCAGCGCGGCGGCCTCGGTCTCGGCCGCCTTCACCTGCGCGGCCAGTTCCTTCGCACGGTCGAGCAGCGCCTGGCGCTCGTCCCCGGACGCGCGGGACACCGACTTGCCGATGCTCTTCTGCTCGGCGCGCAGCGACTCGAAGGTGTTGAGCGCGGATCGGCGGCGCTCGTCGAGCGACAGCAGGGTCTCCACGACCGAATCGTCCTCGCCGCGGACGCGCTGCGACGCCCGGAGCCGGTCAGGGTCCTCACGAAGGGTACGCAGGTCAATCACGGCTCACAGGCTACCGGAGCCGGTGCGGCTCCCGCCCGTCAAGCGAGCCCGGCGCGGATCTTTGCGAGCCATTCCGCGGCCTCGGCGAAGTCGGCGTCGGCCGTACCCGCCTTGACCTGCGTCACAACCCGGTCGGCCCGCGGATAGCTGCCGAGGAAACGCAGATCGTCGCAGAGCCGGTGGAGACCGGAGACGGCCTCCCCGACCCGGGCGTCGGCGATGTGACCCTCGAAGTCGAAGTGGAAGAAGTAGCGGCCGATGCCGTCGCCGGTGGGGCGCGACTCGATGCGGGTCAGGTTGACCCCGCGCACCGCGAACTCGCTCAGCATCTCAAGCAGCGCGCCCGGGTGGTCGTCGCGCAGGAAGGCCACGAGCGAGGTGCGGTCGGCGCCGGTCGGCGCGGGCAGATGGCCGGGGCGGTTCACCTTGATGAACCGGGTGACGGTGTCGGAGCGGTCGCCGATGTTCGAGGCGATCGCGTCGAGCCCGTAGTACTCCCCGGCGATGGCCGGGCTGATCGCCGCGTCGTACGGAGACCCGGGAGAGGCGACCTCCTGCGCGGCGGCGGCCGTCGACGAGGCCGCGATCACCACGGCGCCGGGCATCTCGCGCTCGATGAACCCACGGCACTGGGTGTGCGCCGCCGGGTGGGTGAGGACCCGCTTGATCTGGGCCAGCTCCGTGCCGGGCCGTACCAGAAGGGAGAACTCGACCGGAAGCAGCCACTCGCCGGTGATGTGGAGCGGCCTCCCCCCGGCCAGCTCGTCGAGGGTCTGCGTGATCGCCCCCTCCACCGAGTTTTCCAGCGGGACCACCGCGCCGTCCGCCTCGCCGTCGCGGGCGGCGTCGAGCGCGGCTCCCACGTTGGCGCAGGGCAGGCGCTCGGCATCCGGCTCCAGGAGTCGCAGGGCCGCCTCACAGAAGGTGCCCTGAGGCCCCAGGTACGCGAGCTTCGACATGTCCTCAAGGGTATCCACAGGTAGGCGTGGCGGAGATGCGAAGACACCCCTGCGGTTACAGGCTTTCGCCCATGAACCCGCCGTACCGCCTGCTCAGGGGGCGTACGGCCCCTCGTCCGGCCCCACCTCCGGCCCGGCCGCTCAGCGCGGGAGGCGTTGCGGCTCGGCCTCCGGCCCGATGCCGAGCCGGGCGGCCCGCACGGCGTGCTCCTCCTCCGGCGACAGCGGCTGCAGCCCCTTCCCCCCGCGTACGGCACGGGCGTACGTGCGGGTCTCGGTGCGTCCGTTGATGGACGTCAGCACGACGCCGTCGCCGAAGCCGTTGATGAGCGCGAGCGAGAACGACAGCCTGCCGGTCATCTCGTCGAGCGCGTCATAGCGATAGAGCGCCACGTCGCGGATGGCCCTGCTGTCCACCGGGCCGTCGGCGGCCCGCCGGTCGAGGGCGTCCAGGCACACCCCCACGGAACGGCGGGCGGTGCGCAGCGCGATCAGGCCGACGGCCACGCCGGTCACTCCCGCCAGCACAGCCACTATCTCCACAACGGTAACCAGCACGGCACCGAGCGTAATGTTTTGGTCAACTCGCCGCAGCGGGAACGGCGACAGCGGCCCGCCGCCGGGGCAGCCACGAGCCGAGGAGCCAGACCAGGCCGATCGCGCCGAGCCCGAAGGCGTTCTGCACGATCTTGCCCACGACCGGGCTGAGCACGGGGATCTCCAGCGCCTTGAGCGTCACCCCCCACCACGGTATGGGCAGCACGTAGTAGAGCCATACGCCCACCGCGACCAGCAGCCTGACCCGGTCGCGCCCCGACCCGGCGAGGGCCGCGAGCACGACCACGACCCAGGCGATGTGGTGGATCCAGGCCACCGGCGAGAGCAGCACCGCCATCAGCCCGGTGAGCGCCACCGCCGTCATCATGTCGCCGTCCAGGTGTGCCCGGCGGGCGCGGCGGAAGCCGTACCAGCCGATCACGGCGACGGCGGCGAGCCAGATCACGGTGGTCAGCCGGCCGGGCAGGTAGAGCCGCAGCAGCATGCCGCGCAGCGACTGGTTGGTGGTGGCGGCGTTCGCGCCCAGGCGCTCGGAGTCGAGCAGCGCCCCGAACCAGAAGTCCCGGGCGTCGTCGAACATCACCAGGAACGGCAGCAGCGTGAGCAGGGCCGCCGTGAACACCGCCATGCACAGGGCCCGGCGCTGCGCTGTGCTTCCGTGGCGCTGCCTTGTGTCCCCCTCCCGGGCGGGGAAGGCGGTGATCGCCAGATAGACGAGGAACACCCCGGGGGTGAGCTTCACCGCCGTGGCGAGGCCGATCAGCATGCCGCGCGGCCACCACGGTCTGCGCGCCACGCAGTCGAGCAGGCACAACGCCATGAGGAACAGGTCCACCTGACCGAACCTGAACTGGTCCCTGATCGGCATGAGATAGGTGCACGCGGCGGACAGCACCGCGAACACCAGCGGCGCGGCCAGGGGCCCGCGCAGGCGGCCCAAGAAAGAGCCGCCCAGGAAAGAGCCGCTCAGAAAAGAGCCGCCCAGGAAAGAGTCACGCAGGAAGGAGCCGCTCACGCCGCCCGGGGCGGCGTCGCGTACGCCGTCCAGGAAGGCGCGGAAGGCGTGCCGGACCGTCACGGCGAGCACGGTGACGAGAGCGATCGTCCACACCCACTGCGCGACCGGCCACGACATCATGGCGAGCGGCACCGCCAGCATCGCGGCCACCGGCGGATAGGTGAACGGCAGCAGTTGGGGAGCCGGCGTGATCACGTCATAGACGGGCAGGCCCTGCAGCAGTGCCCAGCCACCCGTACGGTAGACGTCCAGGTCCACCAGACGCTGGTCCTCGGGATTGGTCAGCCAGTAGGCGATGAGCGGCGACGCCGCGGCGGCCAGTGCCACCAGGGCGAGCGCCCACGCCCACGCGGGCCGCCGGGCCCCGGCTATCCGGCCAGTCGTCATGACCAGGCAGGCTACCGTGGACCGTGTCCGCACCGTTATCGATCATGAGGGAGCGCGGAACAGTGCGTGGCAGGCCCGCGAGGCTCCTCGCGTCCATCCTGGTGCTCGTCGTGGCGGCCCTCGTCCTGCCCGTCGCCCCCGCGTCGGCCGTACGGCAGGCCGCCCCGGTGACGGGCCGGGTGGTGGTGATCGGGGTGCCCGGCCTGCGCTGGGACGATCTCGACGCGCGGCGGACCCCCGCGCTGTGGGGGCTGGCCGCCCGCGGCTCCAGCGCGTCGCTGTCCACGAGGGCGGTCCCTCCCGAGGGGCTGCCGGTCACCTGCCCGGCCGCCGGCTGGCTGACGGTCTCCGCGGGCCAGCGGGCGGGGACTCCCGGCCCCAGCTGCGCGCCCCTTCCCGAGCCTGTCACCACCGCCGACGGCGGCGCGACGATCCCGGGCTGGTCCGAGCTGGTCGCCGTGCAGCAGGCCGGGCCCTTCAAGGCCAGGCTCGGGCTGCTCGCCGACACCGTGACCACCGCCGGGGGAAAGATCGCGGCCATCGGCCCGGGGGCCGCCCTGGCCGCCGCCGACCGTTCCGGCAGGGTCGCGACGTACGCCGCCTCCCCGGCCGCGCTGCCCGACCTCACGCCGTACGCCCTCGTGGTCGCCGAGGCGGGGGAGATCACCAAGGCCTGGGCCGACGACTCGCGTGGCCAGGCCCGGCGGGAGGCCGTGAGCACGGCCGACAGGACCGTCGCCGAGGTGCTCGCCAAGGTGCCCGCCGGTTCGACCGTGCTCGTGGCGGGGCTGTCCGATTCCGGGTCGATCGCCCACCTGCACGTCGCCATCGCCTCCGGCGGGCCGTACGGGCACGGGTCGCTGACCGCCGCCTCGACCCGCCAGCAGGCGCTCGTCACGATCACCGACGTCACGACGACGGTCACCCACCTGCTCGGCCTCCCCACGCCCGAGGGCGCGGTCGGCCGGGCGTGGTCCGGGGACGGCGGCGCGCCCTCGGTGACCGAGCTCGCCGACGCCGACCTGGCGAGCCAGGTGCTCAGGGAGGTCAGGGAGCCGTTCTTCATCACGCTGGTCGCCGCGCAACTGCTCTTCTACGGCCTGGCCGCGCTCGTGATCAGGCGTTATCGGCGCATGCCGACGACCACGCGGGTCGTCGCGACGGTCAGCGGCGCACTTCCGGTGTCGATCTTCCTGGCGCAGCTCGTGCCGTGGTGGGGCTTCGCCCACCCGATGCCCGCCCTGCTCGGCACGATCCTCGGCTTCGCCGTCCTGGTGGCCGGGCTCGCGTACGCCGGGCCGTGGCGCCGCCACGTGCTGGGGCCGCCCGCCGTGGTCGCCGGGGTCAGCTCGCTCGCGCTGCTCGCCGACGTGGTGACGGGCTCGCGGCTGCAGGTGAACGCGGTGGCCGGCTACGAACCCGTGACCGGCGGCAGGTTCTACGGCTTCGGCAACATGGCCTTCGCCGTCTATTCGACCGGCACGATCCTGCTCCTGGCCGCCGTCGCCTGCGCCCTGCGCCGCCGGCCGAGGCTCGCCGTGGCCGTCTGCGTGGCGTACGGCCTGCTCGCGATCGCCGGGGACGGCTGGCCGACGTGGGGCGCGGACTTCGGCGGGGTGCCGTCGTTCGTCCTGGGCGTGGCGGTGTGCATGCTGATGGTCACGGGCAGGCGGGTGTCGGTCGTCCGGCTCGGGCTGATCGCCGTCGCGGGCGTCGTGCTCATCGCGCTGATCGCGGTGGCCGACTATCTGCGCCCCGCCGACCGGCGCACCCACCTCGGGGCGTTCGTCCAGCAGATCATCGGTGGCGAGGGCGGCTCGGTGGTCGGACGCAAGCTCGGGGCGATGCTCCACACGCTGGGCAACCTCCCGCTGACGCTGCTGTCGCTGGTCGCGGTGGCGTTCCTGTTCCTCGTGCTGGCCCGGCCGTCCCGGTGGGGCGCGCCCGCGCTCAGCCTGGCCTACGAGCGGGCGCCGCAGTTGCGGGCCGGGCTGTTCGGCGCGCTGACCGCGGCGTTCGCCGGGTTCCTGATCAACGACTCGGGGATCGCGATCCCGGCGATGGCCCTGACGGTCGCGGTGCCGCTGGCGCTCGCGGCGTCCGTGCACGCGCTGCAGACCGCGCCGCCCACCACAGCAGCGCGATCGTCAGCGCCAGCAGGAGCGACGGCGCCACCCAGCCCCTGACCACGTCGACGAGCCACCGCAGGTCGCTCGGCTGGTCCGCCTGGCGCGCGGGCAGGTAGGCCAGCGAGAGCACGGCGAGCCGGGCGACCAGGAACGCCTCCAGGCCCGGCCAGGCGACCAGGGCCAGCAGTGCGAAGCCCAGCCCGTCATACCAGGGCAGCGCGTACGGCGTGGCGAACAGCCAGGCCACGGCGACGGCCAGGGCCACCACCGGTCCCTCACGGCCGGCGGCGGGACGGCCGCGCAGCAGGAGGACGACCAGCACGGCCAGCAGGAGCAGCGAACCGGCCTGGATCCACGCCCGATAGGCCCCCGGCCCGAACAGCCCCTGGAGCGCCCTCTGGGCCAGCTTCCACGGCGTGGCGAGCGAGACCGACTTGCTGGCGTTCAGCAACTGGTCGAGCGAGTGCGGCCCGGCCAGCAGATAGGCCACGAGCACGGTCAGCGCCGCCAGCCCGGCGACCAGGGCGAGCCGCCGGGGGCTCCGGCGCAGCTCCCACGCCGTGCCCAGCGCCACCACGCCCACGGTGGCCTTGACCGCGACGCCGAGGCCGAGCAGCACGCCCCGGCGGGCGACCAGGCCCGCCACGACGAACGCGATCGCCACGGTGTCGAGGTGCATCCCGGCCACCAGCTCGTAGACGAGCAGCGGGTTGGCCGTCCACAGCAGGGCCGCGCGGCGCTGCCGTACGGGGTCGCCCGCGGTGTCCCGGTGGAGCAGCAGGCCGGTGGCGACGAAGGCGGCGGCGTTGACCAGGGCCATCACGAAGACCGTCAGCCGGACCGAGTCGCCCCCGACATGGCTCGCGAGCGCTTGCACGGCCGTGGCGACCGGGCCGTACAGGCTGGGGGTGTTCCGCCACTCCTCCACCCTGCCGATGACCGGATCGGCGGGCAGGTCGGCGGGCACGGTCGCGTACGGGTCGTAACCGAGGGCCGCCATCCGGCCGTACGCCGCGTAGTTGAGGTGGTCGGCCGACCCGGAGGGCGGCAGGAAAGCGAGGACCGCGGCGGCGACGCACCCGGCGACGAGCAGCGTGCGCGCCCGAGGCGATCCGCCGGGGTACGCGAGGCCGAGGGCCAGGCCGGCCGTGCCGAGGACGAGCGCGGCGGCGGCCAGCGCGACGACGAGATGACCGCCGGGGGCGAGATCGAGCGAGTAGGGGGGCTGCCACGACGGTCCGGGCAGCCTGGGGACCATCGCCGACGGCCCGAGGACGCCGATTGTGATCGTGAGGACGATCGACAGGCCGCCGGCGGCCGGGGCCAGCCGGGCGGCGATCCCTGCGCGCCCCCGCGAATCCACCCGAGAATTCCACCACACCGCCCCGGCGACGCGTACGGGCTCGCCTCGGCCGCCGGGCGCGGGACACCCACCCCGAGCTCGGCCGATAGCGGGCCTGGTGGCGGGGCCCAGCAGCAGAGGCTCGGCGGAGTCAGGGCCCGGCAGCAGAGCCCGGCGCGCCGCGCGACGGCAACCGCCCGGCAAAGGCACTCAGCGGCGGCGCCCAGCGGCATGGCCCACCAGCAGGGGCCGACAGCCGCGCTCGGTGGCGGGGCTCTGCGGCGAGCTCGGTGGCAGGGCTCAGCGGCGGGGCGGGCGGAGGGCGGAGCGCGCCTGGTCCACGGCGGGCTCGCGGGCGGCGAGGGCCAGGCCGACGTCGCGAAGCTGCTTGGCCCTGTGCAGTTGGGAGCGCCAGTCGGTGCCGGTCGCGCGGTGCGACATCTCGACCTCGGCCTCGACCACCCGGAAGCCCTTCCTGAGCAGGTCGACGGTCATGCCGGTCTCGACGCCGAAGCCGTGCGCGAGCGGCCGGGCCGCCTCGAAGGCCGCCCGGGTGAGACACCGCTGCCCGTTGAGCGGCTGGGTGGCCTCCCAGCCGGTGAGCCTCTTGATCCCGTCACGGGCCACCCGTACGACGATGCCGTGCCCGCCGAGCTTGACCCTGGTCGCGAACTTCGCGATGGTCATGTCGGCCTCACCGGCCCGCACCGGCTCGATCAGGGGGAGGGCGGCCGCAGCCGTCTCGCCCAGGTCGGCGTCGAGGAACAACAGGTGCCGGGGCTGGTCCTCGTCCAGGAGGCGTACGGCCTCGGCGCCGCTCTCCATCGCCGCCGCCTTGCCCCGGTTGCGGCTGTGCCGTACGACCCGGGCGCCCGCCGCCCTGGCCACCCGGCCGGTCTCGTCGGACGAGCCGTCGTCGACCACGACCACGAGATCCACGCCGGGCAGCTTCAGGGCGGCGGTCACGGTGACGCCGATCCGGTCGGCCTCGTCCTTCGCCGGGATCACCACCGCGGTGTCCGGCTCGGGCACTGCCATCTCCCCCATGCGCCTAGCCCTGATGCTCGGCCGTGAGCAGATCGGCGGGCACCGTGTCGTGCACGGTGAACACCGAGTCCAGGCCGGTGACCTGGAGAATCTTGCGTACCGCCGGTCTCGGCGCCGCCACCTCCAGCGTGCCGCCCCGCTCGCGCAGCCGTTTGAGCGCCGACAGCAGCACGTTCATGCCCGTGGAGTCGCAGAACTCGACTCCGGACATGTCGATGACCACCCGGTCGGGCCCGGTCTCCAGCAGGCGGGTGAACTCCGCCTGCAGCCGGGGCGCGGTATATAGGTCGATTTCGCCGAAGACGGCCATGACGGCCTGACCGGCGTGGGATTGCGTCGCGACTTTGAGCTCCACGAGGCGCACACTAGCGTCGTACCGGCCTCGGGTCACGCTCCATCGGATTCATCGAAGAGTCGTCCGCCCTTTGTCCCCGATTCCGGCCCCATGTAAACGCCGAGTGCGCGAAGCTTGACGCTATGCGACACCGGCGTCGCCGGATGGAGGGCCCGGAACCTCCGCGTCTTGGTCGTCACTTCGCAAAGGAGGGCGGGCGCCGAGCACAGCGGGCCCGAGAGCAGATGAACAGTGAGATTCCCGAGGATCCACAGCGGCGCGTGCTGCGCGAGCATCTGGAGACCATCCAGGTGCGCACGGAGAAGGCCTCGTCGTGGCGCGACGCGGCCGAGCCGCTGCGCGGCCTGGTCAACCGCGAGGGGTACGTCCCGGTCAGCGCCCGGCTGGCCGCGGAGGACCTCGACTTCCTCGCCGAAGCGCGCGAGGAGCTGCTGAGCTTCTCCGAGCTCGGCCTCCGGCTGCTCGATCTGCACCAGCCCAGAGACGCGGGCGGCATCTCCAGCGACCCGGCCAATCCGATCCTGCGATGCCGGAGCTGCATGTGGCGCTGGCCATGCCCCACATTCCGGGCCATGGCGGAGGCGTTCACCCCGCGCCAGCGGGAGGCCGCGCCCGACATCCCCTCCTGGCGCGGCCAGCTGGAGCACCAGACCGAGGTGTGACCTGGACGGCGCGGCGCCGGACCTCGCCGTGCCGCGCCCGCGTGAACCGAGCCGCGGCGCGCCGTACCGCGCGCTTCCGAGCTGTGCTGCGCGGCTCCGAGCGGTGCCGCGCCGTCCCGAGCTGCGCTTTCGCGCGCGGAACCGGCGACGCCAAGAGTCACCGAAGTGGTCATTAAGTATTCGCCATGGAGGCGTTCCTACCGTCCTCTGCGTAAGGGCCGGCGCCCCGAGACGGGCGCCGGCCGACACAGGAGAGGACCGCGGTGCCCGGGTGTCGAAGGGCTCGCCGGGTCCCGGATGGGAAGATCGTCATGAAGCTGGTCTACAAGATCCTGGCCTCGCTCGTCGCAGCCGAGGTCGCAGTGCAGGCGATGATGGTCGTGCTCGGCGACGCCGGGCTGTTCAAGTACGTCGAGCAGGGCGGGGTCATCGACAAGGCGAGCGCGGAGAGCGGCGGCATCGAGTTCCCCGAGTTCTTCGCCTTCATGGTCCACGGCATGAACGGGATGATGGTCATCCCCGCGATCGCGCTGTTCCTGCTGGTCGGCTCGTTCTTCACGAAGGTCCCCGGAGCGGTCAGGGGAGCCGCCCTCGTGGTCGTGCTCGTCGCGGTCCAGATCACCCTGGGCCTCCTCGGTCACCAGATCCCCGCCCTGGGCGCCCTGCACGGTCTGAACGCGCTGCTGCTGTTCAGCGCGGCCGTCCACGCCGCACTCCGCGGACGCCGGGCGGCGGCGGACGCGACCACCCGGCCCCACGCCCGTGTCGAGACCGTCGTCTGACGGACATCGCACATGGAAGGCAACCGTCGTCGCGGCGCCCGCCTCCGGCTCGCCCTGGCGGGCGCCGCGGCCATCTCCCTGCTCGGCCCACTGGCCTGGATGTGGCAGGACAGCCTGATGCCCGGCGCGTACTCCGTCATGGACATGGGGTACGCGGACTACGGCGGCGCGCTCACGCACATGGCCGCGGACGCCTCCGCAGAGCACGCCGCGCACGCAGAACAGCACACGCACGCGGAGCACACCGCCCACGCAGAACAGCACACGCACGCGGAGCACACCGCGCACGCAGAACAGCACACGCACGGAGAGCACACCGCGCACGGGGAACATGACGACCAGAGCGCCCATGGGAAGGACGGCGGCCACCCGGAGCACTCGGCGTCGGCGCGCACCCTGACGTCGCTGACGGCCGACCCGGACCGCCCCGCCGACGTCGCCATCACCCTGGTCGCGCGCAAGCAGCGGTTCCGGCTCGCCACCGGCCGCTCCGTGGACGGCTACACGCTGAACGGCACCTCGCCCGGCCCGGTCATCCACGCGACCCTCGGGCAGTTGGTGCAGGTCCGTCTGGTCAACGAGTCGGTGCCGGACGGCATCACGCTGCACTGGCACGGCGTCGACGTGCCCAACGCGGCGGACGGGGTCGCCGGCGTCACCCAGGACGCGGTCGGCGTGGGCCGGTCCTTCACCTACCGGTTCGTCGCCGACCAGGCCGGCACGTTCTGGTATCACTCCCACCAGGTGTCCCACGAGCAGGTGCGCCGCGGCCTGCTCGGCGCCCTCGTGGTGACCCCTGCGGCACGCCCGGCGGCGGGCACGGCCGACGTCGTGGCGTTGCTGCACCTCTACGACGGGGCCCGCACGATCAACGGACAGGAGGGGGACGTCCACGCCGAGGCACGTCCCGGCGAACGGGTGCGCGTACGGGTGATCAACACGGAGAACGGCCAGACGCCCGTATGGGTCGGCGGCGCCCCGTTCCGGCTCGTCGCCGTCGACGGGACGGACCTGCACGAGCCCGCTCCCGTACGGGACACCGCCGTGATGGTCACGGCGGGCGGCCGGGCCGACATCGAGGTGACCATGCCCGAGGACGGCTCGCCGGTGCGGGTGCACATCGGCGGCCCGGCGGGCGTCGTGCTCGGTTCGCGGTCGTACGACCTGCCCGCCGTCCCCCGGCCCGCGACCTCGCTCGACCTGCTCTCGTACGGCACGCGGGCGCCGCTCGGGTTCGACCCGGACCGGCCCGACCGGCGGTTCGGCTACGAGATCGGGCGCCGCCCGGGCTTCCTGGACGGACGCCCCGGCATCTGGTGGACGATCAACGGCCACACGTTCCCCGATGTGCCGATGTTCGTCGTCGCGGAGGGCGACGTGGTGCGCGTACGCATCGTCAACGACAGCGGTGAGCCCCACCCTATGCACCTGCACGGCCACCACGCCGTGGTGCTCGCCCGCGACGGCGTGCGCGCGACGGGCAGCCCGTGGTGGGTGGACTCGCTCGAAGTCGGCTCCGGCGAGTCGTACGACATCGCCTTCGTCGCCGACAACCCGGGCATCTGGATGGACCACTGCCACAACCTGCCGCACGCCACGGAGGGTCTCGTCGCCCACCTCATGTACGAGGGGATCACCACACCCTTCACCATGGGCGGGACTGCCGGAAACGAGCCGGAGTGACTCCCGGCCGGTGCGGGGGCCCGGCCGATGCGAGCACCCCGCTCAAGCGGGCTCCTGCCGACGCGGGGCGCGGCTGAAGCGAATCTGCTCGCAACCGAGCCCGGTTCGCGACTCAGGCGGAGAGGCGCCAGGCCGGCCGGTGTCGAACCGACGCCGGGGGCGGGGCGTCCAGGCTCAAGCGCCGACGTGCGCCAGGCCGCCAGGGCAAAGGCGTCGGCGTGCGGCAGGCCGTCAGGCCGTCAGGCCGTCAGGCCGTCAGGCCGTCAGGCCAGGGGCAGTGTGATCGTGAAGACGCAGCCGGGCCCCTCGTTGACCACGCCGATCTCGCCGTTGTGGGCGTCCACGATGCCGCGCGCGATCGCGAGGCCGAGCCCGGCGCCGCCGTCGGGACCGGGCGTCCGAGCCGCCTCGCCCCGGAACGCCACGTCGAAGACCCTGGGGAGGTCCGCCTCCGGGATGCCGCCGCAACCGTCCAGCACGGACAGGCGGGCGGTCGTCCCCTCCGCGACCGCCCGCACGTCGACCGTCCCCCCGGCGGGCGTGTGGCGGATGGCGTTCACCACGAGGTTGCGTACGGCCCGGCCGAGCTGCCCGGCGTCCGCGTACACCGGGAGGCGCGGGTCCGCCTCGCCGGTCAGGTGTACGCCCTGCGCGCGGGCCAGCGGTTCGACGGCGGCGAGGGTGTCCGCGACGAGGTCGCCGAGCCCCGTGCGGGTGAGCCTGGGTTGCAGCGTGCCCGCGTGGATGCGCGACAGCTCGAACAGGTCCTCCACCATGCCGGCGAGCCGGTCGACCTCCACCCTGATCTGGACGTGGTAGCGCTTGACGGTCTCGGGGTCGTCGGCCACCCCGTCCTCCAGGGCCTCCACCATCGCTCGCATGCCCGCGAGGGGAGTGCGCAGGTCGTGGCTCACCCACGCGACCAGCTCGCGCCGCGCGCTCTCCAGCGCCCGCTCGCGTTCGTGCCCCAGCCGCAGCCGCTCGTACGCCTGCTCAAGCGCGGTGCTGATCTTCTGCAGCTCGGCGGGGAGCGGCGCGGGCGGCGGGGTGAACAGGCCGGAGGGCGGCACGCTCTCCAGCGCGTCGACGAGGCTCCTGCTGGCGCGCACCACTGTGCGGGCGTTCACCAGCGCGACGCCGAGGCCCACCAGGCCGCCGATGGCGACGACGCTGAGCACGATGTCCTTCGGCCCCCCGTCGATGATCATGGCGAGGGTGATGGCGACCACCCCGGCCAGCGTCGCGGCGACCGTCACGGCCGCGACGACCGCGAGCATCACGCCGATGGAGTGGCGGCGCAGCACCCGCAGCAGCGCCAGGCCGAGGGCCGCGATGACGAGGCCGAGCCCGGCGGCGACCGCGACGATCTGGACGATCACGGCAGGGGCTCGTATCGATAGCCGACGCCCCAGACAGTGACGATCCTGCGCGGATCGGTGGGATCGTCCTCGATCTTCTCCCGGAGCCTGCGCACGTGCACCGTCACCGTGGAGGAGTCGCCGAACGACCAGCCCCAGACCTGGTCGAGCAGGGCCGTACGGCTGAACGCCTGACGGGGGTTGCGCAGCAGATAGACGAGCAGGTCGAACTCCCGGGCGGTCAGCGTGATCTCCTTTCCGCCCAGGCGCACCTCGTGGGCGCCGACGTCCACCACGAGGTCGCCGTCGCGCAGCACGCCGGTGCCCGTCGGCACCAGGGCTCCGCGGGCCCGCCGCAGCACGGACTGCACTCGAAGGGCCAGCTCGCGCGGGCTGAACGGCTTGGCCACGTAGTCGTCGGCGCCGGTCTCCAGGCCGACCACCCGGTCCATCTCCTCGCCGAGCGCGGTCAGCATGATCACCGGGACGGGCCACCGCTCGCGCAGCTTGCGGCAGACCTGCAGGCCGTCGAGCTTGGGCAGCATCAGGTCGAGCACCATCAGGTCGGGCGGGTCTGCCAGGGCCCGCCGCAGCGCCTCGGCTCCGTCGCCCACGCACTCGACCTCGTGCCCGTCCCGCTCCAAATAACGGGCCACTACCTCGGCGACGGTGGGGTCGTCGTCCACCACGAGGACACGGGCGGGATTCTGAGGGCTCTTCGGGGCAGGCACGTCATAAACGGTACGTCCGCCGGGCCACCGTGGCCGAGCCACGTCACCGTCTCGTAAGAACCGGCCGCCCGTCACGCCGCAACCCGGCCGACGCCTCGTACGGACCTGCCGCCCGTCTCCCGAGAGCCGGCTGCGCGAGCGCTCGCGCGGTTCGCCGCCGGACCCCGCCGAAAGCCCGGTCGAACGCGATGATTCACGTGAAACCTTACGGATCATGGGGATGCGAACCGATTCTGGATCAAGCTCGCGGTTGTCGGTGGCACCGCGTACCTTGAAGCCATGGCCCGTACCATACTGACCGTACTGGGGATCCTCCTGGCCCTGTGGCTGGTGTTCGGATTCGTGATCCCCGCGCTGTTCGCGACGCTGAAGTTCCTGCTCATCATCGGGATCATCGCCCTCGTCGCCGTCGTCGTGGTCACCGTCGTCGGGAAGCTGTCCCGCTGACGTGAACGCTCTCCAGGCCGTCATCGAATCGCTCGTCTGGCTGCTGGCCGGGTCGGTCGCCGGGTCTTCGGGCCCCGGCGCGCTGACCGCGGCCGGCCTGGCCGGCGTGGCCGTTCTGGTGTTCGCCTGGATGCTCTCCCGGCTGACCGGCGTCCCCGTTCTGTCTCAGGGGCCGGGCAGGCCGTCGTACAACGGTGAGACGGCGATGGTCAGGCTGCGCGATCCCGGCACGCCTGGCCGTCCTCGTCCCCGCGCACCATCAGGAAGCCCAGCGCTCGCCTGACCGGTCTTCTCCGGTCACGAGCGCTTTCGTCATGCCCTCATTCATCGGCAGAAGGCCCCAGACGAAAGGCTTCCCATGTTCGACTTCGTGCTCGACCCCGCCTACCGGCTCATCGAGGCGCTCAGCCACGTCACCGGCGGCGGGCTCGCGATCGTTCTCGTCACCCTCGCCGTACGGCTCTCGCTGCTGCCGCTGAGCATCCGCGTCGCCCGTGCCCAGCGGATCAGGATGCGGCTCGCTCCCCAGGTGGACAAGCTCCGCAAGCGGTGGAAGAACGACCCGCAGCGGCTCCTGCGTGAGGTGAACGCCATATACGCCAAGGAGGGCGTCGGCCAGTTCACCGGTTATCTTCCGGGGTTCGCGCAGTCGCCGTTCTTCATGGTGACCTATCGGCTGTTCACGGCCGCCGTGATCGCGGGACATCCGAACCTGCTGCTGGCGCAGAGCGTGCTCGGCGTGCCGCTGGGGGAGCACCTCGCGGCCGCGGTCGCCGGGGCGGGCCTGGTCAGCCCACCGGTCGCGGTGTTCGCCGGGCTGCTCGCGCTGCTCGTGGTCGTGGCCGTGATCGCCGCCCGCAGGGTCGAGCCCACGGCTCCGATGCGACGCCTTCAGCTCCTCGCGCCGTTCTGGACCGTGGCCGTGGCGGCCTTCCTCCCGCTCGCGGCAGGCGTCTACCTGCTCGTGAGCAGCGCCTGGACGACGGCCGAGCGGGCCGTGCTCTATCCGCGCACGGCATAAAGCCGGGGAACACGGGGTCACGCCGGGGAGCTGGAATGCTCACGGCGTGACCCGTGACGACGCATACATGCCCGGGACGGCCGGGGACGCCGGCGGGGACGGCCTGCGGACGGGATCGCGGCATAACGACGGGAGCCCAGCACAATGCCGGGAGGCACACCGCGTCGGCAGGTGCGCAGTGCAGCGGCCACGGCAGGCAGTAGTGGGCGAGAGGCGCGGCGTAGCCGACCGGGGCCCGTCGTGGCGACGGGGGCAAGCCGTAGCGGGGGGCGGCGACGGGGGCAAGTCGGTAACCGGGGGTGACGGAGGGCGTGGTGGGCGGGGGTGTTTCAGACGACTTCGCGCAGTACGGGGGTTTCGGACATCTCGTGATGTCCGTTTCGGGCGGGCCATGAGGCGGGGACGACGGCCCAGACGGTGGTCGCCTCCTCGTCGTGCCTGACCCCCCAGCGCTCGGCCAGGTATTCGACGATGCCGAGTCCACGGCCGCCGAGGGACGACAGGGTCGGGCGGCCCGCACGGGGTTCCGTACACGCGCCTCCGTCGCTCACGGCCACCTCGACCTGGGTGTCCGAGCAGAGCCACGCCACTTTGAGCTGCCCGGACGGGAGAGGGTGGGCATGGCGCAGCGCGTTGCTCAGCAGTTCGCTCATGATCAGAACGACGTCGTCGACGGCCGAGGCGAGCAACCCCGCGTTCGAAAGATCGGCGCTGAGGCGCTGACGTGCGACGGCGACGCTCGACGGTGCGTACGGCAGCATCACGACGCTCGACGCACTCACCTCCCCGTTCCCCCCGTTTCTGCTGCACAAGCCAGTACGACCGAAATGCCCCGCTAACTCGGCCGGGAAACCGTGCCCCGGATCACAGCTTGTGCACATTGGACAATAGTTCAGTGCTTAAGTGGTGACGCCACGCTCCGATCTGTCTTATCAGGATGAAGATCCTGCGGAGTTCAACACCAGGCGCATCCGGGTTCCCCCACCCGATCGGGGCAGCGCGGCGACGTCTCCCCCCTGGGCGCGGGCGAGGTTGCGCACGATGTAGAGCCCGAGCCCGACCCCGCCGAACCTGCGCCGGTTGCCGCTGTCGGCCTGGACGAACCGCTCGAAGATCCGCTCCCGGTCGCCCTCCGCGATGCCCACTCCCTCGTCGTCCACCACCAGCACGACCCGGTCGTCCTCCGGCCACGCCTCGACCCGGATCAGGCCGCCGTCGGGGGAGTACTTGAACGCGTTCTCCAGCAACTGGGCGAGGAGGATGTCGGTGGCCAGAGCGTCCCCGTACACCAGGGGGAGATCGGGCGGGATGTCCACCTCCAGCCGGTGGCGGTCGGACAGGACCGGCAGTCCGAGCGTCGCCGCGCGCACCCGGGCGGCCAGATCGAAGGGCTCGACCCTGACCTTCAGCTCCTCCGCGCCGGCCCGCGCGCCGAGCAGCAGGTGGTCCATGAGCTGGCCGAGCGAGCGGGCCCGCTCGGCGATCGTGTGGACCGCCGACCGCCGTTCCTCGTCGGACAGGTGGTCCCACCGGGAGTCGAGCGTGCTGGCGAAGCCGTGCACGATCGTGATCGGCGTACGCAGCTCGTGGCTGGTGGTGGCGAGGAACAGGTCCTTGGCCTCCTCCAGCTCCTTGGCCCGGGTCACGTCACGGAAGTCGACGACGGTCTCGCCCGTCTCCCGGATCTCCGCGCACAGCACGTCGAGCCAGCGGCCGGACGGGAGCTGGAAGGTGAGCTTCTCCCCCGGCGCCGGCAGCGGGAAGGGCGGCGGCCCTCCGATGACCTGGTCCGCCGAGTGGCCGGTCAGCTCGGCCGCCGCGGGGTTCCACCGTACGACCGCGCCCGCGCCGTCCAGCACCGCGATGCCGTCGGCGCTGGCGTCGAAGACGGCCCGCTCGTGGGCGCGCTGCCGCACCGCCTCCTGGTACGCCATGGCGTTGGCGACCGCGATCCCGGCGTGCCCGGCGAGGAGTTCGAGAAGTTCGAGCTCCAGATGGCTCGCCTTGCGCCGGGCGAACAACGCGTAGAGCGCTCCATAAGGACGCCCGCCCACGGCGGCGATGCCGACGGCGATCGTGTGCAGGCCGGGCAGCCGCGCCCAGATCAGGTCCTGGAAGCCCTCGGGTCCGGTCTCCAGCAGCACGGTCTTGCCGGTGCGCAGCAGCTTGGCGACCAGGCTGGTGTGCAGCCCCGCGGTGGCCCCGCGCAGCGTCTCCGGCAACTGGTGGACGCCGACCAGGCGCAGCCGCTCCCCTTCGATGGACACGAAACCACCGGCGTCGGCGCCGGTCAGCTCGGTCAGGCTCGCGGCGATGCGGTCGAGCACGACGGGCAGGTCGAGCTCGGCGTTGATGTCGCCGACCACGTCGGTCAGCCGTCGCACCAGGCGGGCGCGGCGCACCATCCTGCCGTGCGCGGCGTCGTCGTCCTCGGCGGCGTGGTAGACGCTCACGTAGCCGAGCAGGGCGCCGGCCGGCGAGCTCAAGGCGCTCGTGTCCACCCGCAGATCGAGCAGCCGTCCGTCGCGGTGGAGGCGCTTGGTGGTCAGCGACACGCGACCGCCCGCGCGTACGCGTTCGAGCACGGCGTTGTGCTCGGCCATCAGCTCGTCGGGCACGATCGGGGCACGCCTGCCCAGCAGATCGGACGCGGGCCAGCCGAACAGCCGCTCGGCCGCCGCGTTCCAGCTCAGCACGGCCAGGTCGCGGTCGAGCGCGACGATCGCGTCGGGGGAGCCGGCCAGGACCGCACGCGCGAGGCCCTCCTCGGCGTCTCCGAGGATCACGTCGCCGAAAGCCGTATCGCCGAGAGCCGCGCCGCCCGACGCCACATCGCGCGACGCCGCGCCGCCCGACATCGCATCGCCCAACGCCACGCCGCCCAACGCCACGTCGCGCGACGCCGGGTCGCCGAGGGCCGCCTCTCCCGGCGTCGCGTCTTCCAGGATCGCGACGTCCGCAGCCACGGTGTCCGGGTCCGCGGCGCCCGCGTTCACCGGGTCCGGGACCGCGGGGGCGAGATCCGCCGCCCGGCCGTCCACGCTGCTGTCACCCACGTCCCCATCGTGCCTTCTTTCACCTTTTGATCTTGGCCTTTTCCGTCACCTCGCGACCGCTCCGATACGCTGCCAGCACGCAGAGAAGAGAAAGTGGGGCGCCCATGTCCACCGAGGACCTCGAGGCCCTGCTCCGCGTGACCTCGCCGGGCTACGTCGGCGTGGCCCCGCCCGAGGTCGCCTTCGGCACCATGGACGCGCCGGTGGGCCGTCTGGTCCTCGCGGTGACCGCCCGTGGCGTGCTGGCCTGCACCTACGAGGACGAGCACGAGGTCTTCGCCCGGGTCTCCCGCGCCGTCGGCTCGTTCATCGGGCCCGACCCGCGCCGCATCGATCCCCTGCGCAGAGAGCTGGACGCCTACTTCACGGGCAGGCTGCGCACCTTCTCCCTGTCCGTGGACCTGCGCCTGGTCACCGGCTTCAGCCGTACGGTGATCCAGCTCATGCCGGCCGTGCCGTACGGCAGCGTCACCACCTACCAGGAGATCGCCGAGCGGATCGGGCGGCCGCAGGCGCCCCGCGCGGTGGCCAACGCCCTGGCGGGCAACCCCGTCTGCGTGCTCCTGCCGTGCCACCGGGCGGTGGAGGGCCCCGGCTCGCTCGGCGGGTACGCCGGCGGCCCGGCGGCCAAGGAACACCTGCTCCGCCTGGAGGGCGCTCTCTAGGCCGAGCCGGGGACGGCCCGGGGTCAGGTGCGCCCGGCGGTCCAGACGGTGCGCTCGGTGCGTACGACGAGGTCATCGCGGTGCAGGACGCTGTGCGCGCTGGTGACGTCCAGGAGTTCGCCGAGGGCGGCGAGGTTCTCGGGGACGAGCGCGGGCACGGCGGCGACGCGGATGCGTCGCAGGCTGAGGTGGGCGTGGCGGCCGATGGCCCCGCTGCTATCACCCGCGATGCCTGCGACGCCTGCGGTGATGGCCACCGTCCACGGACCACGGCCTCGCAAACCTCTCCACGACGACGGGTGTGCGAAATTTTTCCGACGCGCCGTTGGTATGTTACCAACGGCGCGTCGGCAAATCGGGGCGCTCGTCGTCCTTGAATCCCTGCTTCTTAGGAGTGTCATGTTCCTGGCCTGGCGCGAGCTGGTCTTCGCCCGCGCACGCTTCGGCCTGATGGGCGGAGTCGTCGCCCTCATCGCGATCCTCGTCGTGCTGCTGTCAGGCCTGTCCTCCGGGCTCGTCAATGACGGCGTCTCCGGGCTCAAACGGTTGCCCGTCACCGCGTTCGCCTTCGCCGAGGGCACCAAGACCGACTCCGCCTTCTCCCGCAGCACCGTCAACGTGAACCTGGCCGAGCTGTGGAAGAGCCGCGACGACGTCGGCGACGCCGCGCCGTTCGGCACCATGCTGGTCAACGCCAAGGCCACGACCTCCGCCGGCGCGCAGGTGCCGGTCGACCTGGCCCTGTTCGGCGTCGATCCCGGCTCCTTCCTCGCACCCGCCGTCTCCGACGGCGCCGGACTCGGCGACCCCGACGGGATCGTGGTCAGCGAGACCGTCCTGGACGAGGGCGTGGCCATCGGCGACACCGTCGTCATCGACCGCCTGGGCACCCGGCTCAAGGTCGTCGGCACCACGGGCGACCAGCGCACCTTCGGGCACGTCGACGTGGCGTACCTGCCGCTGCGCACCTGGCAGCAGGTGCACGCCGGCGCCGGGCCGGGGGACGAGGTGCGCGACGGGGCGTACGAGGAGGCGACGGCCATCGCCCTGCGCGCCCGGGACGGAGACCGGATCGACCTGCCCGGCGGCGACGCCGCGGCGGGCACCACGAGCATGACGCTCGACGCGTCCTTCAGCGCTTCCCCCGGCTACTCCGCCGAGACCTCCACGCTCACGCTGATCCAGGTCTTCCTGTACGCCATCTCCGCGCTCGTCGTCGGGACGTTCTTCACTGTCTGGACGATCCAGCGCAAGCACGAACTCGCCGTCATACGCGCCATGGGCGCCTCGACCGGCTACCTCATGCGGGACACGCTGATCCAGGCGACCGTCATCCTGACCGTGTCCACCGCCGTGGGCTTCCTGCTGGGGGTGGGCGGCGGCAGCCTGCTCACCACGACCCCCATGCCGTTCCTGCTGGAGGTGGGGCCGCTCGTCCTCGCCGCCCTGCTCCTCATCGGCCTCGGCCTCGCCGGCGCCGTGGCGGCCGTGGGCCGCATCGTCCGCGTCGACCCGCTCGCCGCCCTGGGAGGGCAAAGATGACCACCAGTTCCACGTCCCCACGCCCGGACTCGCTCCGGTCCGGCACCCAGGAACGCGGCGGCCTGCTGATGGAGGGCGTCACCCTGACCCTCGGCGACGGCGACGCCACAGTCACCGCGCTCGACGACGTACACCTTGAGGTGGCGGCCGGCGAGTTCGTCGCCATCGTCGGGCCGTCCGGCTCCGGCAAGTCGAGCCTGCTCGCCGTCGCCGGCGCGCTCACCACACCGGACACCGGCCGGGTCCTGCTCGACGGCGTCGACATCACCCGGGCGAGCGCCCGCGAGAAGGCGCGGCACCGCCGCGAACGGATCGGGTTCGTCTTCCAGTCCGGCAACCTCATCCCGGCCCTCACCACGCTCGACCAGCTCCGCTTCGCGCTCGACGTGGCGGGCGTACGCCCGGCTGACGGTCACGACCCGCGAGAGCTGCTCGGCCGGGTGGGCATGAGGCACCGCGCCAAGCACCGCCCCCACCAGTTGTCCGGCGGCGAACGGCAGCGCGTGGGCATCGCCCGGGCACTCGTCACCCGTCCGGCCGTGCTGCTGGTGGACGAGCCGACGGCCGCGCTCGACCGCGCCCGCAGCGACGACATCGTCACGCTGCTCGCGCACGAGACGCACGAGTCCGGGGTCGCGACGATCATGGTCACCCACGATCACGATGTGCTCGGCCACTGCGATCGCGTCCTGTCGATGGTGGATGGGAGACTGTCGGAATAGGGCCGACCATGGCGGAGGGGAGCAGGTGCCACGCATTCGGGCGTCCACCGTCGCCGAGCATCGGGCCGCCCAGCACCGCGCGCTGCTCGACGCCGCCAGGGAGATCCTCGCGGAGACGGGCCGGCCGCCGACGCTGACCCGGGTCGCGGAGCGCGCCGGGCTGGCCCGGCCCAGTCTCTACCAGTACTTCCGGTCCTCCGAGGACCTGCTCAACGCGCTGGTGGAGGACGTCTTCCCCCGCTGGTCGGCCGAAGTCGCGGCGGCGATGGACGCCGCCGCGACCCCCGCCGACCGTGTGCTCGCCTACGTGCTGGCCAACTTCGAGCTGATCGGCGAGGGTGAGCACGCGCTGGCCACCGTCCTCGCGGAGGTCGCGCCGGGCGACACGGTCGCCGAGCAGAGCCGTGCCATGCACCGGCAGCTCCTGGAGCCGCTCGTGGAGGCGCTGCGCGATCTCGGCGTCTCCGCGGTGCCCGAGACCGCGGAGATGATCAATGCCATCGTGTTCGCCGGGTCCCGGTTGATCGAGTCCGGTACGGATGCGCAGATTGTCGGGGAGTCCGCACGGGCCCTGCTGGAGCCGTTCGTACGCACTGCGGACAGGAGCGGCCACCCGTCCTGAACCACCGGACCACGCCCTCGGACGACTCTCGCGGACGCCGATGAGGCTGTGCGCTCAGCGGCGAGACCGCAGGCGGCGGCCCGGGAGAGACAGCACGACGGTCGCCAGCCCGGCGACGAGGAACGCGGCGAGCGCGGCGTTCATCCAGGGCTGGTGGACGAACCCGATGGCGTCGCGGACCCTGGTCCAGATCCCGTCCCACCAGGCGACGGTCGGGGTGGAGGTCACGATCCAGTACGCCGCGAACCCGAGCACCCACGGCACGACCATGAGCCAGCGCGAGGGGGCGTCCTCGGCCGTGTTCCACCGGCCCCTGCCGCCGAGCAGGAAGTAGTCCACCACGAGCACGGAGAACATCGGCACGAACACCGCGCCGATCACGCTCAGGAACGCGCCGTAGGAGTTCACGTCGGCGAACAGCGCGATCAGCGTGGTGAGCACCCCGATCACGACCGAGATCACCCGGCGGTCCCAGCGCGGCGCGAGGTTCTGGATCGACACCGTCGTCGAGTAGACGTTCGCGAACGACTGGTCGGCCTCGCGCAGCACCAGGATGCCGAAGAACACGACTCCGAGAGGAGCGGCCACGAACGGGTCCCACACCTTGTCGCCGTCGTTGCCGACCAGGGCGAGCGCGGCGATGCCGAGGGCCAGGCAGGCCACCTGGGCGATCGTGTATCCGGCGACCACGCCGGTGAACGCCGCGCCGCTCGACCGCGAGTGCCTGGCGTAGTCGGCGGCCATCGGCACCCACGACACCGACAGCGCGATGACGTAGTCGACGGCGGGGGCGAAGGCGTCCCAGGAGCCACCCCCCACGGACGGCCCCTGCCGGAACAGGGCGATCGACAGCCAGATCATCGCGATCACCACGCCGGCGGTGACGTAGCGCCGCAGCAGCCGCAGCGCGCCGAGCGGCCGGATCGTCAGCGCGATCGTCAGCACGCCCGCCGCCACCGCCCACACCGCGTACGGCACCGCCGTGCCGAACAGCGCCTGCGCGCCGTTGGCGATGACCCACAGCTCGAAGGCGCCCCAGCCGAGCATCTGGATGATGTTCAGCACGGTCGGGATGTACGACAGCCGGGCCCCGAACAGACCCCGCAGCAGCACCATGGCGGGCCGCCCGGTGTGTACGCCGGGGATCGCGGCCAGGCCGACCATCGCCGTGCCGAGCAGGCTGCCGACGACGGCGGCGAGCACCGCCGCGGTGAACGTGAGCGGCTTGCCGCCCAGCGGGTCGAGCAGGAACAACGCCCCCGAGAAGCCGAGAAGGCTGACCCCGAGGTTGGCCCAGAACGCGCCCTGGTCGAGCAGCCCCAGGGTCCTCGGAGCCTCCTCGTCCAGAGTGAGGGGAACCTCCGCGTGCGCGTCGTCGACGACGGCAGAAGTCATCACACGCTCCCTACGCCGGCATTATCCGGACAGGTTCATGCGGTCGGCGGCACGAGTTCGATCCGCCCTCTCAGCCCGGTTTCGCCCGAGCTCCCGCGAGTTATTGATGATGTCTTGGGGATTATGACACTTATTTGACCGTTTTCCTACGCCACCCCCGCCCGTACGCGGTCGACGCCCGCGTCCGTGCACAAGCCACGCCCGCGCTCCCCACGCGACCGCCGCCGCCGTACGCGAGCGATACGCCCCGTGTCCACGCGACCGCAGCGCACCGTGTCCAAGCGACCGCCGCGCACCGTGTCCAAGCGACCGCCGCCCCGTCCGTACGCGATCGCCGCCCAGTCCCCAGACGACCGCCGTTTCCGTCGCTACGCGACGTAGGGCGTCTCTCCCGTCTCGCTCACCATGGGACGCCCGACCGCGGCCCAGGACCGCATGCCGCCGTCCACGTTCACGGCGTCGCGGCCGATGTGGTTGAGCCACATCGCGGCGTGCGCCGACCGGCCGCCGACTCGGCAGACCACGTACACCGGCCGGTCGTGCGGCACCTCATCCACCCGCGCCTGCAGCTCGCCGAGCGGGATGTGGACGGCGCCGGGCGCGTGGCCCGCCACCCACTCGTCTTTTTCGCGGACGTCCAGCAGGTACGCGTCCTCGGGCAGTGCCTCGGGGGCGATTTCCGGCAAAGTCATGCGCCCATTCTGACGGCACACCACCGATGCCCGGGCCCGTGCGGCGAGCTGTGACCCACGGTGATCCGCGGGCGCTACTTGAGCAGGCGCGACAACCGGCGGTCGGCCAGCGGCTTGCCGCCGGTCTGGCAGGTCGGGCAATACTGCAGCGACGAGTCGGCGAACGACACCTCCCTGATCGTGTCGCCGCACACCTCGCACGCCTCGCCCGTGCGGCCGTGCACGCGCAGGCCCGACTTCTTCTCCGACTTGAGGTCCTTGGCCGCCAGCCCCCTGGCCCGCCCGACGGCGTCGCGCAACGTGCTCACGATCGCGTCGTGCAGGTCGGCGACCTGGCCGTCGGTCAGCGTTCCGGCGATCTTGAAGGGGGACATCTTCGCGACGTGCAGCACCTCGTCGGAGTAGGCGTTGCCGATGCCCGCGATCACCTTCTGGTCGCGCAGCAGGCCCTTGATCTGCGTACGGCTGCCGCTCACGATCGTCTTGAGCAGGTCGGGCGTGAAGTCCTCCGACAGCGGGTCGGGTCCGAGGCCGGCGATGCCGGGAACGTCCTGGGGATCGCGCACCACGTAGACGGCCAGGCGTTTCTGTGTGCCCGCCTCGGTCAGCTCGAACCCGGGGGCGCGGCCGTCCTCGCCTGGTGACAGCCGCACCCGGACGGCGAGCGGGCCCTTGCCCGGCCGCACCGGTTTGGCGCCGGTGAGGTCGTCACGCCAGCGCAGCCAGCCGCCGCGGGCCAGATGGGTGACGAAGTGCAGGCCGTCGCAGTCGACGTCGAGGAACTTGCCGTGCCGCGCCACGCCGGTGACGAGCAGCCCGGCGAGCGCGGTGACAGGGGGATCGACGGTCTTGAGCGCCTGGAAGGCGGTCACGTCGACCCCGATGACGGCACGGCCGACGGAGTGCTCGCGGAGGAACTCGGCGAGCGCCTCGACCTCGGGCAGCTCCGGCATGCCCTCACACTAACCCCGCCCCTCAGGGCACGTCCCAGAACGCGAGCTCGTGCTCCATCCCGCGGACGAACAGCTCCCGGGCGCGCGCCGGGTCAGGCGCCGCCTCGTCGATCATCGTCCCGATGCGCGCGGCCAGGGCCGCGAACCCGGGATCGGCGTAGGTGTCCACCCAGGCGCGGTAGCGCGGCTCGGCCGGCGGGTCGGCGGCCAGGATCTTGCCGAGCGTCGAGTAGCCCCACATGCAGGGATAGAGGGCCGCCAGCCCCTCGCCGTAGTTCGCCGCCGACTCCAGCAGGAACGACGTGTACGCCGCGCAGGCCGGCCCCTTCACCGCGCCGTCGAGGTCGGCGCCGAACCCGGCCGCCAGCGACCGGTGCAGGTCGAGCTCGTCGTGCCAGGTCGCGTACGCCAGGTCGACCAGGTCGCCGAGGTGGGCGTCCGGAGCCTGCCAGGCCAGCCGCGAGAACACCCGGACGTAGTCGAGCAGGAACAGGTAGTCCTGCTCCAGCCATGACCGGAAAACCGTCTCGGGCAGGTCGCCCGCCGCGATGCCGCGTACGGTCGGGTGCGCGAGCTGGGCGTCCAGCATCGGCCGCCCGATGGCGTGCAGGTCAGCAGAGATTCCCATAAGGGCTCATTGTGACCTTAATCCGGAGCTAGGCTCGACTCCGTGACACTGACGATCGCCGAGGAAGTGGTGTTGCTGGCCTACCGGGAGGACACCGGGAAGCCGATCATCGGCTCGGTGGAGCTCGACTGCGCCCTGGCCGGGGCCCTGCTCGCGGAGCTGGCCGTACGCCGCCGGGTGGACCTCGACGGCACGAAGGTCGTGCCCGTCGATCCCACCCCGATGGGCGATGACGAGCTGGACGCCGCGCTCACCCGCATCGCCGAGGAGCGCCGTCCGCACAAGGCCGACTGGTGGGTGGGCAAGCTCCGCGCCGACAGGCTGCGCAAGCGGCTGCTGACCCGCCTGGCCGCCCGGGGCGTGCTGAGCGAGCAGGCGGGCAGGATCTTGGGGATCTTCCCCACCACGCGCTATCCCGAGCTCGACCCGAGCCACGAGCAGGGCGTACGAGATCGCGTCGAGAGCGTGCTGGCCGGCGCCGAGCCGGACGAGCGGACGGCGGTCCTGATCGCGGTCGTCCACGCGGCCAAGCTCGACCGCAAGGCCTTCCCCGGCGCGCCGAAGGGCCGGGTCAAGGAGATCGCCGAGGGCCAGTGGACCGCCGAGGCCGTCCGCAAGACGATCGCCTCGATCCACGCCGCCGTGATCGCGGCCACGACCGCCGCGACGGCCGCCGCCACCGCCTCCGGGAGCTGACCCCCTCGGCCTCCTGACCTCCTGATGCCGGCCCCTGCCGCTCTCGCCGCTCGCGCGAGCGGGGTCCGCTACCGGATTCGCCCGCAGTGCTCCGGCCTTCGGGCCGGGGGTGAAGCGGACCCTCCCGTGTAGCGGGGCAGGGAAAGCTGGAGCGCTCCCGGGCGATCCAGCGTCTGCCCGGCTCAGACCGGGCGGTTCTGCCGCTCGATGTACTGCCGCAGGACACTGACCGGCGTGCCGCCTGCCGATCCGGCGAAGTAGGAACCCGACCACAGCTTGTTCGCCCGATAGTAGTGACGGGCCAGTTCGGGGAACTCCTGTCGCAGCCGCCGAAAGGACACCCCCTTTTTCAGTGAATTGACCAGGCGGGACAGCGCGGCCTTCGGCGGGAAGTTCACCAGCAGGTGGACGTGGGTGGGCTCGCCGTTAGACCCGGCCGGCTCGCACTCGGCGTCCGCGCACACCATCTCCCTGGCGCAACGTCCTCGCCGCCGGACGGGCGGAGAGGCTAAACGCCTGCGGAGGGACCGTAAGACCCGCCGCCCAGCGGAGGGCAGGACCCGGTGAAACAGGAAGCCACAGAGGTGCCGCATGACGCGGCACGGGCTGAATCCCCGGCCTTCAGGCCGGGGAGCGCGTCAATTGGTGATGACGTCCTTGGGCACCTGCTTGTCGGCGGCGAGCGCCTCGAACAGGCGCAGCGCCTTCTGGGTGTCCCACTTGACCACCGCCTGGCCGCCGATCGTCGGCAGCGAGCCGATCGGCACGGCGGTGGCGAGCGGCCCCTCGCGCATGGCCAGGCCGACCGACAGCAGGTCGAACAGGCCGGTGCCGGGGTCGACGGCCACCGAGTCGGCCGCGCTCAGCGCCAGCGGGATCGAGGTGAACGGGTTGATCAGCGTGCCCGGGCTCGCGGCCTTCTGGACGACGGCCGAGAAGAACTGACGCTGCCGCTGGGTGCGCTCGAAGTCCGGGATGGCGCCGGTGGCCCGGGTGCGGACATAGCCGAGCGCGGTGCCGCCGTCCATGTCCTGGCAGCCCTTCTTCAGGTTGATCCCGGCCTTGGGGTCCTTGATGTCCTGCTTCACGCAGATGTTGACCCCGCCGACCGCGTCCACGATGCCGACGAAACCGCCGAAGCCGATCTCCATGTAGTGGTCGATCCGGATGCCGGTCACCCGCTCGACCGTCTTGGTCAGCAGCTTCGGCCCGCCGAAGGCGTACGCCGCGTTCAGCTTGGTGCTGCCGTGCCCCTCGATCGGGACGTACGAGTCGCGGGGCAGGCTGACCAGGGTCGGCCGGCCGCTCTCGGGGATGTGCAGCAGCATCATCGTGTCGGTGCGCTTGCCGACCGCCTTTCCGGTGGCCAGTTTCTTGCGCTGCGCGGCCGTCAGGCCCGCCCGGCTGTCGGATCCGACCAGCAGCCAGTCCTGGCCCGGCGTCTCTGCGGGCCGTCCGTCGTAGTCGGTCAGCGACTCGACCGGCTTCAGCCGGGAGCCGATCCAGAAATATCCGGCGACGGCGGCGACGAGCAGGAGCACGACCACGATGACGATGACCCGCAGGACGATCCTGCCGGTCCGGCGCGGCCCGCGTCCGCCGCCGCGTACGGAACCGTCGCGGCCCGTCGGACCGCCGCCACCGCCGTGCGGCGAGCCCACCTGGTCCGCGGCCTCGTGCCTGCTCCCGCCGAGCGGACGGACCGGACTGCTGCCGGAGCGCGGCTTGCCGTACACCTTGGACCGCACGCGGGGGACCGTGTCCTCCCTGCCGGAGCCGGAGCCCGCCGATGCGGCCGGCTGAGGACGGCCGGGAGAGGGCTGCGCTGCCGGCTGGGCCGCCGGCTGGGCCGCGGGTGGTCCGGCCGGACGCCGGTACGCACGGGTCGCCTCGTTCTCGTCGGCCACGTGAACCCCCAGCCCTCAACATGCTTGCGACTGCTTTGTCGGCATCGGCGGAAGTCTTTGCCGATGCGCCCCCATCTTCACGGTACCCAGACGGCTTCTAAGCAGTCGGTAAAGGCTGCCGGGAAACACAGGAGAGATTCCAGCCGTTACGGTGGTATACCACTACACGAAAGGATCGTCGTGTCCGTTCCGGACCCCTGGAGTACCTGCCCGTGCACAGGCACGGGATCTCATGATCGCATGGCGAGCGCCCGATGAGCGCCGCTTTGGGCCTCCTGGCCGTTCTCCTTCTGACCCTGGCCACCGGATTCTTCGTGGCGCAGGAGTTCGCATTCGTCGCCGCGGACCGCGGCACTCTCCGTGAGCAGGCGTCGGCCGGTGACGCCGCGGCGCGCCGGGCGCTCGACATCACCGGACGCCTGTCGTTCATGCTCTCCGGCGCACAGCTCGGGATCACCGTCACCACCCTGCTGGTGGGCTTCATCGCCCAGCCGGCGATCGCCGACCTGCTACGCGGCCCCCTGGAGGCCGCCGGGCTGCCCGGCTCGGCCGTTCCGGGTGTGGCGGTGGCCCTCGGGGTCGCGATCGCCACGGTCGTGCAGATGATCCTCGGCGAGCTGGCCCCCAAGAACCTCGGCATCGCGCGGCCCAACGACGTCGCGAAGTTCCTCTCCCGCCCGACGCACGTCTATCTCGTGGTCGCCGGGCCGCTGATCCGCCTGTTCGACGCCGCCGCCACCCGGCTCGTGCGCCTGTTCGGCATCGAGCCCGTCGAGGAGCTCGAACACGGCGCGACCCCCGAGGAGCTGTCGCGCATCGTGACCGAGTCGGCCGCGGCCGGCGAACTGCCGCCCCGGCTCGCCGACATGCTGGAGCGGGCGCTGGAGTTCGGCGACCGCACCGCCGAGGACGTCATGGTCCCCCGTCCGCGTGTGGTCTCGCTGCGCGCCGAGTGGCCGATCGGCGAGTTCCTCGACGCCCTGCGCACCCACGGCCACTCCCGCTATCCGGTGCTGGGCACCGACGCCGACGACGTCGTCGGGGTGGCCGGGCTGCCCGAATATCTGAAGGCGGGCTGTCCCTCCGACGGGCTCGTCGGCGGCATCACCCACGCGCCGCTGCTCGTCCCCGCGACGCTGCCGCTGCCCGAGCTGCTGCGGCGGATGACCTCCTCGGGTGAGACGTTCACCTGCGTGATCGACGAGTACGGCGGCCTGGCCGGCGTCGTGACGCTGGAGGACCTGGCCGAGGAGCTCGTCGGCGAGCTGGTGGACGAGAACGACCCCGAACCCCTCGGCGTCGTACGGCAGGGCGAGGGCGTCTGGGACGTGCCGGGCACCCTCCGCCTCGACGAGGTCGAGCGCGCCACCCACATCCGGCTGCCCGAGAGCGAGGACTACGAGACCGTGGCCGGGCTCGTCCTCGCGCTCCTCGGCCGGATGGCCGAGCCGGGCGACCGGGTCGTCTCCCCGCTCGTCCCCGAGCCCCATCTCTTCGACGACGAGGGCGACGAGGCCGAGCGGGCCGTGCTCACGGTCCTGAGCGTGCGCCGCCGCGTCCCCGAGTGGGTGCGGGTGTCGACGGAGACGTCGGCGGACGCGCAGGCCCAGGAGTCCGCGGACGCGGATGCGGACGCCGGTGAGCCGCCCGGCCGGGAGAAGACCCGCGCTGCGGCCCGCGGCTCGGGCGGCGTCGACTACGCCACCGAGCTGTTCTCCGCGCTGTTCCAGGGCAGGCCCGCATGAGCGCTCTCACCGGTGTTCTGCTCGGCGTCGTCCTGCTCGCCGTCAACGGGTTCTTCGTCGCGGCCGAGTTCGCCCTGGTCTCCGCCCGCCGCCACCGGCTGGAGGAGATCGCCGTCAGCGGCGGCCGGATGGCCAAAATCACGGCCCGCGCCGCGGTCAGGGGCGGGCGCGAGCTGTCGCTCATGCTCGCCGGGGCTCAGCTCGGCATCACGCTGGCCTCCCTGGGCCTCGGCATGGTCGCCGAGCCCGCCATCGAGCACCTCCTGGAGCCCGTCCTCACGCTGCTGCCCGAGTCGCTGCGCACCCCCGTGGCGTACGTCGTGGCGCTCGCCCTGGTGACGTTCCTCCACATGGTCGTCGGCGAGATGGCGCCCAAGTCGCTGGCGCTCACGCACCCCGAGCGCGCCGCGATGGGGCTGGCGCTGCCGTTCCGCGGCTTCGCCTGGGTCGTCCGCCCGATCCTGGCCCTGCTGAACGCGATGACCAACGGCATCCTGCGGCTGGCCGGCGTGCGGCCCCGCGACGAGCTGGCCACCACCCGCACCCCCCGCCAGCTCGCCATGCTGGTCGCGGAGTCGGGCCGGATGGGCATGCTCGACCGCGACGAGCACGACCTGCTCATCCGCGCGCTGCGGGTCCACTCCCAGCCGGTCGAGCGGCTGATGGTGCCCGTCGGCGAGGCGCTCTCAGTGCCCGAGAACGCCGATGACGTGCTCGTCCGCTGTACGGCCGCGCGCGGGGGCGGCCTGCGCATGCTGGTCGTCACCCCCGACGACGTGGTCGGCGTGCTCCACGTGCGCGACGCTGTCCTCCAGCCGGGGCGCAGGGCCGGCGAGCTGGCGATCCCCGTCCCCCGCATGGCGAAGGACACCACGATCTCCGACGCCGTGACCCTGCTGCAGGAGGCCCGCGCGCAGCTCGGGCTCGTCACCGACGCCGAGGGCACGCCCGTCGGTGTGATCGATCTCACCACTCTGGTCGGCGAGCTGCTCGCCGCCTGATTCGTGATTCGGCGCGGCGCGCCCACTCGTGTGAGCGGGCGCGCCGGGCCGGGACGGCACGCCCGTCGCGTGCTCGTCGGTGTCGGGCCGCTCGCGCACCAGGCGCAGCCCGGCCAGGTCGTCGGTTCGGCACGGCGCGGCCCGCTTCGTTGCGGCACGACCCGCTCTTGTGCGGCTCGGTCCCGCTTGTGGCGGCACGGGCGCTTTTGTGGCGGCACGGCCCTGCCCCCGCGCCCGCGACGTCGCCCGGCATCTCCCACCGCGAGACGTCCGCGCCCACGAACTGGGACAGAAGGTAAAGGTCGCTCCCTGCAAGCGCGGGGAAAGTGGTTTGAAAGCCGGTCTCCTGAGAATGTGCAGTGCGCGACGGAGGGGCCCCGATCTTCGGGGCCCTCGCCGCGACATCGCCAGGAGGGCCCGCGCCGTACGGGCCGGGACGGGAGGCCGGACGTGGACGCTTCGCTCGCGATCAGGCGAGGTGGCCCGTCCGCCCCGGGATCGCGGGGGGTGATCCCCTCCGGCGGTGCAAAGAAAAAGCCCCGCCGGGCGGAAGATTCTCCTCCTGCCGAGCGAGGTTGCTCACGTGTCCGAAGGTCCCAGGGAGCCGCCCGTCGGAGTGACATTCAGAAGAAGCCCCGCTGGGCTGCTGACACCCGAGGTGGCCCGTCTGGCCGGGGGTTCCAGGGGGTTGTCCCCCTGGGCGGCACAAAGAGAAAGCCTCGCGGGAAGGAAGCTTCGCTTCCGACCAGACGAGGCTGCTTTCTCGTGGGCAAGGGGGGAGTTGAACCCCCACGTCCTCTCGGACACACGGACCTGAACCGTGCGCGTCTGCCATTCCGCCACTTGCCCTTGCGGTTGGCCCCCATCTCTGGGTGCCTGGAAAGGTTAGCACGTATCCGCCCGTGCTTACGAACCCGGATACGATCCTTCTAAACGACGATGCGAAGGAGCTCAGTGCAGCACCGGAGCGATCGCGACCGTAGTGGCATTGGAAGGGAGGGATCCGGTGGGAGTCCTTCAGCGCTTCGAGCGCCGGCTCGAAGGGTTGGTTGAAGGGGCCTTCGCGCGGGCGTTCAAGTCTGATCTCCAGCCGGTCGAGGTTGCCAGCGCCGTGCAGAGGGAGATGGACGAGCGCGCCGCGATCGTCGCTCAGGGTCGCACGCTCGTGCCGAACGACTTCGTGGTGGAGCTGTCGACGACCGACAGCGAACGGCTGGAGGTGTACGCCGACAGCATCAGCCACGAGCTCGCCACTCTCGCCCGTGAGTACGCCAAGGAACAGGGCTACTCGTTCGTCGGGCCGGTGCGGGTGCGTTTCGAGACCGCAGACGACCTCGCCGTCGGGCTCTTCCGCATCCGTTCGGGTGTGATCAGGGGCGCGACGGTGGAGCAGGACGAGATCCGTCAGCCCCCGAGCGACCTGCCCGCCAGCCGTCCCAGCGCGTTCCAGGGCCGCCCCCGGCTGCTCGTCTCCACCCAGGACGACCCCCAGGGCCAGCGGTCGTACGAACTGACCACACCGGTCACTTTGCTGGGCCGCGGGACCGATTGTGATCTTCGGCTGGTGGATCCGGGCGTATCACGGCATCATGCCGAGCTAAGAGTGGAAGGACCACAGGTCGTGCTCGTGGACCTGGGGTCGACCAACGGCACCTTCGTCAACGGCCAGCCGGTCCGCAGGATCGAGATGCAGGACGGGACGAGGGTGACGCTCGGCCGCACGACACTGGTGTTCAGGCGCGATTAGAGGTAGACAAACGGTCCATGTCCGAGCTAACGCTGCTGCTGATCCGGCTCGCCTTCCTGGCGGTGCTGTGGTTCTTCGTGATCGCCGCGGTCGGCGTCATCCGGACAGACCTGTTCGGTCCGCGTACGGCTCCCGCGCCCGCACGCAAACCGGTCAAGCAACCCCGATCGGTTTCCAAGCCCAAAAAGGGCGAACCCCGCCAGCTGATCGTCACCGGTGGCCCCCTGCAAGGGACCATCATCAACCTCACGGAGACGCCAATCACCATCGGCCGGGCGAACGACGCCACGCTGGTTCTCAGCGACGACTACGCTTCGAGCCGGCACGCCCGGCTCTTTCCTCAGGACGGCCAGTGGATCGTGGAGGATCTCGGCTCCACGAACGGCACGTACCTCGAACGCTCGAAAGTGACCCGCCCGACCCCGGTGCCCCTCGGAGTTCCGATCCGCATCGGCAAGACCGTCATCGAATTGCGCAAATGACCATCGCACTCCGCTACGCCGCTCGCTCGGACGTCGGGCTCCTCCGTGAAGGCAACGAGGACTCGGCGTACGCCAGCGGCCGCCTGCTGGCCGTCGCAGACGGCATGGGCGGGCATGCTCACGGCGAGGTGGCCAGTTCGGTCGCCATCGCCGCACTGTCGTCCCTCGACCGGGACGCCTTCGGCAGTGATCTGCTCAGCGCCATCGAGGCGGCGGTCCGGGACGCCAACCACCAGTTGCACGCGATGGTGGCCCGGGACCCCAGCCTCAAGGGCATGGGCACCACGCTCACCGCGATGCTCTGGAGCGGCTCGCGCTTCGCCCTGGTCCATGTGGGCGACTCCCGGGCGTACCTGCTCAGGAACGGCGAGCTGTACCAGATCACGCACGACCACACGCTGGTGCAGTCGCTGGTGGACGATGGGCGGATCACCCAGGAGGAGGCCGCCAACCATCCCCAGCGTTCGATACTGCTGCGCGCGCTGGACGGCAGCGGCGAGGTCGATCCCGACCTGCAGGACCGGGAGGCCCAGGTGGGCGACCGTTACCTGCTGTGCTCGGACGGTCTCTCCACCGTGGTCAGCGCCGAGACCCTGCACCACACCCTGAGCACGATCGACGATCCCGAGGATGTCGTCCGGCAGCTCATCGACCTCGCCAACCGGGGCGGCGGGCCGGACAACATCACCTGTGTGGTCGCCGACGTGATCGAGGTGGACGACGTGCAGCCGCCCGCGGGAACGGCGGCGGTCGTCGGCGCGGCCGGCTCCGGCCGGATCCGCTCGGCGCCGCCCGACACCCCCGCGGGCCGGGCCACGACCGTGACCGCGCCCCAACCCGTGATCATCGACGACGACCTGGACGACGAACCCGCGCGTGAGGCCCAGGCCTCCGCGCGGCGTTCGCGCAAGGGCCGATCGGGCCCGAAGGTGGCCGTCGGGGTGCTGGTCGTCGCCGCCGCGCTCGGGGCCGGGGGCTATTTCGGCTACCAGTGGACCCAGAGCCAGTTCTACATAGGCGCCAAGGGGGACGAGCTCGTCGTGTTCCAGGGCGTCGACGCGGAGGTCGGGCCGGTGTCCTTCAAGAAGGTCGCCTACACCGACCACGTACGCGTCTCGTCGCTGCCTGCGGTGCAACAGGACCAGGTCCGCAGCGGCATCCCGGTCGACGACCTGCAGGCAGGGATATCCAAGATCAAGAGCTTCGGCGACTCGGCGGCCCCCAAGGCGGACGCCGAGTCGACGCCGACCCCCACGAGGTCCAGTAAGTGACTGCTGTCGAAGCCACGCCCGTACCGATGACCGCGAAGAGGCGCGGCGCCCAGCTGGGCATGCTCGCCTTCGCCGTGCTGATCGTGATGGGCGCGTACGCCAGCGTCGGGCTCGGGATCAACGGCAAGGTCCCGTCCGGCATGCTCGGCTACGGCCTCGGCCTCGGCGGTCTGATGCTCGCGGCCTACCTGGTGCTGGCCAAGTGGGCACCCTGGGCCGATCCCCTTCTGCTTCCCCTCGTGACGCTGGTGAACGGCATCGGTCTGGTGATGATCTACCGGATCGAGCTGGCCGGGGAGCATCTCGCCTCGGCGGCGAACCAGCTCATGTGGACGGCGCTCGGCGTGGTGATGTTCTCCGCGACACTGATCGCGTTGAGGGACCACCGCGTCTTGCAGCGCTTCACCTACACCGCCGGCTTCGCCGGCATCGCGCTGCTGGTGCTGCCGATGCTGCCCTTCATCGGCAGGGAGATCAACGGCGCGCGCATCTGGGTCGGCATCGGCCCCTTCAGCATCCAGCCCGCCGAGTTCGCCAAGCTGGCCCTGGTCGTCTTCTTCGCGGGATATCTGGTCGCCAAGCGCGACGTGCTGGCTCTGGCGGGCCGCCGCCTGCTGTTCATCGACCTGCCCCGCGCCCGCGACCTCGGTCCCGTCCTCATCACCTGGGGAATCAGCCTCGGCGTCCTGGTGATGCAGAAGGACCTCGGCAGCTCGCTGCTGCTGTTCGGCGCGTTCGTCGCGATGCTCTACGTCGCGACCCAGCGCACCTCGTGGGTGCTCATCGGCATCCTGCTGTTCGTCGGCGGCGCCTTCCTCGCCGGGCAGATCTTCAGTCACGTCGAGGCCCGCTTCAACATCTGGCTGCACGCCGAGGACCCCGCGCTGTACGACGCGGGCGGCGGCAGTTTCCAGCTCATGCAGGGCATGTTCGCCATGGGCTCGGGCGGCATCCTCGGCACCGGCCTCGGGCAGGGGTACCCGTACAAGGTCCCGCTGTCGTTCTCCGACTTCATCTTCACGGCGACGGGCGAGGAACTCGGTCTCACCGGCCTGATGGCCATCCTCATGGTTTACGCGCTCATCGTCGAGCGGGGGCTGCGCACCGCGCTGGCCGCCCGCGACCCGTTCACCAAGCTGCTCGCGGGCGGCCTGTCGTTCATCCTCGCCTGGCAGATCTTCATCATCGTCGGCGGCGTGACCCGGCTGATCCCGCTGACCGGTCTCGTGACGCCGTTCATGTCCGCCGGAGGCTCGGCGCTGCTGGCCAACTGGATGCTCATCGCCCTGCTCGTACGGATGTCCGACGCGGCCCGCCGGCCGCCGCCGCAGGCGATCCAGGACGAGGGACTGACCCAGGTGATGCAGCGATGAACAGCCCGCTCAAGCGTGTCGCCGTGGCCTGCCTGCTCATGTTCGGCCTGCTCATGGCCAACGTGACCTACTTGGGCTCGGTGAAGGCCGAGGGCCTGCGCAACGACTCGCGCAACGTGCGCATGTTGTTCAACCGCTACAACATCGACCGGGGCTGGATCACGGCCGACAACGGCAAGACGACGCTGGCCAAGACGGTGGACACCGGCGACAAGCAGTTCCGGTTCGAGCGGGAGTATCCGCTCGGCAAGCCGTTCACGCACGTGGTCGGCTGGTTCGCGCCGGAGAGCGCCTCGGGCATCGAGGCCGCCATGAACCGCTACCTCGACGGCAGCCACCCCGACCTGGTGGTCCGCCGGGCCATCGACCTGGTCAGCGGCAAGCCGGCCAAGGGCGCGAGCGTCGACCTCACCCTGAACACCAAGGCCCAGGAGGTCGCGTACAAGGACCTGGCCGGCACCGGCAAGCGCGGCGCGGTCGTCGCGCTCGAACCGAAGACCGGCAAGATCCTGGCGATGGTGTCGGTGCCGTCGTACGACCCGAACCCGCTGGCCAAGGCGAACAAGGACACCGTCAACAAGGCCTACAACAAGCTGAACAAGGACGACAACAAGCCGCTGCTCAACCGGGCCATCAACCTGACGTTCGCCCCGGGGTCCACGTTCAAGACGGTCACCTCGGCGGCCTACCTCAGCGAGGACACCTCGCGCGACGAGAACACGCAGGTCGACGCGCCCGACGCGCTGCCGCTGCCGGGCACGAACATCTCGCTGCCCAACTATCACGGCGAGTCGTGCGGCGGCCGGGCGACGCTGGTGCAGGCGCTCACCATCTCCTGCAACACGCCGTTCGCGATCATGGGCATGGACGTCGGCTACGACAAGCTCAAGGAGCAGGCCGAGAAGTTCGGGGTCGGCCAGCCGCTGAAGATCCCCATGGAGGTCGCGCCCAGCGACATCGGCCCCGACGAGGGCAAGGCGGCTCTCGCCAAGACCGCGATCGGCCAGCAGAGCAACCAGATGACCCCGCTGCAGATGGCGATGGTCGCGGCCGGCATCGCCAACCAGGGCACGGTCATGAAGCCGTACCTGGTCAACAAGATCATGGGGCCGGACGGCGCGGAGATCGACGGGACCGACCCCGAGGAGCTGGACGAGGCCGTCACGCCCGAGGTGGCCGGCGAGCTGACCAAGATGATGATCAGCGTCGTGGAGCACGGCACCGGCGGCGCGGCCAGGATCCCCGGCATCACCGTGGCGGGCAAGACCGGCACGGCGGAGACCCTGCCGGGCAAGCCGTCGCACGCGTGGTTCATCTCCTTCGCCCCGGTGGGTGACGACCCGAAGGTCGCCGTGGCGGTCTTCGTGGAGTCGGGCAGCGCAGGCAACGACGCGACCGGCGGCGCGGTGGCCGCGCCGATCGCGCACGACGTCATGCAGGCGGTGCTCGGGCGGTGACCGACACATGACCGACACCGTGCTCGGTGGCCGATATCGGCTGATCTCCCCCATCGCCGCGGGCGGCATGGGCGAGGTCTGGCGGGCCGAGGACGAGCTGCTCGGCCGGGAGGTGGCGATCAAGCTGCTCGGCCGCCACGTCGCGGGCGACGCCACCTTCCGCGACCGGTTCCGCTCCGAGGCCAGGATCACCGCCGGCCTGACCGATCCGGGCATCGCCCAGGTCTTCGACTACGGCGAGAGCGACGGCCTGGCCTACCTCGTGATGGAGCTGGTGCGGGGCGAGCCGCTGTCGGCCATCCTCGCCCGCAACGGCGCGCTCGGCCCCGACGTCACGCTCGACGTCGTCGAGCAGACCGCCCGGGGCCTGTACGCGGCCCACCGGGCCGGTGTGATCCACCGCGACGTCAAGCCGGGCAACCTGCTCGTCACCGGGACCGGCCAGGTCAAGATCACCGACTTCGGCATCGCCCGTGCGCTGGAGGCCGCGCCGCTGACCGCGACCGGCACCATCCTCGGCACCGCCCAGTATGTGAGCCCGGAGCAGGCGTCCGGCACCACGCTCACCCCGGCGAGCGACATCTATTCGCTCGGGGTGGTGGCCTACGAGTGCCTCGCGGGCCGGCCGCCGTTCACGGCGGAGACCGCGGTGGCGCTCGCGCTGCGGCACCTCAACGACACGCCTCCGCCGCTGCCAGGAACGGTGCCCGCTCCGGTGGCGGCTCTCGTGACGGCCATGCTCGCCAAGGACCCCGCCACGCGGCCGGAGACGGGGCCGGTGCTCCTCGACAGGGTGCGGACGCTGCGCGACGCCCTCGCGGGCACGGGCCCCTCGACGGCGGCCCTCGGCTCGCTGACCGACCCCCAGGGCTTCCCGGCGGCGGGCGGCGCGGGCCGTACGACGCCTCCGGCCACGCCCGGCCTGACGGCGCCCCTGGGCGAGCCCGAGGGCGCCGGCACACCGCGTCCTGGAGCCACGGGCTCGCGTCCGGGCTCCGCCGCTCCGCGTTCCGGCTCCACCGCGCCGCTGGGCCCGGTCACGCCCGTGACGCGGAGGGCGCCCGCGGGCGCCCCCGCCGCCCGTACGCGACGCCCCGGCGGCCCCGAGGGAACCATGGGACCCACGGGACCCGTGGGCGGACGGCGCCGCCGGACGACCCTGCTTCTCGTGACGGCGGGCTGCGCCGCCGCGGTCGGCATCGGCGTTCTGGCCTTCACCGCGGCCCACACCGGCGAACCGCCGCAGGACCCCGGTCAGACGGTCGCGCCGCCCGCCTCACCGGCCCCCTCGCCGTCGCCGAAGCCGTCGTCGGCACGTTCGTACAGGTCAGAGATTCCACGGTCGCAAACGCCGACCACTCCGGCGGCGTCGGACGAGCCGAGCGCCGTTCCGTCGGCTACCGTAAGCACGTCGGCATCAACCCAGACGCCCACACCGGCTTCGTCCCCGACCTCGACCTCGACCCCTACTCCGACGTCCACCCCGGCCACGGAACCCAGTGAGACTCCGCCCCCTACGGAGGCCCCACCCGACACGAACCCTCCGGATGAGGGGGAGTGATGAGCACAGGGGTCGATGATGGAGACCGGTGGCACCCCACGATGAACGGCAAGGGACAGTGCAGGAAATGACTCAGCCACGACTTCTCGGCGGACGCTACGAGCTGGATGGCGTCGTGGGGCGTGGCGGCATGGCCGAGGTGTATCGCGCCCGGGACATCCGGCTGGACCGTGTCGTCGCCATCAAGACGCTCCGCTCCGATCTCGCCAGGGACCACACGTTCCAGGCGCGCTTCCGGCGTGAGGCGCAGTCGGCCGCCTCGCTCAACCACCCGTCGATCATCGCCGTGTACGACACCGGCGAGGACATGATGGACGGCACGCCGGTGCCGTACATCGTGATGGAGTTCGTGGACGGGCGGACGCTGCGCGACCTGCTGCGCGCGGACCGGCGGCTGCTGCCCGAGCGGGCCATGGAGCTGGTGGACGGCATCCTGCGGGCGCTCGACTACAGCCACCGGGGCGGCATCGTCCACCGGGACATCAAGCCGGCCAACATCATGTTGACGGTCAACGGCGAGGTCAAGGTCATGGACTTCGGCATCGCCCGGGCGATGGCCGACTCCGCCGCCACGATGACCCAGACCGCGCAGGTGATCGGCACCGCGCAGTACCTGTCCCCCGAGCAGGCCCGCGGCGAGCGCGTGGACGCCCGCAGCGACATCTACTCGACCGGCTGTGTGCTGTACGAGCTGCTCACCGGCCAGCCGCCCTTCACCGGGGACTCCCCCGTGGCGATCGCCTACCAGCACGTGCGGGAGGACCCCATCCCGCCGTCGCGGATCGACCCCGAGATCCCGCAGTGGGCCGACGCGATCGTGCTCAAGGCGATGGCCAAGGACCCGGTCCAGCGCTACCAGAGCGCCGCGGAGATGCGCGGCGACATCCAGCGGGCGCTGTCGGGCATGCCGGTCGACCCGCAGACGATGGCGATGGCCACCCAGCAGTACAACGGGTATGGCGGGGCCGACCGCACGCGGACGATGACCACGGCCGGCGGCGCGCCCATGACGCAGAGCACCCGCGCCATCCCCGACTACGAGTACGCCCGCGAGGAGCGCGGCGGCGGCCGATACGACGGGCGGCGGCGCAGCGGCGGCGGCAACACCGCGCTGAAGACCGCCCTGTGGATCCTCATCCCGCTGGTGGTGATCGGCGCCATGATCGGCGTCGGCTACGCCTTCCTCGGGTCCGGCGGCTCCTCCGCCGCCGACCAGGTCCAGGTGCCGTCGGTGACGAACCAGACGAAGGCGGCGGCCAAGCAGGCGTTGGAGGCGGCCGGGTTCAAGGTCGCGTTCGGGCCGGAGGAGTTCAACGGCGACGTGCCCAAGGGCGCCGTCGTGAGCACCGACCCCGCCGGAGGTGAGCAGGCCGACCGCGGGGCCACGGTCACCGTCATCGTGTCCAAGGGCGAGGAGAAGGTCACCGTCCCGGACGACCTGATCGGCAAGTCGCCCGAGGAGGCCAGGGCCGAGCTGGAGGCGCTGGAGCTGAAGGTCAGCATCGTGCCGAAGGCCTCCGCCAAGGAGCAGGGCAAGGTCTTCGACAGCAACCCCAAGCCGGGCGAGAAGGTCGCGAAGGGCGCCCTGGTGCGGCTGTACGTGCCTCTGGAGATGACCGAGGTCCCGAGCGTCGTCGGCTACACGCTCGAGGACGCGACGCAGATGCTGAAGAGCGCCGGCTTCAAGGTCAAGACGTCGCCGCAACCGAGCGACGTGGTGGCCAAGGGCAACGTGATCGACCAGTCGCCGCAGGCGGGGGCCAAGGCTAACCCCAACACCACGATCACGCTGACGGTCTCCACCGGCCCGTCGCAGGAGCAGCCGCCGACCAACGACCAGCCCAACAGCGACCCGCCGTCGGACGACACCGGCGACGGCGGCGACACCGGGGACGGCGGCGGCGACCCCAACGACCCCAACAACGGGGACGGCGGCGGCGTCCAGATCGGCCCGCCCGGCGACGGCGGCGACAACCCGTTCGGCAACTAGCACGAGACGAGCGGACGGCGGTCACTGCGAGGCGGTGGCCGCCGTCGGCGTTTCGGCCAATGTGGCCCGGAAAGCGGCCCGGTGAGCGGCTGCCCGGCGTCGCTCAGCGGCCGGGGTCTTCCGCAGGACCATCGTTTCGGCGAGCGGCCCGGATCAGGCGCCGGCTCGGCGACCGGGGACCTTTCGCACGGGGATCAACGGCCCTGCGAGCGGCCTGGATGGGGCGTCGGCGTGGACGGGACCGCGGCCTCCCGGCGAGCGCGACCTCCCGGCGTCTCCGGTCACCTGGCCGACCTCTGCCGACGCCTGCCGACCCCTGCAGACCCTTGCCGGCCGTGGGAGAGGTGCCGGACACGAGGAAGGGCTTCCGCCACTCGGGGGCAATGGCGGAAGCCCTCACTCTTCTAGTCGTAACGAGAGCGGAAAGCGTTACACAATCTGCGCGAGCCAATTTTCGAGCAACCGATGACCATGCTCGGACACCACCGACTCGGGGTGGAACTGCACGCCCTCGATGGGGGCGTCGCGGTGGCGCAGGCCCATGATGACGCCGTCCGGGGTGGTGGCCGTCACCTCCAGCGTGTCCGGCACGGTGCCGGGGACCACGGCGAGCGAGTGGTAGCGCGTCATCGTGACCGGCGACGGCAGCTCCCGGAACACGCCCCGCCCGTCGTGGGAGATCAGGCTGGTGCGGCCGTGCATGAGCTCGGGCGCGCGGTCCACCGAGGCGCCGTACGCCACGGCGATGGCCTGATGACCGAGGCAGACCCCGAGCAGCGGCAGGCCGCGCCCGGCGCAGTGCCGTACGAGGGGCACGGACACCCCGGCGGCCTCCGGCGTGCCGGGTCCCGGCGACACGAGCACGGCGTCGAAGGCGTCGGCGTCGCCCACGGTGACGTGGTCGCGCGGCCGTACGTCGCAGTCCGCGCCCAGGCCGCGCAGGTACTGCACGATCGTGTGCACGAAGCTGTCGTGATTGTCGACCACGAGCACCCGGATCGGGCTCATAGCTGTCTCCCGCTTCGCCGGGGTGGCTGGGTGTGCCAAGCGGAAATCGGACTTTCAGCGTACGGCAATCCCGCATGGGGGATCGCCCGGCGGGGCCCGCGCCGACTATCCTTGCTCGGGACTTCACCGCCACAGCGATTACGCTATTGACACCAGCCCGCACGACCGCGCGGGTACCCACCAGGAGAAGCTCCCGTGCCCAAGTCGAAGACCCGCAAGAAGGCCGTATACACGCCGCCGCAGAAGGCGCAGACGGTGAAGGTCAGCCCCCGCTGGCTCGCCCCCGTCATGGTGGCCTGCTGGATCATCGGTATCGCCTGGATCGCGATCTACTACATCGCGCCGAGCGTTCCCGGTATCTCCGCTCTGGCGAACTGGAACCTGCTGATCGGTTTCGGACTCATCATCGTCGGCGTCGTACTGTCGACGAAGTGGCGTTAGGCCGCTTTCTTAAAATTCTTTCCACAGCCTTTATCCACAGCCTGTGGGCAGCAGAATGAGCGGCCCTCTGACGGGTTTGCGCCGGGCTCGGGCCGGGCGGTGAATTGCCCGGCCCGGCGCGGGAATCGTCAGCTCCGGCCGAGCATCTCGGCGGTGAGGATGTTCCCGCCGAGGCCCCAGCCGCCGTCAGGCACCTCTTCGAGCAGGACCAGGGTGGTCGCCCGGTGTTCTCGGACCGGAATGCGGCGGCGAGGTACGGCGGAGGACTGCGGCCGGGGTCAGACGATGCCGCCGTTCGCGCGCACGACCTGCCCGTTGACCCAGTGCCCCGCGGGGCTCGCCAGGAAGGCGACGACCTCCGCGATGTCCTCGGGGGTGCCGAGCCGTTCGAGCGGGGGCTGCTTGGCCATCCGCTCGATCGTGGCTTCGTCCTTGCCCTCGAAGAACAGCTCGGTGGCGGTCGGGCCGGGCGCCACCGCGTTGACCGTGATCTGCCGCCCTCGCAGCTCACGGGCGAGCACTAATGTCATCGCCTCGACAGCGCCCTTGCTGGCGACGTACGCCCCGTAGGCAGGCAGTTGCAGGCCGACGACGGACGTGGACATCGTGATGATCGTGCCGCCGTCGCGCACGCGGCGCGCCGCCTCCCGCGCGATGACGAAGGTGCCGCGGATGTTGGTGCGGTGCAGGGCGTCCAGATCGTCGAGATCGAGGTCGGCGATCGGGGACAGGGTCAGACGCCCCGCCGAGTTGACGACGACGTCGATCCCGCCGAACTCCTTCTCCGCCGCGTCGAACATCGCCGCGACCGCGTTCTCGTCCGCGACGTCGGCCTGGGCGGCGATCGCCCGGCCGCCGGCCGACGTGACGGCGTCGACCACCTCGGCCGCGGCCGAGGCCGCTCCCTGGTATCCCACGACGACGGCGAAGTCGCGCGCCGCCAGCGTCGTCGCGATCGCCCGGCCGATGCCGCGGGAGCCGCCGGTGACGACGGCCACGCGCTGAGCACTCATTGGAGACCCCCCCTTGGCTTCCAATATCATTGATAGGAGGTAGCCATATCGGCGTTACGAAGGCGACGTTAGCACGACCGCAATATCGGCGCTAGTAAAATTTCGTATCATCGATTACATGACAGGCGCGGACACCCTACATGCGGCGATGATCGAGGCCGCCGAGAAGCAACTGGCGACGTCCCCGGACAGCGACATCGCCACGCGGGCGGTCTGCGAGGCGGTCGGCGTGACCCAGCCCGTGCTCTACCGGCTGTTCGGCGACAAGCGAGGGCTCCTCGACGCCGTCGCCGACCACGGATACGAGCGCTACGCCGCGATCAAGGCCGCGCAGGAGCAGACGGCCGACCCGGTCGACGACCTCCGGGCCGGCTGGGACGGTCACATGGCGTTCGCACGGGAGAACCCCGCCCTCTATCGGCTCATGTTCACGCCCCGGCCATGGTCCCGGTCCACGGCTCGCGACCGGGTGTTCGAGCTGCTGGAGGCGACGCTCGTGCGGTGCGCGGCGATCGGCGCGCTGCGGGTGGATCCACCGGTCGCCGCCCGGCTGATCATGTCCGCGTGCGTCGGGACCGCCCTCGACCACCTCGCGAATCCGGAGCTCTTCGACGACCCCGCGCTGTCTCACCGCATGCGCGACGCCGTGTTCGCGCATGTGCTCACCGAGACGACCACGCGGGAGGACGCCGATCCCCTCCGCGAGGCCGCGCTGCGCCTGCGCGCGCAGCTCGACCTCGCCGGCACCGACGCCCTTGAGCCGGCCGAAACCGCCCTGCTGCGGCGCTGGCTCGACCGCATCACGCGGCCCGGCGCGGGAAGCGTCAGGTGAACGCGCCCTGCAGCAGCCCGTACGGCGGGAGCGTGGTGACGGTCAGGACCAGCGCCACCAGCACCGCGGCGGCGACCCCGGCCTGCACGAGGGTGCGGTTGCGCTGTGGCGCGTAGGCGAAGCCGGCGGCGATGATCGTGCCGGTCACGAGCCCGCCGAGATGGCCCTGCCAGCTGACGCCCGGCACGACGAACGTGATGACCACGTTGATGCCGATCAGCCACAGGACGCCGCGGGCGTCGTAGCCGAGCCTGCGGGCGACGACGAACAACGCGCCGAACAGGCCGTAGATGGCGCCGGAGGCGCCGACGGCCGACGTGCCGAACAGATAGATGGCGACCGAGCCGCCCAGCGCCGACAGCAGGTAGAGCGCCGCGAACCGGCCCGAGCCGAGCCTGCGCTCCAGCTCCGGGCCCAGCGCGTAGAGCGCCCACATGTTGAACAGGATGTGCCAGAACGACGGCGGCGGGGAGTGCAGGAAGGCGCTGGTGATCAGCCGCCACCACTCGCCCATGTGGACCCCGAGCGACCACATCGCGAACCGCTGGATGACCTCGTCCGGGCGCACGACCTCGGCCGCGTACGCGAGCACGTTGAGGATCAGCAGGGTCCACGTGACGCGGGGCGCGGCCACGGCGGCGCCGCCGAACGTCGCCTGGGCCTGCCGCACCTCGCGGTTGCCCTCGCGGACGCACTCGGGGCACTGGTGACCGACCGCCGCGTCGTGCATGCAGTCGGGGCAGATCGGGCGCTCGCAGCGCTGACAGCGGACGTAGGTCTCGCGGTCGGGGTGCCGATAGCAGGTGGGCACGGCTTGCGCCCCCGGCTGCGGGGGCGGCGGAGGCAGGGAGGTCATGGGGTCCTTCCTTGGCGGGTCCCTTGGTGGGGGCGCATCCACCAGCCAGCCTATAAGCCGGAGACGCCCCGGCCGCGTGTTCGCGGGGGCCGGGGCGTCTCCAGAGCGCCGGACGGAGCGGCGTCAGGACCGCTCGATGGTGACCTCTTCGAGGACCACGTCGTTCACGGGCCTGTCGTTGCGGCCGGTGGGGGTCTTGGCGATCGCGTCGACCACCTCGGTGCCCTCGATCACCTCACCGAAGATCGTGTGGCCCTGGTTGAGGTGCGGCTGCGGGCTCACCGTGATGAAGAACTGGGAGCCGTTGGTGCCCTTGCCGAACCGCTTGCCCGCGTTCGCCATGGCGAGCAGGTAGGGCCGGTTGAACTGGTTCTCCGGGTGGATCTCGTCGTCGAAGCTGTAGCCGGGGCCGCCGACGCCCTGCCCGAGCGGGTCGCCGCCCTGGATCATGAAGCCGTTGATGACACGGTGGAAGATCGTGCCGTCGTAGAGCTTGGTGTTGGTCTGCTTCTCACCGGTCTCCGGGTGGGTCCACTCCCGGGTGCCCTCGGCGAGCTCGACGAAGTTGCGCACGGTCTTCGGCGCCTTGTTGGGGAAAAGCTGGACGCGGATCGTGCCGTGGTTCGTGCGCAGATTCGCGATGAGGTTGTCAGCCACGAGGGCCGCCCCCTTTGGTTGCTCGTGTTAGTTGTCCGGTGAACAGGGTATCGAGCATGCCTTCAAGCACCGTTCGTGATTGAGCCACAACCATCCGGGAAGGGGTCGTTCCGGGGCCCCGTCGATTGGGGAGGTTGATCGTGTCCCTGACAATGAACAGAAGGCGTCGCGCCGAGGTGGTCATCCCGCAGACGTGGCTGACCAGGATGAAAGACCAGGCGATGAAGGCCAGTGGGCGGATGAGTCCGGTGGCGGAGAGCGCACGCGATCTCGCGTCGCACCGGCTCGAGGACGCCAGGGTCTGGGCGGCGCCGAAGCTCGACCAGGCGGCGCAGTCGGTCGAGGAGCAGATCGCTCCGATCGTGAGCGCGTTCCTGGCCGAGTTGGCCCGCAGGATCGACGTGACCAGCACCAGGAAGCCCCGCCGGCGCTGGCCCGTCGTCGCGCTGCTCGGCGGCGTCGCCATCGGCGCGGTCGGTGTGGCGATGTATCGGAACAACGCCCAGCGCTGGACCGAGACCATGCGGGAGAGCATGCGGCACACCGGCTCCGACGCCAGCAAGTGGGTCGGAGACAAGGCCGAGGACGCCGGTGAGAAGGCCGACAAGGCCGCCGACGAGATCTCGGGAAAAATGCCTTAGCACGTCCCTCACAGCCACCCGGCACGGCCGGCGTTCCCCCAACGCCGGCCGTGCTGTGTCTCCCGCGTCGCTCATCGGGGCGCTGTGATCGGCCGGGGTCGCGCCGGGGGCGCGTGATGAACGCCTCCCTCGTCGCGCCTGGTCGGCGTGTTCGTTCGCCTCGCTTTGCTCGGCTGCCCGGGACGCCCTCAGGCCGGGTCTTCCCTCGTCGCGTGTCTAGGGGGCCGGGGCCTCCAGGCGGTGCAGTACGGCGGGGAGGCGGTCCTCGTAGACCACGGTGAGCCGCCGGGTCGCCCGGGTGATGGCGACATAGAGGTCCTGGCCGCCCTGCGGCGACTGACGCAGGATGCCCTCGGGGTCCACGACCACCACGGCGTCGAACTCCAGGCCCTTCGAGCCGCGTACGGTGAGGACGGCCACGGGGCTGTCCAGGGGATCGACCGCCTCGGGGAACAGCGCGGCGACCTCCGCGTGCCGGGCGTCCGGCGCGACGACGCCGACCCGCCCCTCCCCGATCTCGCGCAGCTCCGACTCCACCAGCAGCCGCAGGTCGGTGCCGTCCGCGGGCACGGCGCGGGGGCGGGCGCCGCCGGACCTGACCGACTCGGGCGGCTCCTCCCCGGGCGCGACGGCCCGCAGCACGTCGGCGGCGACCTCCATGATCTCGGCCGGTGTCCGGTAGTTGACCAGCAGGCGCTCCTCCCGCCAGCGTCCCTTCACGTACGGGTCGAGCATCTCGCCCCACGACCGCGCGCCCGCCGCCGAGCCGGTCTGGGCGATGTCGCCGACGACCGTCAGGGAGCGGGCCGGGACCCGCCGCATCACCGTCCGCCAGGCCATCGCCGACAGCTCCTGCGCCTCGTCCACGATCACGTGCCCGTACGCCCAGGTGCGGTCGCGGCCGGCCCGGTCGGCCGTCGTCACGTACGGCCCGTCGTCGCGGTTGCGGCCGGCCAGCAGGGCCGCGTCGAGCACCGGATCGACGTCGGTGATCGTCAGGACTTCCCGCGCGTACAGTTCCTCCTCGCGGCGCTCGTCCTCCGCGCGGCGACGCCGGGCCCCCGCCCCGTAGTCGTACGCGCCGAGCAGCTCGGCGGCCTCGTCGAGCAGGGGGACGTCGCCGACCGTCCACGGCGCCTCGCGGGGCCGCAGCAGGAGCGCCAGCTCCTCCTCCGTGAGGTGGGGCACGGCCGCCGCGCGCAGCCGTTCCTCGTCCGACAGGAGCTCGCGGACGAGCCGCTCGGGAGTGATCTCCGTCCACAGGGCGTCTAGCGCGTCGCGCACCGACCGGTGCTCCCACAGGGTGGTGGCGGCATACTCCAGGTCGCCGTCCTCAAGCGGCCGGTCGAGCCGCTCCGCCTCGTCCCACGCGAGCGCCCGCAGCATCTCGTCCACGAACGTCCAGCGGGCGATGTTGTGCTGCCGCCGCAGGCCGCGGGCGCGGTCGCGGGCCCGCAGGCACGTGGCGTGGTCGACCCGCAGCGTCATCTCCTCGACCACGACCTCCACGCCGCCGCGCACCGACGTGCGGACGGGGATCTTCACCTCCAGGTCGCCCTCGGGCACCCGCTCGCGGTCGCGGACCGCCCCCTCGATCACCTCGGCCATGCGCGGGTCGCCCTTGACGACCGCGACGGCCGGCTCGTCCTCGGCGGTGGCCCGCACCCCGGGGTGGAGCCCGCCCATGCTCGTCAGCACCACCTGCGTCTCGCCCAGCGCGGGCAGCACCTGGCTGATGTAGCGGGAGAACGTCGCGTTGGGGCCGATGACGAGCACGCCGCGCCGTTCCAGCGTGTCGCGGTAGGTGTAGAGCAGGTACGCCGCCCGGTGCAGCGCGGCGACGGTCTTGCCCGTGCCCGGCCCGCCCTGCACGACGAGCGCCCCCGCCAGGCCCGAGCGGATCACCCGGTCCTGCTCGCGCTGGATGGTGGCGACGACCTCGCCCATGCGTCCGGTGCGGCCACGGCGCAGCGCCGCGAGCAGCGCGGCCTCGCCGACGAGCGTACGGCGGTCTCCGTCGGCCATCCGGTCGAGGTCGAAGACCTCGTCGTCGATGCCCACGACCTCGCGATATCGGGTGTGCAGGTGGCGGCGGCGTACGAGCGGGCCCGGGTCGCCGGGGGTGGCGACGTAGAAGGGGCGGGCGGCGGGGGCCCGCCAGTCGACGAGCACGGACGTGTGATCGTCGTCGCGCAGCCCGATGCGGCCGACGTAGAGGGTCTCGCCCTCGGCGTCGTCGACGCGCCCGAAGCACAGGCCGCGTTCGACGGCCGACAGTTGCGCGAGGCGGCGGGCATGTTCGGCCGCCGCCGCCTCCCGTTCCACGACGGCCTGCCGGGTGCCCGTGCCGCCCCGGGCCAGGACTTCCCGCATGCCGCGCTCGGCCCGTTCCCGGGCGACGTCGAGGCGGCCGTACAGCATGGAGACGTAGGACTGTTCGATCCGCAGGGCCTCGGCGCGAGCGGACTCGGATTGACGGTCACCCATTCCTGTGATAAACTCCTAGTGAGAGCGTCTGACTTTCAGATGATCGGGAATCTCTCACTATACGGCACTCGCGCTTCTGTGGCGTGTTCATGCCTGCGTCCGCTCCGGTCGGAGTGGACTTTTTGTTTTTCACGGGACCTTTGTGGCTGAAGTGAGTGAAGTCGCGTCTTTCCTGGGTAACCGGGAAGCGGCGCGATCGGCGGGACGCATTGCCACATTCCATCCGAATCCGCATCGCGCCATGGTCAACCGTCGCGCGGCGCGGGACGTCTTTGGAAACAAGGAGGCCCGGATGGACGTCCTCGAGAGCCTCGTGGACGACGAGCTCCGCCTGGAGCTCGTCCTCATCGAGGCACTGCATCACGAGGCGGAACGGCTGGCCGCCCCGGCCGTCCGCTGAGATCAGCGCCCGCCGCCTCACAGGGAGGCGGCGGGCGCCCTCTCACGCGTCAGGCCGACGGCGCGTCAGGCCCAGGGGCGGAAGACGGCGCGGACGCAGCCGTCCTTCTTGTGCTTGAACAGCTCGTAGCCCTTGGGCCCCTCGTCGAGCGTCATGACGTGCGTCGCGAGGTAGGAGGTCTTCAGGTCCCCCTTCGCGATGCGGTCGAGAAGCTTCGGGATGAACCGCTGGCCGTGCTGCTGCGCGCCGCGCAGCGTGAGGCCCTTGTTCATCAGCGCGCCGAGCGGGAACTTGTCCACGAAGCCGGCGAAGACCCCCAGCACGAACACCGAGCCGCCCGTGCGGCAGGCGTGGATCGCCTCCCGCACCGCGATCGGGCGGTCCTGCTCCAGGCGGAGCTGCTGCTTGATCCCGTCGTAGACGCGCTGGATCCCGGTGCTGTCGGCTTCCATGCCGACGGCCTCGACGCACACGTCCGGGCCCCGGCCGCCGGTGCGTTCGCGCAGCTCGGCCGTGACGTCGGTGCTCGTGTAGTCGATCACCTCGCAGCCGACGTGGCGGGCGGTCATGGCCAGCCGTTCCGGATAGCGGTCGATCGCGATGACCCGCTCGGCGCCGAGGAGCATGGCGGCCCGGGCGGCCATCTGACCGACACCGCCGCACCCCCACACCGCGACCACGTCTCCCGGCTTCACGCCGCCGAGCTCCGCGCCCATCCAGCCCGTCGGGGCCGCGTCGGAGGCGAACAGGGCGTCGAGGTCCGAGACGCCCTCGGGGATGGTGAACGCGTTGTAGTCCACGAAGGGCACCCGGATGTACTCGGCGTGGCTGCCCCGGAAGCCGCCCATCGCATGGGAGTAGCCGTAGATGCCGGCGGTCGTGCCGCCCCACATGAGGTCCGTGATGCCCGGCGAGGGGTTGCTGTTCTCGCACAGCGACCACTCGTCGTGACGACAGGCCCAGCAGCGGCCGCATCCGATGATCGAGCAGACCACCACCCGGTCGCCCGGCCGGTGCCGGCTCACCTCGGGGCCGACATCGACGATCTCGCCGATGAACTCGTGCCCGATGACGTCGCCGGCCCGCATGGCCGGGATGTAGCCGCCGAGCAGGTGAAGGTCGGAGCCGCAGGTGGTGCTCGCCGTGACCTTCACGATCGCGTCCTGGGCGTTGAGGATCGCGGGGTCGGGCACCTGCTCGACCGACAGCTCGTTCACGCCCTGCCAGCACAGCGCCTTCACAGCCGCCCTCCTTCCGCCGCGCGTCCCAGCGCCATGTCGAGGACCTTGCCCGGCAGGGTCGGCCGGGTCGTCTCCATCTCCTCGTCCGAACGCAGCACGTCGCCGGTCTCCAGCAGCGACTTCGTCTCGCGCAACGCCGTACGGATCTCGGTGCGGGGGTCCTCCCCGCCACGCAGCCGGGCGAGGGTGCCGGGCCGCTGTGCCCTGGGCCGGGCGTAGAGTTCGGTCCCCCGGTCGCCGGGTGCCCGGTTCATCCGCACCTCGGCGTCCATCCGGCCCAGCGGCTCGGGCAGATGCCCGCCCGGTGCGACCTCGTCCGGCGGGCGGTTGATCGTGATGCCCAGCCAGCGGCTGGACTCCAGCGGGTCCTTCGCCGCGCCCGGCACCCGGCCACGCGAGGCCGCCCATCGCGCCATCCCCAGGCCGGCGGCCGCGAGCGCCGCCGCTCCGGCAACGAGACGTTTCATGGCTTCGCCCCTTCCACGGCCGACTTCCTCGGGTGCTACCCCCGCTCATGGGCTCTATCCCGCCCACGGCGGGCATGTGATGAGGAGTTGGACGCCAGGTGACGATCCACGACAAAGCGGCTATTCGGCGTCGCGGGCCGGCGCGGCGGCGAGGGCGTCCACGACGGTGGGGAAGACCGGGATGTGGGACGCCAGCCCGGTGATCCACAACGCGCGGGCCGCGCCGCGCTCGACCGCGACGAGGCCCAGCCAGCCTCCCTCGTCCAGCGCCCGCTTCCAGCGGGTGACCAGCAGCCCTGTCGCCCTGGAGTCGAGGAAGCCCAGTTCGAGCAGGTTCACCACCAGGTATGGCCCGAACTGGGCGAACGCCTTGTCGAAGAACTCGGTGGCCTGTTCGTGCGTGGTGAAGTCGAGCGTCCCCCGCACCGTCAGCACCCCGATGCTTCCGCTGCTCTCGGCGGCGAACGTGGTCTCGGCTGTCGAGAGGTCAGGAAGATCGGACATCAGAACACTTCCAAGGAGTTCGGCAGAATGCGCGCGACCAGGATGCAGGTGTCGTCGCCGGTGTTGCTCGGGGCCAGGGCCTCCATGACCGCCGCCACACGAGCCTGCGGTGGCACCCTTGACACGGTCTCGGCGACCGCCGCGCTGAGGATGTCGAGGCCTTCGAACAGGTCGCGGCCCGGACGTTCGATGAGGCCGTCGGTGAACATGAGGAGCAGGTCCTCGGGCTCAAGCCGCATCTCGGCGCAGCTGTAGCTCACGTCCTCGAAGACGCCGAGCAGCACGCCGGGGTGCAGCAGCCGGTGCACCCCGTTTCCTCTGACGAGCAGCATGGGCGGGTGGCCCGCGTGGGTCCACGTCAGTGTGCGGTCCTTCGTGCGGTAGTGGGCCACGACGGACGTCGCCAGCACGTCGGGCCGCATCCGCCTGAGCAGCCGGTTCAGCGCCACGAGGATCTGCGCCGGATCGTGGTCGGCGAAGGCCAGCCCCGTTATCGCGTGCCGCAGCTTGGCCATGGCGGAGGCGGCGGCCAGGCCGTGCCCGGCGACGTCGCCCACGGCCAGCAGTGCCTCGCCGTGATCGAGATGGATCGCCTGATACCAGTCGCCGCCCAGCGGCGCCGTCTCGGCGGGGAAGTAGCGCACGCCGATCTGCAGGCCGGGCACGGCGTCCTGCATCGGCAGGATGATGCTCTGCAGCCGCGCGGTGACCTGCGACTCCTCCTCCAGCCGCTGGGTGACCTCGGCGAGCTCGTCGGCCGTACGGCGCCAGTCGGTCACGTCCTGCACGACGCCGTGGATCTCGACGGGCTGTCCGCTCACATCCCTGGTGACCTCGGCCGTGGCCCTGATGTGCCGATATTCGCCGTCGACGTCGATGCGGATCTCGAACTCGTGCGGCCCGCCGCTGCCGCTCAGCGTCGTCAGCGCGTGCTCCACGATCGGGACGTCGTCGGGGTGGGCGATCTCGCGGTAGTGCTCCAGCGCGAACGGCCCGTCGGCCGGGTCACGGCCGTGGATGACGTAGAGCTGGTCGGACCATTCGGCCTCGCCGGTGATCAGGCTCCAGTGCCCCCAGCCGAGGTGTCCCAGGCGCTCGGTGTGGAGCAGCCGGGCCGACAGGCGCTCCTCCCTGTCTCGGCGGATCCAGGAGACGAGAAGGCCGCCGTGCAGCCGGGCCAGGCGCACACCGTAGGCGGACAGATGAGGCACGCCGTCCTCGTCCTCGCGGTGCACGTAGGGATCGATGTCCTCGGGCTCCCCGGTCTCCATGACGCGGAGGTAGGCGTCCCACAGCGGAGAGCCTGCGACGCTCGGATACGCCTCGAGCACGCGCAGGCCGACGAGCTCCTTGCCGGTCCTGTCGTGGATGTCCCTGGCGTCGGGACTGGCCGCGCACACCTCGAAGTCGAGGGTCGCCCCGGCCTCCTGATCGCCGATGGGGACCAGCCACACGCCCTGGAGCGCGATCGCGTCGAGCACGCCCTGCACCAGCCCGATCATGGTTGCGAGGGCCGTTTCGTCTCCCTCGAGGCCGCTCACAGGGCCGAGCCGCGTCACGCGATCACCTCCGCCCATGGGCCACCTTTCGCGAGGTATCCGCAAGAGCGGACGGTCGGGAGGATCGCTCTTGCGCTGCCGACGAGGCTACCCTCCGCCCTTCAGGATAGGCACCGGATGCCCCGCGGTCTCCCTCGCGAGGCGCTGCCCGTCCCTGGGCACATCCACCTTCGACTTCTAGGATATTTACGGGCTTTTTACCCTTCTCGGGTTCGTGGTCGAGCACAGCCCGGCCTGGCTGCTCCCGCTGGTCACCGCGAACGTCATCGACGCGCTCGTCCGGCACGCGCCCGTCGCCGACCTGCTGACACTGCGCTCCGCGCTGTGCCGCAGGATGCAGCACCTGTCGATCGGCTCCAGGCCGCCCAGCTCGTCTGAGCCGTTCCCTGTAGTCGTCAAGAATCCCCATAGCCGTCCAGAAAGGATCACCGTCCGCGCGGCATGAGCAGCATGATCCCCGGAGGGCCGCTCACAATGCGCTCGTCGGCCGTGGTCCAGCACGGCGCGGGCGGGCACGGCGCGGGCGGGCGCACGACGCGGGCGGGCACGGCGCGGGCGGCGAGCGGGCATAGGAGCGGGCGGCGAGTGGGCAGGGAGGGCGAGCGATGACCAGGGCAACGCTGAAAGCCACGCCTGCCCTCGTGGTCGCACGGGCCCGCACAGCCGCACGGGCCCTCGTAGAGGCGATGGGTGTACTCGTGGTCCCCACGGCGCTCGTCGTCACCCGGGCCTTCGTGGTCGCAGCGGGTGTACTCGTGGTCGCCGCGGCGCTCGTCGTCACCCGGGCCTCCGTGGTCGCGGTGCGGGTATTCGTGATCGCGATGGCGCTCGTGGTCGCGATGACCGCCACGCCCGCACTCGCGCAGGCGGAGGAGCCGCCGCCGTGTCCGCTGGTGATCGGCCACGGCGGCTACCCGAAGAGCACCGGCGCCAAGGCCAAGGACCTGATCCGCCAGCCCAACGTGCTGCGGGCGGTCGACGACCAGGCCTCGTGGGGCGCCGACGGCGTAGAGTCCGACGTACAGCTCACCCGGCGCGGCACGAAGGCCGTCATGTGGCACAACAGGACGACCAACGGGCTGACCGGCCCCCTGCAGGAGATCCGCGAGATCGGGTGGGCCGAGGGACCCGGCAACCTGCGCGACCGCCGGATCGCCCGCGGGCCGTACGCGGGTGAGCGGGTGCCGACCCTGCGGGAGTGGCTCGATCACGTCCGCGCCCGAGGGCTGCTCGCGCTGCTGGAGATCAAGAAGTCCGTCGCGCCCGTGCTCGCCGACCCGGTGCACGGCGCCGCCGCCTGGCGGGAGATCATCGATCCCATCGTCGAACGGCAGGACGCGCAGCCGATCCTCGTCTACTCACGTGACAAGTGGATCAAGGCGGAGCTCGCCGAACGGCTGCCGGACCACCTGCGTGGTTCGGCGGCGAAGTGGACCGACGGCGTCAAGTGGGACGAGCCGCCGCCTCCCTGGCAGCTCAACGAACCGCGATGGCAGGCCGTGCTCGACGAGGCTGCCAACAGCGTGATGACCAGCCACACCGCGGACTACCGCGCCTGGCTCGACGGCAGGTGCCACCGCTATACCAAAGACGTCTGACCGGGAACGGCGACGCCGGGCGCGCTCACTACGGCCGGGCGGGGACGCGCTGCGGGCGGGGACGGTCACGCACGCTGGCCGTCCAGCGAGGCCCCAGGCCCAGCCGATGTGCCGCGCTCGTCGTCCAGCGACCCGGGATCGCCACACCCGTACGGCGAGATCCCGGGGCTGACCGAAGCGCCGCGCCCGGGCGTAAATGAGGTGACGGGCGCGGGCGGGGACGGCACGATGAAGTGTCGGCCTTTCTGGGTCGCTTTCTTTTGTCGCCTTCCTTTCCACGCTCCACGTAATTCCACGTCCTCCGGAGTTGTCCCCATGCCTGGCCTCAACCGTGATCTCGGCCTGCTCAGGGATCGGCGGTTCGCCCTGCTGCTGGTCGCCCGGACGATCTCCGTACTCGGCACGGCCTTCGCGCCGGTCGCCCTCGCCTTCGGCGTGCTCGGCCTGCCGGGCGCGACCGCCAAGACACTGTCCGCCGTGCTCACCGCCGAGGCGCTGCCGATGGTGCTGTTCATGCTCGTCGGCGGGGTGATCGCGGACCGGCTGCCGCGCAACCGGGTCATGATGGCGGGGGAGTCGCTCAACGCGGCGGCGTACTTCTGCCTGGGCGCGATGATGCTCACGGGCTGGACGCCGCTTCCCGCCCTCGTGACGGCGAGCGCGGTGAGCGGGGTCGCCTCCGCGGTCCTGTTCCCCGCCCTCACCGGGATCATCCCGGACGTGGTGCCGGCCGACCGGTTGCAGACCGCGAACGCGCTGCTTGGCCTGGGACAGAACATCTCCCGCGTCGCCGGCCTCGTGCTGAGCGGCGCGGCCGTGGTCCTGCTGGGAGGCGGGTGGGCGCTGGCGGCCAGCGGGGCGATGTTCGCCGTGGCCGCCGTGCTGATCGCGCTGCTGCGCCTCACGCCCGCCGAGCGCGCGGCCGGCGGCGGGCACTCGGTGCTGGCCGACCTGCGGGACGGCTGGCGCGAGTTCGTCTCGCGGCAGTGGCTGTGGGTGGTCGTCGCCCAGTTCTCGATTCTGGTCATGGCGCTGCAGGCCGCCCACGGCGTGCTCGGGCCGCTGGTCGCCAAGCAGTCGCTGGGCGGGGCGCCCGCCTGGTCGGCCGTCCTCGCGGGCGAGGCCGTCGGCACGATCGTCGGGGTGGTCGTCACGCTGCGCCTGCGACCCCGGCGGCCCATCCTGCTCGGCACGCTCTTCACGCTGCCCACGGCTTTGCCGTACGTGCTGCTGGGCATCGACGCGCCGTTGTGGACGGTCGTGGGCGGGGCGTTCGTGATGGGGGTGTGCTTCGACATCTTCGGCGTGCTGTGGCAGACCACGATGCAGCGCGAGATCCCGCCCGAGTCGCTGTCGCGTGTGAGCTCCTACGACGCGCTCGGGTCCCTGATGTTCGGGCCGCTCGGCCTGCTGCTGGCCGGGCCGGTGGCCATCGCGGTGGGGCCTCGGCCGGCGCTGGTCGCCTGCGGGGCGATCATCATCCTGGTCACGCTGGCCGCGCTGCTCGCCCCGGGCGTACGCGGTCTGCGGGTCACCGGCGACGAGCCCGCGAGCGTGCCGGCCGCGTCGCACTGACGGCCGCTCGCCGGCCCGGACGCCGCGCGGCGGGCCGCAGGCGTACCGGCCGGGGCCGTCCATGCCGTGAACCCGGAACGCGGCGAGTGGCGAGACATGGCTGTCCGTTCCCCCACGAAGGGTCAGGCCGGCTCGATGCCATGGTGTCGTCGATGATTCCCCTTGCCACTCCACGCCTGGACTCGGATCTGATCGCCGAGTCCAGGGCGCGGCCCGAGGCGTTCGCGGCGCTGTTCGACCGCTACGCCTCGATGCTCTACCGCTACGTGTCCCGCCGCCTCGGCCCCGAGGTCGCCGAGGACCTGGTGGGCGAGACGTTCCTGGTGGCGTTCCGGCGCCGGGACCGTTACGACCTGACCCGCCCCGACGCCCGTCCCTGGTTGTTCGGCATCGTCAGCAAGCTGGTCTCCCGGCACCACCGTGACGAGGCCGCCCGCTATCGGGCGCTCACCCGCAGCCCGCTCGACGACGTCGCGGAGTCCCCCGCCGAGCGCGTCGAGGACGGCGTGCGCGCGACGGCCGTACGCCCGCTGCTGGCCGCCGCGCTGGCGCGCCTGCCGAAGGGCGACCGCGACGTCCTGCTGCTCATCGCGTGGGCCGACCTGACGTACGAGGAGGTGGCGCAGGCCCTCGGCATCCCCGTGGGCACCGTGCGTTCACGTCTCAACCGGGCGCGTCGCAAGGTGCGCGAGGCGCTCGGCCACACCAATCCGCTGCGGGACGAGGAGTAGCCATGGACGACCTCACGATGCTCCGCGACCTCGGCCGCGACCTCGACCTCGAACATGAGCCCCCGGCAGGGCTCGCGCGCCAGCGGAGCCGCCTGCTCGACGAGGCGGCGGGCGGGCGCCGCCGGCGCCCGACGTGGTTCACCGGCGGACGCCGGGCGGGCTGGATCGCCCTGGCGGCGGTCGCCGTGGTCACCGCCGCGCTGGTCGTGGTGCCGACCGTGCTGCTGCGCGGGACGACCGGCGCGCACACCGTGGCGCCGCCCGCGGGAGACCGTCCTCCCAAGAAGGGCGAGGCCCTGACCGTGCTGCTCCTCGGCTCCGACCGGCGCCCGACGTCCGCACGCGTCGGCGACCTGGGCGAGCGCAGCGACCTCATGGTCCTCCTGCGGCTGTCCGCCGACCGGAAGCAGGCGACGGCCGTCAGCCTGCCCCGCGACTCCATGGTCCGGATCCCGCAGTGCCGGTCGGCCGACGGCCGGACCATCGCCGCACATGAGGACATGATCAACCAGGCGTATGCGATCGGCGGCCTGACCTGCGCGTGGAAGACCGTGGAGACCGCCACGGGCGTGCGCGTCGACCACGCCGTCGCCGTCCGTTACGACGGGCTGGCGAAGCTGGTCGACGCGCTCGGCGGCGTCGAGGTCACCCTCCCCCGTGCCGTGGACGACCCCAGGTCGAAGCTCAGGCTGCCGGCCGGCCGCTCGGTGGTCGACGGCGAGACCGCCGTGGCGTACGCGCGCCTGCGCTATGTGGGCGACGGCTCCGACATCGCCCGCATCAAGCGGAACATGGCCCTGATGCAGGCGATGCTCAAGAAGGTCTCGCGTATCGACACCCCCGCCGCCCTGTCCGCTCTCGTCCGCGTGGCCGCGACGTCCGTCACCACGGACGCGGGTCTGGACCTGGACACCATGCTCGCGCTGGCGGAGGACGTGCGACGGGCCGGCACCCGGGTCACGGCCCTGACCGTGCCCTGGCGGCCCTACGAGAAGGACCCGAACCGGATCGAGTGGAAGCAGCCCGACGCCGCGCGCCTGTTCGCCCGGCTCACCGGCGACGGAGGCTGACCGCACCGGCGTCGTCAGCCTCGCCGGTGCACGTCAGGCCCGCTGGACGGCCGGCTCCCACAGGGCGGTGGTGCGGGCCGCGACGAGGTCGCCGATGCGGGCCAGCGCCTCGGCGGCGGGCATCGCGTCGAGGGCACGGCCGTCGCGCAGGCGCAGCGCGATCTCGTCGCCCGCGGCCTCCTTCGCACCGATCACGGCCTGGTAGGGCGCCAGCCGGGCGGCCCGGACGCGGGCGCCCAGGCTGCCGTGCTCGGGCCCGGAGACCTCCGCCCGCAGGCCCAGCTCGGCGCAGCGCCGTACGAGCGCCTCGGCCCGGGGCAGCTCGGCCTCGGTCACCGGCAGGACCACCACCTGGGTGGGGGCGAGCCAGGCCGGGAAGGCGCCGCCGTACACCTCGATGAGGTGCGCCACGGCCCGCTCGACGCTGCCGATGATGCTGCGGTGGACCATGACCGGTCGGTGCCTGCCGCCGTCCGGGCCGATGTAGTGCAGGTCGAACTGCTCGGGCTGGTGGAAGTCGACCTGCACGGTGGACAGGGTGGCCTCCCGTCCCGCACCGTCGGCGATCTGCACGTCGATCTTCGGGCCGTAGAACGCCGCCTCGCCCTCGACCGCCTCGTACGGCAGGCCGGAGCGGTCGAGGACGTCGGTCAGCATGGCGGTCGCCCGCCGCCACATCTCGGGGGCGGCGACGTACTTGCCGCCGGCCCCGGGCAGGGACAGCCGGTAGCGGACCGGGCGGATGCCGAGGGCGGCGTAGGCGCGCCCGATCATCTCCAGTGCCCCGGCGGCCTCGGCGGCGACCTGGTCGAGGGTGCAGAAGATGTGCGCGTCGTTGAGCTGGATCGCCCGCACGCGGGTGAGCCCGCCGAGCACGCCCGACAGCTCGGAGCGGTACATGCCGCCCAGCTCGGCGACGCGCAGCGGCAGCTCGCGATAGCTGTGCGAGCGCGAGCGGTAGATCAGCGCGTGGTGGGGGCACAGGCTCGGCCGCAGCACGACCTGCTCTCCCCCGAGGTCCATGGGCGGGAACATGTCGTCGCTGTAGTGCGACCAGTGCCCGGAGATCTCGTACAGCTCCCGTTTGCCGAGCACGGGGGAGTACACGTGCCGGTAGCCCGCGCGCCGTTCGGCGTCGCGGATGTACTCCTCCAGGGTGTGGCGGATCACGGCTCCGTCGGGCAGCCAATAAGGCAGCCCCGAGCCGATCAGCGGGTCGGTGTCGAACAGGCCGAGCTCGCGGCCCAGCTTGCGGTGGTCGTGCATCGGGTGGTCGTGCATCGCGGTCTCCTCGCGGTTCGTGTGCGGCGAGGCGAGTGACCGGACGACGAAGCCCCGGGGCACTCGCCCCGGGGCTTCGTCGAAAGTACGTGTCAGCGCGCCGGGACGGTCTCCGGCGTCGTCGTCAGGCAGGCGCGCTTCATGCCGCGAACGCTAGCACAGCCGTTGATCGTCTCTGAACCACTTTCTCACCGCTTTCTCACCGCGCGGCGGACCGCGTTCCCGTCGCCGCTCTCACAGCGAGATGGGGCCGAGGTCGGCGGCGGTCTGCGCCAGCACGTGGATCGCGGGGTTGTCGGCGGTGGAGCGCCATGTCAGGGCCCAGTGGAGGGCGGGGGCGTCGTGGATGGGCAGGAACACGACTCCGGGAGGTCTGTTGTAGCGGGCGGCGATCTCGCCCAGCGGGTGGACGCACTGCCCGGAGGCCACCAGGGAAAGGATCTCGTGGAAAGTCCGCGCCGCGGGCCCGCGCGGGATACGGCGGCCGAGCGGTGTACGCGTGGGGACCATGGACTCGACCCAATACTCGGGGGCGCCGGGGCCGAGGTCGACGACATGGTTGTCGGCGAGGTCCTCCAGGGACGCGGTGCCGCGCCCGGCGAGCGGATGGTCCGCCGGCACGGCCAGCACGCGGCCCCCGGTGAGCACGGTCGGGCCGACCGTGAGGTCCGGTTCGGCGATGGGCAACCACAGCACGTTCACGTCGTGCTCTCCGGTGCGCAGGGCGGTGAACGGGTCGCTGCCGTAGATCTCGCCGAACTGGACGTCGCCGCCCGGGCAGCGGGCGCGGAACGCGTCGACGAGGGGGCGCAGTTCGTGCGCGGCATGACCGAACACGCCCAGCCGCAAGGTCTGACCCGTGCGCAGACCGGCCGCCTCGGCGCGGGCGAGCCCCGCCTTGATCAGGTCGAGGGCCTGCTGGAGGTCTTCCCGGAGGCGCCGGCCCACAGGGGTCAGGGCCACCCGCCGGCTGGTGCGATCGAACAGGGCCACGCCGAGGCGCCGTTCCTGCTTGCTGATGGCCTGGCTGACGCGGGCCTGGGACACGTGAAGCCGTTCCGCCGTGCGGCCGAAGTGCAACTCCTCCGCCAGCGTGAGGAAGATCTCGATGTCGCGCAGCTCCACTGATAACCCCACTGTTATGGATCGCCCCGCGAATCGTACATTGTTCCGCCGCTGACGTGCCTTGATGCTGGACACACCACACCACCGGAGAGGCGGCAGGCGAAGGATCACCGCCTCCCCTTTTCCCCAGGAGCGACCAGCGTGACAACCGCGGCTCTGACCGGCGACTACACCCTCGACATCGCCCGCACCCGGATCGGCTTCGTCGCCCGGCACACGATCGGTCCCAAGGTGCGCGGGTGGTTCGAGGAGTTCGAGGGCCGCGCGCACCTGGACGGCGACGACCCGGCCAAGTCGAACGTCGAGCTCACGATCCAGGCCGGCAGCATCCATACCCGCAATGCGCGACGCGACGAGATGCTGCGCGGCAGGTTTCTGAACCTGGCCGCCCACCCGACCATCACCTTCGTCTCGACCGCGGCACGGCAGACCGGCGCGACCACCTTCGAAGTCACCGGTGACCTGACCATCCGCGGCGTGACCAAGCCGGTCACCGTGGTCCTCGAACGGATCGGCGCCGAGCACGACCCGCAGGGCGGTGTCCGGGTTCGTTTCACGGGCGGCGCCACGATCAACCGCAAGGACTGGGGTGTCGCCTCGATCGCCGCCGCGGGCCTGGTCGGCAAGAAGGTGGTGCTGGAGTTCGATGTCGCCGCGGTCCGGCGGATCTCTGACCCATCGCGATCCGAATAGGTTGCATTCCTAACTAGCTCGCCTTATCGTCTAGATCGCCAACATGGCTAAGAAGGGCGGCGATCCATGGACATCTCTGCGAGCTTCTCGACCCCGGGCCTGCTCCTGGCGGGCGCGCTGGCCGCCTATCTGGCCTTCGCCGCCCCCGTGCTGGGCAAGCGTCAGTACGACCGGCTGGCGCGACTCCGCGACCACGACCCCGGGGCGCTGGTGCGGGCGTACCGGCAGTGGATCGCCGAGGAGTGGGCCTGGGTCGCCGTGACGGCGCTGGTCCTGGTGCTGTCGCCGGGGGTCGGCCTCGCGGATCTGGGCTTCGCGATGCCGAGCCACTTCGGCACGGTCGCCCCGGCGGTCGCCGGCATGGCGGGGGCCTTCGTGATCAGCATCGTGACGGCGCGCCGGCTGGCCGGTTCCGGCCGGACCATGCCCGGCCTGGAGGGTGTGCGGGAGCTGCTGCCGCGCACGTCCGCCGAGCGGTGGCACGCCCTCGCGATGTCGGTGACCGCCGGTGTCTGCGAAGAGATCGTCTACCGTGGCCTGCTCATCGCGCTCGGCGTCGGCGCGCTGGGTCTGAACACCACCGTGGCCGCCGCCCTGGCCCTGGCGGTCTTCGTGGTGGGCCACCTCTACCAGGGATGGACGAGCATGCTCGGGGTGGCCATCGCCGGTTGCGTGTTCACCGCCCTCTACCTCACCACCGGCAGCGTCCTGCTGCCGATCCTGATGCACGCCCTGATGGACATCAGGGGCCTCGTGTTCACGCCACGGCCCGCCCCGAAGACGGTCGGTCACGCGGTCTAGATAGTGGTCCTACCGTGCGAGGATGAAGCACATGGCGACCGACCGCCGCGCGAGCTGGCTCAAGGGCGTCCTCGACCTGCTGGTGCTGGCCAGCCTGACGGAGGGCGAGAACTACGGCTACGAGATCGCCAAGATGCTCGCCGGTTCGGGGCTCGGGCAGATCCGGGGAGGCACGCTCTATCCCGTGCTCAACCGCCTGGAGGAGGCGGGCCTGGTGTCGGCCGAGTTCCGGGTGACCGAGCGCGGGCCGGGCCGGCGTTACTACCGGCTGACCGAGCAGGGCAGGCGGACGCTGGCCGAGCAGGGCCGCCTGTGGCTGGCGTTCGACGAGTCCGTACGCACGATGCTGGCCTCGGGAGGGCTGGCCACGGGAGGGCTGAAGTGAGCGCCTACCTCGACGAGCTGCGGGCCCTGTTACGCGAGGGCGGCGTGCCCGCCGATCAGGTCGAGGCCACCATCGCCGACCTGGCGTCGTACGTCGCGGAGACCGGCGGCGACCCGGAGGAGGAGTTCGGGCCGGTGGGCGAGTTCGCCGGGCAGTTGCTGGCGGCGCGAGCGCCCGAGGCCGACGCGACGGACGCCACCGAGTGGCGGTGGACCGCCGACATCTTCACCGACCGTCAGATGCTGGCCCGGCTCGGCGACCAGGGCTGGGAGATCGACCGGGTCGACCACATCGGCAGGTTCGTCAGCCACCGCGACCCGGAACGGCCGCAGCGGTGGGAGTATCGCCGGGAACTGTCGATCGGCGGCTCCGCACTGGCCGCCCGCCTGGCGCCCGAGGGCTGGGAGCCCTGCGGCACCTGGGTGTACTACCGGTATTTCAAGCGGCCCAAAGCCGCCAGCGTGGGACCTGCCGCGCAGCTCGACTCCCCGCCCGCGGCGCCCACCCGCAGCGTCTTCTTCAGCCGGCGGTTCTATCTCGTGCTGGCCGTGGCCCTGCTCGCCGTGATCGTGCCCGCGATCCTGTGGGAGCCGTCGGACGGCGACGAGCCGGGCTTCCTCGCCGGCATGGCCGTCGGGGGCGTCGTCGCGATCGCCGCCCTGACGGCGATGTGGCTCTGGACGGCCCGCCGCCGTCCCTGAGCCCACCGCCGGGCCCTCCGCCCCGGGTGCTCAGCGCGTCTGCCGGGCCGGCTCGGCCGCCTCGGCCGATCCGGCCCGCCCGTCGCCGAACACCTCGGCGACGAGGCGCTGCGTCGCCTGCTGGAACGCCACTCCCATGGACATCGTGGCGTCGTCCACATAGTTCAGGGCGGCGGTCAGGGTCGTGCTGCCGTCGGGCGTGCTGTACATCAGCGCCGCGTGACCCGCCATGCCGCCGTTGTGCGTGATGACGGTTCCGCCGCCCGGCCTCTCCTGGACGAACACCCCCAGGCCGTACCCGGCCTTCGTCTCGGGCGTGCACATCTCGGCCAGCAGCCCGGCCGGCAGCAGCCTGCCGCCCAGCAGTGCGGAGATGAACGTGTGCAGGTCGCAGGTAGTGGAGATCATGTCGCCGCCGGAGGAGATCCAGGACGGGTTGTGGCGGGTGACGTCGACCGTCCGGGTCTGGCCGTCCTCCTCATATCGGTAGTAGGCGTGGGCGTGCGGCTCGGGGATCCCGGTCTCGACGGCCGGCTGAATGGTGCCGGTCAGGTCGAGCGGTCCCAGGATCAGCCGCTGCATCTCCTCGGCGACCGAGCAGCCGGTGACCTTCTCGATCAGCAGTCTGGCCAGCACGTAGTTGGTGTTGGAGTAGCTCCAATCGGTGCCCGGCTCGAACCGTGCGGGCTTGGACAACGCCAGCCGGACCAGTTCCTCCGGCCGGTAGGTGCGGAACCGGTTGTCCACCCATTCCCTGCCCGCGGGGGTGGCGGGGATCCCCGGAACGAACGTGCCGTCCTCGAAGTACTCGCCGGTGAAGTTGAACACCCCGCTGGTGTGCTGCAGCAGCATCCGCACCGTGATCCGCCGGTCCAGCCCGAACTCGGGCAGATAGTCGTCCACCGCGGTGTCCAGCCCGAGTTTGCCCTCGGCCACCAGTTGCAGCACCACCGTGGCGGTGAAGGTCTTGGTGTTGCTGCCGATCCGGACGTGCCCGTCGATCGGCGGCTCTTCGATCCCGCCCAGCTCGCGCAGCCCGGCGCTGCCGGTCCACTCGCCGTGCTCGTCGTGCACCCGCAGCGTCACCCCGACGAAACCGGAATCGACCATCTCCTCGATGATCTTCTGCAGCTCCGGGCGGCCCTGGCCGGTGAGAGTGACGGACATGGTGGGGCTCCTTCAGGTCGGCGATGAGTCGGACGCTCGTTTCGTACACCGGAAACGCTACGTTGCGTTTCCAACTACTGCAACTTGATTCTTGCGTTGTAGACCAATAATCGCAGTTCACAGCCATAGAATCGTTGCAATGGTTCTGAAGTCAACGCAACATAGCTTCGCTCGTTCGTTGCAACCGATAGAAAGTGAACGCTATGGTGGAGGGGCCACAGACCACGGAGGAGACCGCGATGCCGGGAGGCAGGCTCACCCAGCAGGACCGCCAGCAGATCGCGCTGGGACTGGCCGACGGCCTCGCCTACGCGGAGATCGCCAGAGGACTCGGCCGCCCCACTTCGACGATCACGCGTGAGGTGATGCGAAACGGCGGCCCCACCGCCTACCGCGCCGACCTGGCCCACCGCGCGACCGAACACCGCACCCACCGCCGCAGGAAGACCGCGCCCCGGGAGCCCGGCGCCCCCTCCCAGGCCCACGGACGCGATGCCGAGGCGGTGCGCGAGTACGAGGAGGTGTTGGCCACGGTCTTCATGCAATCGGGCCTGCCCAAGATGACGGCACGGGTGCTGGCCGGCCTCTACACCACCGACGCCGGCAGCCTCAGCGCCTCCCAACTCGCCGGACGCCTTCAGGTCAGCCCGGCGTCCGTCTCCAAGGCGACCACGTTCCTGGAGAGCCAGGGCCTGATCCGCCGGGAACGCGACGAACGCCGCCGCGAGCGCTACGTCGTCGACGACGACGTCTTGTATCAGTCGATGATGGCCAGCGCCCGTGCCACCGCCCACCTCGGCGAGGTCGCACGACAGGGCGTCGGCGTCCTCGGCCCCGGAACCGCGGCCGCCGCCCGTCTGGAGAACATCGCACGCTTCGTCGCCTTCGTCTCCGAGAGCATCGTCCGGGCCGCTGACCAGGCCCGCGAGATCCTCCACACGAAAGTCGAGACGACTTCGGACAGCGCTCCCTGAGCACGCCCGGGTCACGGGTGGACGGCCTCTGCCACCACCGCCGGGACGCCTGTCCCGAGACGTCACGCGCGGCTGATGGGGACTCATCGCACGGACCCGGGCGGAGGGCCCACTAGCCTGAGCGGCGATGGACCGTATGACGACGGCGCGGGGGGATCTCGACCTCGCCCGCTTTCCCGAGGATCCCCGCGACCCGCTCCGCGCGTGGGACGCGGCCGACGCCTACCTGCTGCGGCACCTCGACGAGCGCGAGGGCGGGCCGGTGGACCTGTCCGGGAGCCTGGTCGTGGTGGGCGACCGGTGGGGCGCCCTGTCCACCGCACTGGCCACTGCACTGTCCACCTCACTGGCCACCGCGCTCGCCGCGCAGCGCCCCGTCCACCGTCCCACGCAGATCAGCGACTCGTTCCTCGGGCAGCAGGCCACCCGCGCCAACCTGGAGCGCAACGGCCTCGGCGCGGACGCCGTACGGCTGCGCACGACCAGGGACGCGCCGCCGGACCGGATCGACGTGCTGCTGGTGCGGGTGCCCAAGAGCCTGGCCCTCCTGGAGGACCAGTTGCACCGGCTCGCCCCGCACGTGCACGAGGACACGGTGGTCGTCGGCGCGGGGATGGTCACCGAGATCCACACCTCGACGCTGAAGCTGTTCGAGCGCGTCCTCGGGCCGACGCGGACCTCGCTGGCGGTCAGGAAGGCGCGGCTGATCTTCTGCTCGCCCGATCCCGGGCTGTCGCGCGGCGCGAATCCGTGGCCGCGCAGCTACGCGTTGCCCGCCGATATCGGCGTGCTCTCCGGCCTGACCGTCGTCAACCACGCGGGCGTCTTCTCCGCCGAGCGCCTCGACGCGGGCACCCGCCTCCTGCTCAGCGCCCTGCCCGCGCGTACGGGGCCCGAGCACGTGGTCGACCTCGGCTGCGGCAACGGGGTGATCGGGCTCGCCGCGGCGCTGTCGAACCACGAGGCCGAGGTGACGTTCATCGACGAGTCCTACCAGGCGCTCGCCTCCGCCGAGGCGACCTTCCGGGCGAACGCACCGGACGACGCCGCCGCGCGCTTCGAGGCGGCCGACGGCCTCGCGGGCTTCCCGCCGGGCACCGCCGACCTGGTGCTGAACAACCCGCCGTTCCACACCCATCGGGGCAGGACCGACGCGACCGCCTGGCGCATGTTCAACGGCTCGCGTGCCGCGCTGCGGCGGGGCGGCGAGCTGTGGGTGGTGGGCAACCGCCACCTCGGCTATCACGTGAAGCTGCGCCGGCTCTTCGGCAACTGCACGGTCGTCGCGAGCGACCCCAAGTTCGTCGTGCTCCGCGCCGTCAAGCGCTGACCCCTGCTGTCCGACCCGGCTGCTCCGAACCGGCAGCTCCGAACCGGCAGCTCCGAACCGGCTCAGAACAGAGTCAGCGGCTCGTCCGGCGTCTCCGGCGCCATGGGCTCGGGCAGCGGCTCCAGGCCGGGCACCTCGGCGCGTACGTCGTCGTGGAAGCGCCGGGCGAGCGTCGGCGCGTCGGCGTTGTCCGGGGTGTGCACGAACACGGTCGGCGAGCGTCCCTCGCGCAGCCATCCGGCGACGGTCTCCACCCAGTGCCGCCAGCCCTCGGCCGTACGCTCCGGGTCGTCGCGGCCGATGTAGCGGACGATCGGGCGGTCGGTGAGGGCGGCGGTCCGCAGCGGCACGCGCGGCTTCTTCGACCAGGCGTCCCGTTCGGCGTCGCTGGTCGGCGGGGTGCGGAACAGCACGGTCGTGTCGAACGGCACCCACTCGGCGCCGGCCACGGCCAGCACCCGCTCAAGCAGCCGCGCGGCCCGGGTGTCCTCGAAGAACGCGCGGTGCCGCACCTCGACGGCGTAGCGGTGGTCGCGGGGAAGCCGGCCGAGGAAGGCCGCGAGCGCCCCGGCGTCCGCCGGGCCGAACGAGCCGGGAAGCTGGATCCACAGCGCGTGGGCGCGCGGGCCCAGCGGCTCGATCGCGTCGAGGAAGGCCCGCAGGTCGTCGTCGGCCCCGGTCAGGCGGCGCTCATGGGTGATCGGCCTGGGCAGCTTGACCACGAAGCGGAAGCCGGGATCGGTCTGCCCCGCCCACGACTCCACCGTGCTCCGCGAGGGCGTGGCGTAGAACGTCGTGTTGCCCTCGACCGCGTTGCACCAGGTGGCGTAGGCGCGCAGCCGCTCCCCCGGAGGAAGCGGGTGCGGCAGGAGACGCCCCTGCCACGGCGCGTGCGTCCACATCGCGCATCCCACATGAAGCCGCATGGCCCCGACGTTATCCGGTCGGGATCACTCAGACGTGCGGGGGCGTCGGCGTCACGGACCAGGTCACGCGGTGGCGCAACACCTCTCCGGGGGCGAGCGAGGTCAGGGGCGACATGGTCTCGGCCTCGACCAGCCGTGCCGTGGGGCGCAGGCCCTCCAGCCCCTCAAGCTCCTCGTCCTTGGGGTACTGCATCCAGATCGCGACCTCGGAGCCCTGGTCGGGGTAGGGCGCGCCCGGCCGCACGTCGAACCGCTGCGTCAGCGTCGCCCCGCCGGGGGCGACCACGGCGAGCCATCCGGCCGTGCCGCCGATGCCGATCTTGCCGACGACGTCGCGGACCGGCACCCGGCCCGCCGAGGGGGAGACCCGCTCCAGGACCGGCGCGCCGTCGGGCGCGAACAGCGTCACCGGCGCCCGGTGGCGGTCGGTCAGCCCGACCCACACCCCGCATCGGGGATCGTCGTGCCCGCGGAACGACTCGGTCTCGAACTGGGTCACCGTCCAGGCCGCCCACCGCACCGGGTGATCGGTGACGTTCTCCAGCTCGCTGTCGACCACGAGGACCGCCTGGTCGGCCTGCATCGTCACCGTGCGGGTGACGGCCAGCCCGGTGCGCGGGTCGTCACCGCTGCGCAGCCGTACGCGCAGGTCGTCGCGCTCCAGCACCGCGTACGCACCGGCGTCGAGCACCGGGTCGGGCGGCCCCGCCCACTCCTCGGGCGACGACCATCCCTGCGGGGCGGGCCAGGTCTTGTCGCCGCCCCAGTTGGCCCAGCTCGCGAACCCGGTGGGGGCGGGCAGCCGCCGCGCGGCGGGGGTGAGCGCGAGCGACGCGTCGAGCAGGTCGGGGTTGCGCCACAGCCACTCGCGGCCCGCGGCGCGCAGCGAGATGATCCGCCCGCCGCGCCCCGGCAGGACGACCGCCTCTCCCCAGGGCGCGGCCAGCGTGATCAGCGGCTCCTCGCTCATCACGCGCGCTGCGCGGGGACCAGGCAGACCTTGCCGGTGCGCCCGGAGTCGGCCAGCCGGTATGCCTCGTCGGCCTGCTCCAGCGGCAGCACGTCGGTCACCAGCCGCTGCGGGCTCGCGCCCCACCGCACCAGGCGGAAGGCCAGCTCCTCCATCGCCTGCAGCGAGGTGACCCAGGAGGCGTACAGGGTGAGCTGGCGGTGCAGCAGCAGGTCGGAGACCTCCGTCTCCAACCGGCCGCCCTCGCCCACCAGGGAGACCCGGCCCCACTCGGCCGCGCCCCGGATCGCGACGCTGCGGCCCGCGGCCGAGCCCGAGCAGTCCATCGTCACCGAGCAGCCGCGTCCTTCGGTCGCCTCGTCGAGGGCCTCGGCGACCCCGTCGTCGGCGATCAGGACCTCGTCGAACAGGCCGAGCGACCGGGCGTGCGCGGCGCGCTCGGGCGAGCGCTCCACGCCGAGCACCCGGGTCGCACCGAGCCCTCGGGAGATCATGGCGGCGGCCAGCCCGACCGGCCCGAGACCGACCACGAGCAGGTCGTCGCGCCCGCCGACCCCGGTGCGCAGCAGGCCCTCGTACGCCGTGCCGAACCCGCAGGCGATCAGGGCGCCGTCCACGTAGGACAGCTCGTCGGGCAGCGGCACGGCCGTGCTCTCCTCGACCAGGATGTATTCGGCGTGGCCGCCGTCGCGCTGCCAGCCGTACGCCGACCTGCGCTCGGGGTCGGAGCAGCTGATCATGTGGCCGCGGCGGCAGTTCGGGCACAGCCCGCAGCCGGAGATGTGGTAGACGATCACGCGGTCGCCCACCCCGAACCGGCGGCAGCCCGGCCCGGCCTCCACGACCTGGCCGCTGGGCTCGTGCCCGGCCACGACCCCCTTGTACGCCGCGCCCTCCTGGCCGACGTGGGTCTTGTGCCCCCGGTAGATGTACGACAGGTCGCTGCCGCAGATGCCGGACGCGCCCACGCGTACGAGCAGCTGGCCGGGGCCGGGCGTGGGCACCTCCACGTCGCGGAGCACGGCGGTGAAGTCGCCGGGCAGGTAGACGCCTTTCATGGTGGTCATGCGCTACGGGCTCCGTTCCGCTTGGAGAGCAACACGTTGATCAGCACGGCGCCGACGATGATCACGCCGCGCACCACGTCCTGGAAGAAGGCGTTGACCCCGAGCAGCACGAGGCCGTTGCCGATGACGGTGATGAAGGCGACGCCCAGCAGGGTGCCGAGCAGCGATCCCTTGCCGCCGGCGAGGGAGGTGCCGCCGATCACGACCGCGGCGATCACGTCGAATTCGAGGCCCACCGACGCGCCGCCGTTGCCGGATCCGAGGCGCGCGGCCAGCAGCAGGCCGCTGACCGCGGCGAGCAGGCCGGTCGTGGCGAACAGGATCACCCGGATCCGCGAGACGTTGATGCCCGCGAGGCGGGCGGCCTCGGCGTTGCCGCCGACCGCGAAGACCGAGCGGCCGTACGCCGTGCGGTTGGCCACGAAGAGGAACACGACGAACAGGACGGCCATGATGATGGCCGGGGTCGGGATGCCGAGGATGCTCCCGGCCAGCACGTCGAGGAACCCGTTGGCGTCCAGCGGCACCGGCAGGCCGTCGGTCATGTACTGCGCCAGCCCGCGCAGCGCGCTCCACAGGCCGAGCGTGGCGACGAACGACGGGATGCCCCAGCGGGCGCGCAGGAATCCGGCCCCGGCCCCGAGCAGCAGGCCCACCGCGAGGCAGACCAGTACGGCGAGGGCGAACGGGATGTGCCACTCCCCGGTGGCCTTGGCCAGCAGGACCGACGAGAACGCCACGGCGGGGCCGATGCTGATGTCGATCTCACCGGCCACGATGACGAGGGTCATCGCCCAGGCCACGACGCCGATCGTCGCCGCGTCGCGCAGGATGGCCAGCTGGTTCGTCACGGACAGGAAGCCCGGCGCGGTGGCGGACAGCACCACGAACAGCACCACGATGGCCCCGATGAGCCCGATTTCGTTCAGCCGTTGGGTGTTGCGTTGCCCGCCCCGGGCGTCCGCCTTGGTCGCGGGCGGGCCGGTGGGCGTGGTCGTGCTCATGTTCTCCCTCACTCCTCGGCAATGGCCAGGGCCATGACCCGGTTCAGCTCGATCTCGTCGCCGCTCAGCTCGGCGACGGCGCGCCCGCCGCGCAGGACGACGATCCGGTCGCAGACGTCGGCCAGCTCCTCCACCTCGCTCGACACGAAGACCACGGCGCGCCCGTCGTCGGCCAGCAGGCGCATCTGGTCGTAGATCTGGCGCTTGGCCTCCACGTCCACGCCGCGGGTGGGCTCGTCGAGGAGCAGCACGTCGCTTCCCGCGTGCAGCCATCGGGCGAGCACGGCCTTCTGCTGGTTGCCGCCGCTGAGCGTGCCGATCGGCGTCCCCGGGCGGGCCGTCTTGATCGCCAGGCGGTCGATGAGCGCCCGGGCGGCCTGCCGGATCGCCCGGCGGTCCAGCACGCCCGACCTGCTCACCTTGCGCAGGTCGCTGATGACGATGTTCTCGTCGACGCCCATCAGCGGCACGATCCCCTCGCGCCGCCGGTTCTCCGGCGTCATGCCGAGCCCCTTGGCGAGCATCGCGGCGAACGCGCCGGGCCGTACGGGCTCGCCGCGCAGACGGATCTCGCCGGACGCCGGGCGGTCGAGCCCGACCAGGGCGCGCAGCGTCTCGGTGCGGCCCGAGCCGAGCACCCCGGCGATGCCCAGGATCTCGCCGGGCCGCACGTCGATGTCGAGGCCGTTCAGCCGGTCGCTGACCAGGCCGCGCGCCGACAGCACGGGCGGCTCGGCGCTGGGGCGGCGGGTCCGGCCCGCGACGGCCTCGGGCGCCGCGCCGAGCATCATCGCCACGATCTCGTGCGTCGAGGCCGTGCGCACCGGCAGCGTCTCGACGATCCTGCCGTCGCGGACGACCGTGGCGGTGTCGGCCACCTGCCGGATCTCGTCCATGCGGTGGCTGACGTAGATGACCGCCACGCCCTGCTCCGCGACGGTCCGTACGACGTCGATGACCTGCCGGACCTCGGCGGCGGCCAGCGAACTGGTCGGCTCGTCGAGGATGAGCAGGGTGGGCCGCTGGGCGACGGCGCGGGCGATCTCCACGAGCTGCTGCCCGGCGGAGCCCAGCGCGCCGACCGGGCTGTCGACGTCGATGTCCACGCCGATGCGCGCCATCGCCTCCTTCGCGTCGGCGCGCATCCTGCGCAGGTCGAGCGCGCCGCGCGAGCGCGGCCAGGCCCCCAGGAACAGGTTCTCCGCGACCGTCATCTCCGGCACCAGGCTCAGCTCCTGGTAGACGGTCGCGACCCCCAGCGCGGCGACGTCGCGCGTGCCGAGGCCCGCCAGCGACGTGCCGCGTACGAGCGCCTCGCCCGAGTCGAGGTGCTCGGCGCCGGACAGGACCTTGATCAGGGTGGACTTGCCGGCGCCGTTCTTGCCCAGCAGCGCGCGGACCTCGCCGCGCCGCACCGCGAAGTCGACGTCGCTGAGAGCGGTGACGCCGGGGTAGCGCTTGGTGCCGGCGCGCACCTCCGCGACGACGTCGGTGTTCGACATGGGAGCCTTCCTGGGAGCCTTCAATGGGGACGAGTCGCCTGGACGGTTTACGGGATGCCGTCGGCGTGCTCGGTCAGCCACTTCTCGTTGGTGGCCTTGTCGTCGGCGGTGTAGAGGATCGGGTCGACCGGGATGACGAACGAGTCGTTCTTGGCGCCGCTCGACGCCTTGCGTGCGGCCTCGTACGCGAGCTTGCCCACGGTCTGCGCGGGGACGTCGATCTCGGCCTTGAGGATGCTGCCGTCGACCAGGGCCTTGGCGATGTCGACGGTCATGTCGCTGCCGAAGACGACGGTCTTGCCCACGCGGGAGCGGGTGGTGACGGCCTTGATGCCGGCCAGGGTGCCGCCGCCCGCCACGGCGTAGAACGCGTCGAGCTCGGGGTTGGCGGTGATGATGTTCTCGGCGACCGGGGTGGCCTTGTCGACGACCGCGCCCTCCTGGTCGGCGACGTACTGGGCGCCGGGCACCGACTCGGCCAGGCCGTCCTTGAAGCCGCGCTTGCGCTCCTTGCAGACCTCGACGAAGTCGCAGTTGAGGATGGCGATCTTCGGCTTGTCGATCTTCTGGGAGGTGAAGTACTTCCCGGCCTGCTCACCCAGCTTCTTGCCGAAGACGTACGGATCGGACAGGACGTAGCCCCACACGTACTTCTTGGCGTCCGCGTCGTTGATGCAGGTGTTGTAGCAGACGACCGGAATGCCGGCCTTGCTCGCCGCCGCGATCGCCGGGGTGGACGCCGTGGCGGAGACGGCCGAGGTGATGATCGCGTCCACGTTGGAGGCGACCAGGGTCGACATGAACGAGGACTCCTTGGCCGCGTCACCCTGCGCGTTGTTGCCCAGCAGTTTGAGCTCGGAGTCCTGGGCGGCGGCGGTCTCGATGCCCTTCTTCACGCCGGCGTAGAAGCCCTGCGAGTCCAGGTAGATCACCCCGACGCGGAGCTGTTGTTTCCCGCCCGATGCGCCGCCGGAACCGGCGGACTGACCGCAGGCGGCGAGCACGGCGCCGACGGCCAGCAGAGCGATGCAGCGCATCGCCGTGAGTCGAACTGATGCCACGAATGGCCTCCCATGAGTCTGTCTTCGGTTGGCGACGCCACCGGGTAGGGCGCGCTGCGCCACGTCCAGATGATGAGGCGGTCGTAACGTGCCTGTCAATAAATTGTCATAAAAAAACACTTATCGTAGAGTGACGGTGTGAACCTCCCCGGACCTTCCACGGAGGCCGGATGCTGCGCGGTCGTGACCGGCGCCGCCTCCGGCATCGGCGCGGCTACCGCCAGGCGCCTCGGCGCGACGGGCATGCCCGTCCTGCTGTGCGACATCTCCCCGGCGGGGGAGGAGGTCGCCGCGGCTGTCGTCGAGGCGGGCGGCACGGCAAGATTCGTGCGCATGGACGTCAGCGACGAGAGCGCGTGGGGGGAGCTCCGCCGCGTCGCCCACCGGGAGTTCGGCCCGGTGCGGCAGCTCGTCAGCAACGCCTACGTCGTGGACGTCAGACCTGTCCACGACCTGGGCGCGGCATCGTGGAACCGCCAGCTGGAAGTGAACCTCACCGCCTCCTACCTGGCCTTTCGCACGCTACACGAGGATCTGCGGGCGACGTCGGGGGCGGTCGTCCTCGTCTCGTCGGTGCACGCCCTCGTCGGCCTGCCCGGCCACCCGGCGTACGCGGCGACGAAGGCGGCGCTGGTGGGTCTCGGCCGCCAGCTCGCGGTGGACTACGGCCCCGACGTGCGCGTCAACACCGTGCTGCCCGGGCCGATCATGTCCCCCGCGTGGGACCGCGTGGCGGAGGAGGACCGGCGCCTGAGCGTGGAGGCCACCATCGCCAAGCGGTTCGGCGACCCCGCCGAGGTCGCCGCGGCGATCGCCTTCCTGCTGTCGGACGAGGCGTCCTACATCACCGCCACCACCCTCGTCGTCGACGGCGGCTGGAGCGCGACGAAGAACTCCTCCTGAGAGGTATGACCGCAGAGCATGAGCACCTACAAAGGGCGTGGCATCCACGGCCAGGTCGTCGAGATCATCGGCCGCCGCCTCGTCACCGGGCAGTTCGCCGAGAACGGGCGCATCGACCTGGTCGAGCTGGAGGCCGAGCTGCAGGTGTCCCGCACCGTGGTGCGTGAAGCGCTGAAGGTGCTGGCCGGCAAGGGCCTGGTCGACTCGCGGCAGAAGCGGGGCACGGTGGTGCGCCCCCGCAGCGAGTGGAACCTGCTCGATCCCGACGTGATCAGCTGGGAGTTCGAGAACCGGGGCAGCGAGATGCTCGGGCAGCTCGCCGAGGTGCGGCAGATGTTCGAACCGGCCGCAGCCGCGCTGGCCGCCGGCCGGCGCACCGACGCCGACCTCGCCGAGCTCGAAGCGGCCCTTGAGGACATGACCGCGGCCACGACACCGGCCGAGGCGGCCTCCGCCGACCTGCGTTTCCACCGCGCCGTCCTGGCCGCGACGGGCAACGAGCTCCTGGTCCGCATGGAGGTCGTCATCGAGTCGGTGCTCGCCGAACGCGACCGCATCGTCCACGACGTCGTCACCACCGACGACCCGGTGCCGAGCCACCGGGCCCTGCTCGACGCCATCCGGGCGGGGGACGGCGAGGCCGCCAGAACCTGCGCGCTCGCGCTGCTCGACAAGTCCATGGCCGACGTCGACCGCGCGGCCCGCCTCCAGGGAGACCGGTGAAGATCACGCGCATCGAAACGTTCCTGGTGCCGCCCCGGTGGCTGTTCTGCCGGGTCGAGACCGACGAGGGACACGTCGGCTGGGGCGAGCCCGTCGTCGAGGGGCGGGCCGGCTCGGTCAGGGCGGCGGTCGGCGAGATCGCCGAGCTGCTCATCGGCGCCGACCCGCTGCGCATCGAGGACCACTGGCAGGTCATGACCAAGGGCGGCTTCTACCGCGGCGGGCCGGTGCTCGCCAGCGCCGTCGCCGGTCTCGACCAGGCCCTGTGGGACATCGCCGGCAAGGCGCGCGGCGTTCCCGTCCACGAGCTGCTCGGCGGTCCCGTACGCGACCACGTCCGGGCGTACGCCTGGATCGGCGGCGACGAGCCCGGCGAGATCGAGGAGGAGGCCCGGCGTCAGGTGGAGGCGGGCTTCACCGCGGTGAAGATGAACGCCAGCGGCCGCATGTCCCCCATCGCGGGCCCGGGCGAGATCGACGAGGTCATCGCGCGCGTCACGGCGGTCCGCGAGGTGCTCGGCCCGGGCCGCGACATCGCGGTCGACTTCCACGGCCGGGTCTCCTATCCGAACGCCCGGCGGCTGCTGCCGCTGCTCGAACCGCTCACGCCCCTGTTCGTCGAGGAACCGGTCGTGCCGGAGTCGCTGCCCCAGGTGCGCAGCCTCGTGGAGGCGTCGAACATCCCCATCGCCCTGGGCGAGCGGCTCTACTCCCGCTGGGACTTCCTGCCGGCCTTCCAGGCGGGCGTCGCCGTGGCGCAGCCCGACCTGTCCCACGCCGGCGGCATCTCGGAGGTCCGCCGCATCGCCGCCCAGGCCGAGGTGTTCGGCGCGCTGCTCGCGCCCCACTGCCCGCTGGGACCGATCTCCCTGGCCTCCAGCCTCCAGGTGGCGTTCGCGACCCCCAACTTCCTGATCCAGGAACAGAGCATCGGCATCCACTACAACGACGGCAACGAACTGCTCGACTACCTGGTCGATCCGTCCGTCTTCGCGTTCAGCGAGGGCCGCCTCTCCCGGCCGACCGGGCCGGGCCTCGGCATCGTGGTCGACGAGGCGGCCGTACGTGAGGCCGACAAGCGGGGTCACGCCTGGCGCTCCCCGGTCTGGCGCTACCCCGACCACTCCTTCGCAGAATGGTGACCGGCGTGCAACCACACGATCTGCTCGATCTCCTCACGACCCGGCGGCTCCTGGCCATCGTCCGCGGCGACGACCCGGCGGCGGCGCTGCGCAGCGTCGAGGTCCTCGCCGAGGAGGGCGTGACCCTGATGGAGGTCTCGCTCAGCGGCGCCGACGCGCTGTCGGTCATCCGGCAGGCCGCCTCCAGCCTGGGCGCGGGCGTGCACCTCGGCGCGGGCACCGTGCTGACCGCGCGCGACGCCGTCGCGGCCCGGGACGCGGGCGCGACGTTCGCCGTCACCCCCGGCCTCGGCGAAGGGGTGGACGAGGCGCTGCGCCTCGGCATGCCCGTGCTCGCCGGGGCGATGACACCCACCGAGGTCATCGCCGCGACCGCGCGGGGCGCCGCCGCAGTCAAGCTCTTCCCCGCTTCCACGGGCGGGGTCTCCTATCTGCGCGCGCTGCGGGACCCGTTCCCCCGCGTGCCGTTCGTGCCGGTCGGCGGCGTCGGGCTCGACAGCGTGCGCGACTATCTTGAGGCCGGTGCCGTCGCGGTCGGGCTCGGCTCGCCGCTGCTCGGCGACGCCCCGCGCGGCGGCGACCTGGACGGCCTGCGCCGCCGGGTGAGAACGGCGCTCGACCTGGTGGGCGCGCGATGAGGGCGGACGTCCTGACGATCGGCGAGGCGATGGTCACGGTCCGCTGCGCCGGGCCGCTGCGCCTCGGCGGCGACTCGCGGATGTCCACCGCCGGCGCGGAGGCCAACGTCGCGATCGCCCTGTCGCGCCTCGGGCACACGGCCCGCTGGGCCGGCGCGCTCGGCGACGACGAGCCCGGCGAGCTGGTCCTGCGCACGCTGCGGGCCGAGGGCGTGCTGACCGACCACGTCGTGCGGCGCACGGACGCCCCGACCGGCCTGCTGCTGCGGGACGTGGCCGCCGGGGGCCGGGCCCGGGTGCACTACTACCGCAGGGACTCGGCCGCCTCGACGCTGTCGTGGGACGAGGTGCGCCCCGCCGTCGAGGCCGGGCAGACGGGCCTGCACCTCACCGGCATCACGCCGGCGCTCGGGCCCGCGCCGCTGGAGGCCGTCGCCGCCGCCGCCGGACACGCCCGCGCGGCGGGCGCCTGGGTGAGCCTCGACGTCAACCACCGGTGCCTGCTGTGGAGCAGGGAGGCGGCCGCGCGGGCGCTGCGCCCGCTGCTGCCGTACGTCACGGTGCTGATCGCGTCCGACGACGAGCTCGGCCTCGTGGCGGACGGCGACGGCGAACGCGAGCGTGTGACGGCCCTGCTGGACGCCGGTGTGGAGGAGGTCGTCGTCAAGCGCGGCGCGGCGGGCGCGAGCTACCACGACGCGCGGACCTCGTTCGACGTCCCGGCTCGGCGGGTGCCCGTGGTGGACGTCGTCGGCGCGGGCGACGCGTTCACCGCCGGATATCTGTCCGGGCGGCTCGACGGGCTCGACGCGTACGGCCGGCTCGAACGGGCGACCCTGCTGGGAGCCGCCAGCGTGGCCTGCGCCGGAGACTGGGAGGGGCTGCCCACCCGGGCGGAGCTGCCCGCGCTGGCCCTGCCCGACGGCGAGACGCTGCGCTGACCTGCGGGCCCGCTCTCCGACGTCGCCTTCCCCGGACCTACGTGATCTGATCGAGCCGGAACATCGCGGCCAGGTCCGCGGCCAGGTCCGCGGCCAGGTCCGCGACGCTCCGGGAGCCGTCGACGTGCACGACCGGCAGCCCGAGCTCACGGGCCTGGCGTCGCACCTCCTCGTCCCAGAGCAGGTCGCGGGCCAGCCGCTTGGCCAGGGCGTCCGCGTGGTCACCGTCTCCCCAGTTGGCCCGCGCCCGGGCGGGGTCGGCGAACCGGGCGCCCAGCGCACGGGCCCGGAACTCGGGCGCGGGCAGGAGGAAGACGGCCTGCTGCGGCCGGGTGACCAGCGGCGCGACCTCGCTCGGCAGCGTGCGGAAGTCGTCGACGAGGACGGGCCGGTCGGCGGGCAGGGCGAGCAGGTCGTCGAGGACGAACCCGAAGGTCTCGCCGTGCAGGCTGGGCATGGCGTGGAAGATCTCCTCGGCGGTGCGGCCCGCCCATCTGTCCTCGGTGGGCGTTCGCAGCAACGCCCACAGGTGGGGCTGCCGCCGCGGATCGCACCTCTTGACGTAGCCGAGCTCGGCTCGGTCGCCGTCGTAGACGTGCACGTCGTGCCGTTCGGCCAGGGCCTGGGTGACGGTGCTCTTGCCGGCTCCCGTGCCGCCGGCGATCCAGCGGACGTGCGCGAGCCTGCGGCGGAGATCGGCGAGGGAAGACCGGCGTGTCATGTCCGGCAGTCTGGCAAACGCGAGCGGAGACCGGACGATGGCGGTCAGCAGGTGCGCCGAACCATGATCGTGCGGTCGTCTCCCGCGGACGCGAGCGAACGCCCGTCCCTGCTGAACGCGAGAGCCTGCACCGGTGCGGTGTGCCCGGTCGGCGTGGCGTACGACGCCCAGGTGCGCGTGTCCCAGAGCTTCACGGTGCGGTCGGCGCCCGCCGTGGCGACCGTCCCGCCGTCCGGGCTGACGGCGACGGCCCTGACGTGCGCCCGTCGTCCTCCTCAGGGCGAGCGGGCGGATCACCAGGCGGGATATCGGCAGGGGCATATCCCGCCCGGCGTCCGCCGCACCACCGACAAAAAGAATTGTCTTGACAGTAGAAGTGGTCGGCTGCGAGTCTGGGGTCACGCAAGCGCGAGACCGAGGAGACCCAGATGCGCAAGATCGTCGCCAGCTTCTTCATGTCCCTCGACGGCGTCGTCGAGGCGCCCGACCAGTGGCACTTCCCCTACTTCAGCGAGGAGATGGGCGCGGCCGTCGGCGCGCTGATGTCCGAGTCGGACGCGATGATGATGGGCCGGGTCATGTACGAGAGCTGGGCGGCCTACTGGCCCGGCAAGGCCGGCGAAGACGACCCCTTCGCCGACTTCATCAACAACGTCCCCAAGTACGTCGTCTCCACGACCCTCGACACGGTCGAATGGCACAACTCCGCCCTCGTCACCGGCGACTTCGCCGAGGAGATCACCAAGCTGAAGCGGCAGCCCGGCAGGACGATCGGCATCAGCGGCAGCACCAACCTCGTCCGCTCGCTGATGCGCCACAACCTGCTCGACGAGCTCCGGCTGCTGGTCCACCCGATCGTCGTGGGCAAGGGCCAGCACCTGTTCGAGGAGGGCCTGGAGATCCCGATGACGCTCGCGTCCTCGGAGACCTTCCCGACCGGCGTGCTGTCCGTCGCCTACCGGCCCGCCGCCGACCAGACCACGGAGAAGTGACGGAGAAGTGACCGCCGGGCCGAGCGCGCACGGACGTACGGCCCCGGGCGTGGGTAGGATCCGGCCACGTGACCGAAGCGCAGCCCGTGATCCGGCAGGTGTCCTCCCGCGTCGTCTACAGCAACCCGTGGATGACGGTCCGCGAGGACGCGATCGAGCACCCCGACGGCTCTCCCGGCCTGTACGGATATGTGGTCAGGCCCGACTTCGTGCTGATCGTGCCGGAGGAGGGCGACGGCTTCCACATCGTGGAGGAATACCGCTATCCGATCGGCCGCCGCTCGTGGAGCTTCCCGCAGGGCGGCGCCGAGGCCGACGACCGTGAGGCCGAGGCCCGGCGCGAGCTGGTGGAGGAGACCGGGCTCCGGGCCGACCGGATGCGCTACCTGGGACGCATGGACAGCGCCCACGGGATGACCGACCAGGGGCTGCACGTCTACGTGGCCACCGGCCTCACCAAGGGCGAACCCCGGCGCGAGCACACGGAGCAGGACATGCGCCAGCGGTGGGTGCATCACACCGAGTTCGAGCAGATGATCCTCGATGGCGTCGTCAGCGACTCGTCGTCCGTCGCCGCCTACCTGCTGTGGCGGCTGCGCCGGCCGTAGCCGCGGGCCATGTCGTTTCCGTACAAGAACCGCGCGGGCGTGCCCGCCTAGTGTCGCTCCGCAGCCACCGTCATACGACCAGAGGAGCGGAGCACATGGCCAGGATCGTCGCCAACTTCTTCATCTCGCTCGACGGCGTCGTCGAGTCGCCCGACCAGTGGCACTTCCCCTACTGGAACGACGAGATGGGCGCCGTGATCCAGGCGGGCATGCAGACCTCGGCCGGGATGCTGATGGGCCGCAGGCTCTACGACGAGTGGTCCGCCTACTGGACGACGACGGACCAGGACCCGGAGATCGCCGCGGCCTTCAACAGCGCACCCAAGTACGTCGTGTCGACCACCCTGGAGAAGGCGGACTGGAACAACACCACCGTCGTCGACGGCGACGTCGCCGCCCGCCTGCGCGAGCTCAAGGAGCGGATCCAGGGCGGCGACCTGCAGATGTCGGGCAGCGCGACGACCGTGCGGTGGCTTCTCGCCAACGGGCTGCTCGACGAGCTGAACCTGCTCGTCCACCCGATCGTCGTCGGCCGGGGGCAGCGGCTGTTCGAGGACACCCCGACTCACAAGCTGAAGCTCGTGAAGTCGGAGACGTTCACGACCGGCGTGCTCAACCTGAGCTACGTCCCGGACGCAGGCTGAGAGCGGCGCGTCAGAGGTAGTACCCCTCGACCGGCACGCGCGCCTCGTCGAAGAGCGCCGGCCCCTCCTGCCGGAAGGCCGACGGGCCGGCCGGCGGCTTGAGCGTGCCGAGCTGCTCGGTGGAGAGCGCGAAGACGACACGGCCGAGCCCGGAGCGTTCGATGGCGCCCGCGCACATGCCGCACGGCTGGCAGCTCGTATACATGGTGGTGCCGGCCGCGACGGCCGGGTCGAGCTCGCGGGCGGCCCAGCGCGCGAGCTTCAGCTCGGGATGCGCGGTGATGTCGGCCTCCGTGATCGAGGTGTTGCGCTCCTCGACAAGCACGTCGCCGTCCGGGCCCACCAGCAGCGAGCCGAACGGCGGGTTGCCGCCCGCCCGCGCCTCGGCGGCCAGCTCGATCGCCCTGCGGAGGAACTTCTCGTCGGCGGATGTCATGAATGCTCCTTCGTGTAGGCGGCGGCCACGGTTTCGAGCAGGTGCCACGCCGTCTCCGGATGGTTCGTCTCTTCGGGGTCCCCATAGAAGGGGTCGAGCAGCACGGTCTCGGCGCCCAGGAGGCGCAGCCGGTCCAGGTCGTCCATGACCTGGTCGAGGGTGCCCTCGCCGGCCCGGCGGCCCTCGCCCGTCACCGGGGTGGTGGTGAGCCGCAGCAGAATGCGCGGGGCGAGCACGGGTGTCGCGCGCCGGAGGCGTTCCGCGACGGCGGCCAGCCGGTCCATCCGCTCGTCCAGCCACGGAAGGGTGAAGCGCAGCGGATGCCATGCGTCGCCGAGCAGCACCGCCCTGCGCAGAGCGGCGTCGCTGCCGCCGCCGACCCAGATCGGAATGTGCCCGGCGCGGTAGTCCTCCTCGTCCTGCCAGGCCAGGCGCATCACGCGCAGGTGCTCGTCGGTCAGCGCGCCGCGCCGCTCGTACGGCACGCCCAGCGCCTCGAACTCCTGCCTGGCCCAGCCGACCCCCACGCCGAGGACGAGCCGTCCCCCGCTCAGATCCTGGAGGTTGGCCGCCATCCGGGCGGTCAGCAGCGGGTGGCGGTAGGGCACGATCAGCACGGTGGTGCCCAGCCTGATCCTGGTGGTGATCCCGGCGAGCCACGACAGCGTGGTGAAGGGCTCGTAGAACGGCGCGGGATACTGCCCGGCCACGTCGGGGGTGACCACGACGTGATCGGAGACCATGAGCAGATCGAACCCGAGCCCCTCCACCGTCTCGGCCCAGCCGCGCAGCACGCCGGGCCGCGTGCCCGGCCCGAAGTTCGGGACGTTGACGCCTAGTTTCACCGCACCAGACTATTGACGCGATCACGCTGCCCGGAAGAAGGAACTCCCTGGTTATCGGCGGTTCCGCCGTGGATTTCCCGGTATATTCGGCCGATGGCCGAGAGTCTTGACGCGACCGACTGGTCCATCCTGGCCGAGCTGCAACGCGACGGCCGCGTTCCCCTCACCGAGCTGGCCCGGCGGGTCAGCCTCAGTCCCTCCGCGGCGACAGAGCGCGTACGGCGGCTGGAGGCGGCCGGCGTCATCAGCGGCTATCGGGCGGTCGTCGACCTGGGGAAGGTCGGATATGCCGTGCTCGCCGTGGTGCGGCTGAAATATCCGGGCAATCGACACGAGCCGCTGCACCGGCTGCTCAGCGAGCGTACGGAGATCCTGGAGTGCCTGCGCACCACCGGTGACGACTGCTACACGCTGAAGGTCGCCGCGACCTCCATGGCCCACCTGGAAAAGGTGATGGACGAGCTCGCCCGGTTCGGCAGCACCACCACCAACATCGTCTACAGCGAGACACTCCCCTACCGAGGACCGCAGGCTCCCGCGCCGCCGGGCGGGTAGGCGAGGTCCCCGGCCACGCTCAGGACGAGACCGCGGCGGGCCTGGTGGCGGGCCGGGCCCTGAACGAGACGGCCTCGATGAGGGCCCTGTGCTTGGTGTTCTGGAAGGCGGCCACCTTCCAGCCGCCGTCCGCCTGACGGACCAGGGTGTAGGTCTGGATCTTGCCGAGCTTGCCGGGCCTGCCCTTGTGCACGTCGCCGCGCGTCACGACCAGGGCGGTGTCCGGGCCGGAGAAGCGGACGCCGACGATCTCACTGGCGAGCCGGGTGCCCTTGAGGAAGCTTTCGAACAGGGCCTGGTGGGCACGGCCGATCTCGGCGCCGCCGACGTAGAGGGTGCCGACATAGGTGACGTAGGTGGCGTCGGCGGTGAACTCCGCGCCGTACGCGGCGCCGTCCCCCGCGTTCCAGGCGGCGGTGAGGCGGTCCAGAACGGCGGTGACGGCGGCGACCTCGGGGGTGGTGGAGACGTTCATGGCGCATGCCCTCTCGTGATAACTTCTTCGAAGCAGTTACTTCTCCAAAGATTTCTCTTCTCTGAGGAAGAGATTAGGAAGGGGGTCGGCACGTGTCAACACCAGACGACCCGGGAGCGGTCTACCGGCGCTACCTCAGCGCCGTGATGCTGCATGGTCACGCCGGCGCGAAGGCCGTCGGCCTGGGCGCGACCGACCTGTACGCGCTGAACATCCTCGGGCTGGGCGGCGCGATGACCCCCGGCGAGCTCGGCCGGCGCACCGGCCTGACCACCGGGCCCACGACGAGGTTGATCGACCGCCTGGAGCAGGCGGGGTACGTGCGCCGGGCGCCCGACCCGGACGACCGCCGCAAGGTCATCATCGAACTCGTCGCCAGCCCCGGCGGCCTCGACGAGGCCCTGGCCCCGGCCCGCCGGAAGATCGGCGCCATCGTGCAGGGCTACTCGCCCGAGCAGCAGGCCGTCCTGTTCGACTACTTCGCCCGCGCCGCCGACGCGTACGTGGAAGCCACGGCGGAGCTCAACGACAAGCCGACCGGCTGACCGACGCCGGCCGGGTCACGCCTCCCGGGTCAGCACGGCCGTACGCGCGACGGCCGAGCAGCGGTCCTCTCCCGCCGGAGCCGCACCGGTGGCGGCATGCTCCAGCAGGGCCAGGAGGACCCGCCGGTCCTCGGGCGGGAGGGTGGACAGCAGTTCGTCCTCGGCCTGGGCGACCCGCGCGTCCACTTCGGCGAGGAGCCGCCGGCCCTGCTCGGTCGGCACGATGCGCCGCGCCCGGCGGTCGGACGGGTCCTGCTTGCGCTCCAGGAGATCGCATCCCTCGAACTTGTCGAGCAGATAGGTCATGACCGTACGGTCGATGCCGAGGCGGGCGGCGAGCGCGGCCTGCGTGGGCGGGGCATCGTGCACGACCGCGGAGAGCACCTGATAGCCGCGCACGCCCTGCGGCAGGTCGCGCGAAGCCTCCTCGACGCGCGCGCTCCACTCGCGCAGCAGCACGGCGAGGGACCACCCGAGCACAGAACCGTGTGACGAGCCCTGCGGGGAGAGTGTCGCGGTTTCGGCTGCTTCGTGTGTGGTCACCTCTCCACTCTAACGCGGAATACGATGACTTCTCGATGAGTTGTGCCGCATATAGTCTGTTGGACAGATTAGTTCTCGAGAGGTCGGCATGACGGACTACGGCCACGAACTGGCCTTCGGCACGTTCCTCACCCCCCAGAACCGCGACCCGCAGGGGCCGGTCCGGCTCGCCCAGGTCTCCGAGGCCGCCGGGCTGGATCTCGTGACGTTCCAGGACCACCCCTACCAGCCGGGTTTCCTGGACACCTGGACGCTGCTGTCCTGGGTCGCCGCGCGCACCGAGCGGGTCACGCTGTCGGGCAACGTCATCAACCTGCCACTGCGCCCGCCGTCCGTGCTGGCCCGCGCCGCGGCGTCGCTCGACCTGCTGTCGGGCGGCCGGTTCGCCCTCGGCATCGGCGCGGGCGGCTTCTGGGACGCGATCGAGTCGATGGGCGGCACCCGCCTGACGCCGGCCGAGTCGGTGACCGCGCTGGAGGAGGCCATCGAGATCTTCCGCGGCATCTGGGACGCGGGCGAGCGCCGCATCCTCCGCGTCGACGGCAAGCACCACCGCGTCGCGGGCGCCAAGCGCGGCCCGGCCCCCGCGCACGACATCCCCATCTGGCTCGGCGCCTACAAGCCGCGGATGCTGCGCCTGGTGGCACGCGAGGCCGACGGCTGGCTGCCCTCGCTCTTCTACCTCAAGGACGGCGACCTGCGGCGCGGCAACCAGATCATCGACGAGACCGCCGCGGAGGCCGGGCGCGATCCGGCGCAGATACGTCGCCTGCTGAACATCGGCGGCGCGGTCACCGAGACCCGCCAGGGTTTCCTCGAGGGGCCGGTCGAGCAGTGGGTGGAGGAGCTGACCGCCCTGGCGCTGGAGGACGGCATCGGCACGTTCATCCTGGCCTCCGACGACCCGCGGCTCATCCAGGTGTACGGCGAGGAGATCGCCCCCGCCGTACGGGACGCGGTGGCGCGCGAGCGGACGGCCAGCGGCACCGTCCCCGCGACCGCCCGCCGCGGCGCCGCCGCCATCGCGCTGCGCCGCGAGGGGATCGACTACGACAAGGTCCCGGCGAGCCTCGCGGCCGACGCCGTCGAGCCCGGCGACCGCGCGTACGAGTCGGTGCGGCACAACTACCTGCGCACCGGATCCCCCGGCCTGGTGCTGCGCCCCCGGACGGCCGGCCAGGTCGTCGAGGGGCTCGCGTACGCCCGATCCCAGGACGTCCCGCTCGGCGTACGCTCCGGCGGGCACGGCATCAGCGGCCGTTCCACGAACAACGGCGGCATCGTGCTCGACGTCGGCGCGCTCGACACCGTCGAGGTCGTGGACCCGGCCACCCGCCGCGTACGGCTGGGCGCGGGCGCGACGTGGGGCAAGGTCGCCGAGGCGCTGGTGCCGTACGGCTGGGCGATCAGCTCGGGCGACTTCGGCGGCGTGGGCGTGGGCGGCCTCGCGACGACGGGCGGCATCGGCCTGCTCGGACGCAAGTTCGGCCTGACGATCGACCACGTCGTCGCCGCGGAGGTCGTGACCGCCGACGGGCGGGTGCTGCACGCCTCACCGGAGGAGAACCCGGACCTGTTCTGGGGCCTGCGCGGCGCCGGGGGCAACCTCGGCGTGGTCACCTGGGTCGAGATCGAGGCGATGGAGCTCGGCGACATCGTCTTCTCCCAGATGACACTGGACGCCCGTGACACGGCCGGGCTCCTGGAGCGCTGGGGCGCCGCGGTCGAGAAGGCGCCGCGTGAGCTGACGAGCTTCCTCATCCTCTCCCCGCCGCGCCGCGGCCAGGACTCGGTCGCCCAGCTCATGACCGTGTACGCCGGCGCGGACACCGAGGCCGCGGTGCGCGAGCTCGAACGGCTCGCCGAGGCCGGTCCGCTGCTGGGGCACGAGGGATACGTGCTGCCCTATTCGGCGGTGGTGCAGCCGGCCGAGAAACACCACACCGGCGGCGGCAACCCCGCCGTACGGTCCGGCCTGGTCAGCCATCTCGACGGTGACGTGAGCCGCGCCTTCGAGCGGGTGGCGCGCTCCGGGGTGTCCTACTTCCTGCAGATACGCGCCACCGGCGGGGCCTCGCACGACCTGGCCCCCGACGCGACCGCCTATCCGCACCGGCACCAGAACTTCGCGCTCACCGCGATGGGCGCCTCGCAGTCGGCCATGAACGCCGCGTGGGACGCCGAGGTCGCGCCGTACACCGACGGCCTCTATCTGTCCTTCGACACCGACAGCCGGCCCGAACGGCTGCTCGACGCGTTCGGCGAGGCCAACCTCGCCCGGCTGCGGCAGGTCAAGCGCGCCTACGACCCGGACAACGTGTTCCGGGCGAACTTCCCCATCCCCCCGGCGGAGGAGTGAACGTCAGGCGCGCTGGAACCGGGCCGCCCATTCGTGGACGCGGTCGAGCAGTTCGGGCGGGTGGACGACGTTGAAGTCCGCGCCGAGCACGCCCAGCGACATGATCGGCCAATCCAGGGAGTGCGTGGTCATCCGGATGCGGCAGCGCCCGGCGTCGACCTCCTCGACGGTGCACCACCGGCCGATCCGTTCGCGCGCGACGGAGGCCGGGACGTCGGCGAGCACTTCCACCCGTTCGGCCAGCTCACCGCCATGCCAGTAGCGGTGGGTCTGGAGCAGGGAGAGCAACCGCAGCGTCCGCGAGCTGGTGTTCGCCATGTCTCCGATTGTCGCGTCGATTCAGGTCAGAAAGTGACCGCTATGGCTCCTAGCGTGGTCACCGACCGACGAACGGAACAACGGAAGGCGGAGCTTGTGACCACCACCGAGACGAGCATCGACGCCCCGGCCATCAGCGGCGAGCGCGCCGACCTGCTGGCGGCGCTGGCCCAGAGCCGGCACTTCCTGCGCTTCACCACCCGCGGCCTGACCGATGAGCAGGCCGCGCAGCGGACCACGGCCAGCGAGCTGTGCCTGGGCGGCCTGATCAAGCACGTCGCCCTGGTCGAGCGCAACTGGGTGGACTTCATCCTGAACGGCCCGTCGGCGATGGGCGACGCCTCGACCATGACCGAGGCCGAGCAGGCCTGGTGGGCCGACCAGTTCCACATGCGGCCCGGCGAGACGCTCTCCGACGTGCTGGCCGCCTACGCCGAGGTGGCCCGCCGTACGGACGAAGTGGTGGCCACGCTGCCCGACCTCGGCGCGACCTGGCCGCTGCCGAAGGCCCCGTGGTTCGAGCCCGGTGCGCGCTGGTCGGCCCGCCGCGTGCTCGCGCACATCATCGCCGAGACCGCCCAGCACGCCGGTCACGCCGACATCATCCGCGAGTCCCTGGACGGCGCCAAGAGCATGGGCTGAGCCGCGGTCAGCTGCCCGCCTTTGCGGATCATCGCGAGGTTCATCGCGTGGACGCGATCCATCTCCTCGGCCGACTCGTGTGCTTTGGCGACCTCGGCCGCGATGTCCGGATCAGCCAGGAGTCGCTCCAGGCGGTCATTGCCGCGGACGAAGGTCCGCTCCGGCTCGGTCATGGCTTCTCCTCGTACGAGGTGGCGTCCACCCGGGAGGCGACGCTGTTGTGGAAGAAATCCCCTGCCCGGGCCTTCTCCGGCTGTGCCGATCACTGCTCGGGTGTCTCGGTCAGCCGGGCCGCCGCCTTCCTCGCCGCGTGCAGGATCTCTTCGGAGACAGGGGTGCCCGCCGTCGCCCGGGCGAGCAGGAGAGCACCCACGAGGGTGGACAGGGCAGCCAGCCCGGTGTCCCCCGGAGCGATCCACCCGGCCATGTCGCGAATCCCGGCGGCGTAGGTGTCGCGCCATTCGGGATCCCGGGCGAAGTCGCCGGCGAACCCGGCCGCCGGGCATCCGTTGCCGGGGTCGTCACGTGCTTCGGGTGACAGGTAGGCGTCGATCAGCGACGACCACGCGGCATCGTGACCGGCATGGTCGCCGTCCAGGGCCGCCAGACGCCGCAGCATGTCGGAGAACGCCTCGGCCGTGGCCTCGTCGACGAGCGCCGCCTTGGAGGCGAACTGCTTGTAGAAGCCGCCCTGCGTCATGCCGACCGACTGCATGACGTCGGCGACGCTCACATCGCGCACCCCCTTCTCGCGGAAGAGCCGCGAGGCGGATTTCACCACACGCTGTCGATTGGCCCGTGCCTCGGCCTGTGATGCTCGGCTCATCTTCGATCCCTCGTCGCTCCGATCGAGAACGTGTCGGAGGCTTGCTGCCAGGTGTCCGGGGGGGCGGCGTACCGCGGAAAACCGGATTACAAGCGCAATCTATACCGGGCCGGCCGGCCAGAAGATTCACCGTGAGGTGCGTCACGAGACCCGGACGCGCGTACGGCCCACTTAGATTATGACTGTAATCTAAAGGCGCTGCGGCGAACCCGCGTGCGCAGCCACTCGACGGGAGGGTCGACATGAGCACCTACCTGATCAACCATCTCCGCATCCCCGGGGACGTCCCCAACGAAGCGGGCCTGTCCTACCTCGAACAGGTCGAGGCCACCGTGAAGCCCTACGGCGGCAGGTGGCTCGCCAACGGCGAGGTCAGCGTCGTGGAGGGAGCCTGGCCCGGCCTGGTCGTCCTCATGGAGTTCCCCGACCGCGCCGCCGTCGACCGGTGGTACAACTCGCCGGAGTACCGGAAGATCCTGCCCCTGCGCGTCGACAACGCCATCTCCGATCTCGTGCTGATCGACAGCCTTCCCGCGGACTACAGCGTGCGGGGATTCGCCCAGCAGATCCGGGCGGCCGTCCAGGCGGCATCCGGCTCCGGCAGCTGAGCGGGGGATGACGAATGAGCTCCACCATCTCCCGCTCCCTCGCGCAGGGCAGGCATGAGATCACCATCGAGGGCACACGGCAGGTCTTCCACATCGCGGGCACCGGCCCGGTGTGCCTGGTGCATTCGGGCGGCCCCGGCATCGCCTGGGAGTACCTGCGGATGCCGGCCCTGGAAGAGCACCTGACCATGGTCTATCTGGAGCCGATCGGCACCGGGTCGTCCGGCCGCCTCGACGACATCCGTGACTACCGGATCGACACCTACGCCCGGTTCGTCCATGGCGTGGTCGAGCACCTGGCCGCGCCCAAGGTCTACCTGCTCGGTCACTCGCACGGCGGATTCGTCGTCCAGCGCTACGCGCTCGATCACCCAGATCGTGTCGCCGGGGCGATCCTCTACGGCACCTCGCCGGTCACGGGAGAGGAGTTCTGGGCCGACGCGATGGAGAACATCGGCAGGTTTCCGCAGCGTCTCCCGCACCGGCCCGCGGCCGGTGAGCTCCCGGCCGCGTTCCAGCGCGCGCTGGCGGCCCAGGACGACGAGGCGTACACCACGTCCCTGAAGGAGATCCTCCCGCTGTACTTCGGCGACTACTGGGCGAACGAGCAGGACCTGGAGCCGCTGCGCGCCGGCCTGAACGCCTGGATCGACCCGATGCGCGGCGAGGAGCCCGCGCCGTTCGACGTACGGGACGAGCTCCGCTCGCTCGACGTCCCCACGCTGATCATCGCCGGTGTCCACGACTTCTTCGGCGGCACGCGCTGGGCACGCCTCGCCCACGAGATCATCACGGGTTCCCGCCTGAAGGTGCTCGAGAACAGCGGGCACATGGGCCATCTCGAACAGCCCCGGGAGTTCGCCGGCGCGATCCTCGAATTCGCGCGCGACTGAGCCGCGTACGTCGTCCGGCTTGAGTTTCGAGCGCTCGAAGGTGCGGGCTCGTGGTGTGACTGACGGAACAGAGCTGTGAACCGTAGGCCAGATCGCTTCTGGTCCGACAGCGGCCTGATCGCACCCACCGGCCGCTCGGCCGGTGGATACCGCCGGCTGAGCCCGCGAGGGCTTCCTATAGAGAGGTGAGCGGTTCGGCCTCGTAGGCCTGGTGCAGCATCCGTACGAACGACGGCGCCTCGGGCACGGACACGGAGTCGATCCGGTGCACCGGCACTCCCGGGGTCCACGAGTTCATCACCACGGCCCCCTGCAGAGCCGGCAGGTCCGCGAGCGTGATCTCCTGTACGCGCTGGGGCACGCCCAGGCGGTCCAGTTGCCTGCGGACGATCCCCATCGTGGTGCCGATCAGCATCTCGGCCTCGGGCCACACGACCGCGGCGCCGTCCCAGAAGGCCAGATTCCAGATCGACCCCTCGCTGAGCCGGCCCCGGCGGTCGGCGAACGCGACGTCGTCGAAGCCCTGCCGGACGGCCTGACGCGGAAAGTACGTCTTGGCCATCTCGCCGACGTGCTTCACGGCCGGGCGGACCCGTTCGTACTCGACCACCGCCAGCGCGAGCGGCCCGTGCGGCGGGGACGCGGCCGGTCCGGTACGCACCAGCAGCTCGGGCTCCCCATGAGCCCGGGTCACCGGGAACTCGCCCGGCGGGGGATACATGGTGGCCGTCAGCGAAAGGTCGTCCGGACCGGCCTGCACCGCCGCCCGCAGGCAGGCCCGGACGCGATCATCGGGCATCGCCCGGCCGAACAGTTCCTCGGAGGCGGATCGCAGCCGCTCCAGATGGAGGTCGAGCCCCCGGACCCGGCCTCCACGCACCTGCATGGCGGTGAAGTGCGCATAGCCCCAGAAGGCGAGGGGAGCCAGGTCCTCGGCGCTCGCCTCCCGGCCATTACGTTGCGCAACATAGGGCATACATCGCTCCAGACGTACGAAATGGCGTGGACTGCGGACAACCGCGCGAGATGTCCGGCCACGGAGCGACGTTAGCGCCTCACATCGATCGAGCTTCCGCTACCCGGCCTATGCGGCCCGCAGCCGTACGGGCAGGCCGGGAGACGTCGGCATCGCGAGAACGGCCTGTCCGCCTCGCCGTTCGGAAACAGCGCGAGGGGTGACCTGACGACAGGCTCAGCCCTTGAAGGCGCCGTTCATGATCCCGGCCACCATGCGCCGCCCGACGAAGACGAACAGGACGAGCAGCGGGAGGGTGGCGAGGAACGACCCGGACATGGCGAGGCCGAGGTCGATGTTGAAGCTGTTCTGCAGCGCCTTGATCGCGATCTGGACGGTGTACATCTCCGGCGACTTCAGCACCACGAACGGCCACAGGAAGTCGTTCCACGCGGTGACGAAGCCCAGCAGACCGAGCACGAAGGCGGCGGGACGCACCAGCGGGAACGCGACGCGCCAGAAGACCTGCCAGGTCGAAGCCCCGTCGATGCGGGCCGCCTGAAGGATCTCGTCACTGATCGCGGACGCGATGTGCTGGCGCATCCAGAAGATGCCGAAGGCGTTGGCCAGCCCGGGGACGATCAGCGCCTGGAGCGTGTCAACCCAGCCCAGCGACGAGATGATCATGTACTGGGGGACGATGGCGAGCTGGGTCGGCACGGTCATCGTCAGGACGACGAACAGGAACAGCGCGTTGCGGCCGCGGAAGCGCATCTTGGCGAACGCGAAGCCCGCCAGCGCGCACAGCACCGCCTGGCCCACGCCGATCGACCCGGCCACGATCAGGCTGTTGACGATCGACCGGACGAACGGCACGGTCGAGAACACCAGCCCGGCGAGGTGGAAGAAGTTGCCGCCCGGCACGATCTCGGGCGGCAGCTTGATCGCCGTCGCGGTGTCGGTGGTGGCGACGATGAACATCCAGTACAGGGGGAACAGGCAGGCGAAGGCGGCGAGCGCCAGCAGCGCGTAGACCCACCATCGGACCCGATCACCCGAGCGCGGCCTCGTCGTGCGCATGATCGCCCCCTCAGCCCTTGACCGGGCGGATCCGGGTGGACAGGAAGTAGTTGAGGCCGGCGAGCGCGACGACCATCACGAAAAGCGCCACGCCGATCGCCGCGGCGTAGCCGAACTTGAACTGGGTGAACCCCTGCTCGAACAGGAAGAGCGTGAGCGTCTGGCACTGGCGGATCGGCCCGCAGGTGTTGGGCGCGCCGCGGTTGATGAGCAGGGCCTCGGTGAAGATCTGCAGCCCGCCGATCGTCGAGGTCACGATCGTGAACACGATGACCGGGCGCAACGCGGGGAGGGAGATGTGCCGGAACTGCCGCACGCCTCCCGCTCCGTCGACGGCGGCCGCCTCGTAGATCGCCCGGGGAACGGCCTGCAGGGAGGCCAGATAGAGCAGCGCCGTGTAGCCGAACCACCGCCACGTCACCATGACGGCGATCAGCACATGGCTCCCCACCACCGACTGGGTGAAGTCGATGTGCTCGAAGCCCATCAGGCCGAGCAGCCAGTTCAGCAACCCGTAGTCACGGTCGAACATCTGGGCGAACACGATGGCGGTGGCGGCCACCGAGGTGATGTACGGCACGAGCATCGTCATGCGGAAGAACAGAGCCAGGCGCAGCCGTACGTGGTTGAGCAGGTGCGCGAGCACCAGCGCGATCAGCAACTGCGGCACGGTGGACAGCAGCCAGATGCTCACGGTGTTGCGCGCCGCGTTCCAGAACCGCACGTCCCCGGCCAGCCGGCTGAAGTTGTCCAGGCCGACGAACACGTGCTCGCCGATCGGGTTCCAGTCGAACAGCGCCACGTAGAAGGTGAACAGCAGCGGGATGAGGCCGAACACCGCGAAGAGCACGAAGAACGGGGCGATGTAGGCGTAGGGGGCGACGATCTCGGTGAAACGACGCCGCGCCGTCTCCTCCGGCGGGGCCGGGGGCAGGCCCACCTCGGTGGCACTGATGCTCGTCGTCACGGTTGCTCACTTCCTCGCCGCCGGCGCGGGCCGGGGGGACGGCCCGCGCCGGCGGCGTATGCGAAAGGTCCTGGGTCGTGATCTCCCTAGCCGCCGATCGCGTTCTTGATATTGGTCACCGCCGCGTCCCACGCCTTCGCGGGATCACCCTTGCCCTGCTCGACGTTGGCGATGGCGTTCGTGAACTCGATGCCGATCGTGGTGCTGTCCGGCCCGATGACGAACGGCTTCAGGCCGAGCAGCGAGTTGGTGTAGATCGTGCCGATGGGCGCGCCGGAGAAGAACGGGTCCTTGACCGAGGTGAGCTTCGGGTCCTGGTAGACCGACGGGGTCGAGGGCAGTGACCTGGCCTGAGCGAAGTGATCGAGCTGGCCCTGCGGCGACTGCGTGGCGGCGATGTAGTCCCAGGCGGCCTGCGGGTTCTTGGCGCCCTTGGGAATGGCGAGGAAGCTGCCGCCCCAGTTGCCCGAGCCGCCGGGGATCGTGGCGATGTCCCACTTGCCCGCGGTGTCGGGGGCGTTGTCGCGGATGGAGCCGAGCAACCAGACCGGTGCCGACACGACGGCGAAGTCCCCCCTCTTCATCGCGGCGCTCCAGCCTTCGGTGAACGTGCTCTGCTTGGCGGTGATCCCGGCGGCCACTGCCTTGAGCGCCAGATCGAAGGCGGTCTTGGCCTGGGGGCTCTGTTCGTACACCAGGTTGCCCGCGGGGTCGTAGTACTTCTGATCCCCCTGGTTGACCACCTGCGAGTAGATGCTCCCGCCGGCGTTGTCGATGAACGCCTTGCCGGTGGCCGCCGTGTACTTCTTGCCGGTCTCGATGAAGGCGTCCCAGGTGGGCCAGAGCTTGCCGACCTCCTCGCGGTCCGTCGGCAGCCCGGCTTCCTTGAACAGGTCGGCCCGGTAGGCGATGGCCATGCCGCCGACGTCGGTCGGGATGCCGATGATCGCGCCGTCCTTGGTCGTGGACTGGCTGATCACCCAGTCGAGGTAGTCGCCCTTGATCTTGTCGGCGCCCATCGTGCGCAGGTCGACGAAGTTCTGCGGCTGCTGGACGAACTTGGGCAGGTCGTCGCCCTGGATCAGCACCAGGTCGGGCACTTTGCCGCCGGCGAGTGCGGTGGTGAGCGCCTGCGCCGTCTCCTGCGCGTTCCCCACCTCCGTCAGCTTGATCTCGACGTCCGGCCTGATCTTCTTGTACTCCTCGGCGGACCCCTTCGCGTTGATCCCGGTGAACGACCAGAACTCGAACGACTTGCTGTCCGACCCGCCGGAGGAAGTCTCGGACGACGAGCCTGAGCACGCTGCCATGCTGAGGGCCGCGGTAGCGGCGAGCGCGACCGCTGAGACTTTGCGGAGCTTCACGGCGACCTCTTTTCGCTTGCTGGTGGTCAGGGATGTGATGCGCGGCCCGGCAGCGGGAGTGCGCTGCGCTCGCCGGACACCTCCTACGCGTGCAGAACGGTGACGGCGCCGTGCCGCTTCAGGCTTCGGTTCGCACGTGCCCGACAGGTTCGGCACCGCCATGCCGACCTGGTCTTTCGGTTACAAGCCCTCTGACATCACCCTTGAGTATGAAACTTTCGGAGTTGTCATGCGGATCGTTGATCCAGGACACTAGGCTGCTGCCAACCGGAGCGTCAAGATTTTCCGGGCAATGTTCCTGAAACAATCGGCCCGGCGGCTTTATGTTTTCGGGCTCGCCCTGTACGGCGCAGGGCACCGGCGGCTCGGCCGTCGGATCGCCCTCCACCTGGGGACCGAGCCGCCCCGCGATCACGTACCCGTACGGCAGGGGCGTCGTCGTGAGGCAAGCTGATGGCGTGAGTGACCACGCACCTCGCGGCGATGCCGGAGCCCCACGCGCGCAGGTCGGCCCCAACCCGCAGCACCTGCTGACGACCCTGCTCGGCGAGTACCTCGACTCCGACGACGCGAGCCTTCCCTCGATGGCGGTGGTCGCGATACTCAGGGAGTTCGGCATCAGCGAGCCCAGCGCGCGGGCCGCGCTGTCCCGGCTGACCAAGCGGGGATTGATCGCCGTACGGGGTTCCGGGCGGCCGCCCGTCTATCACCTCACTCCTCAGGCGATCGCCAGGCATCGTGCCAGGATGGATCATTTCCTGAGCTTCGGCGCTCGCCCGCGGCAATGGACCGGCGAGTGGGTGACGGTCTCCTTCTCGATCCCCCAATCAGCGCAGCCACAATCCGGGCAGACACAATCCGGGCAGGCACAATCAGGGCAGGCACAGACCGGGCAGGCCCCTCGGCACGCGGTCCGCAAGGCTCTGGGCGCGCTGGGTTTCGCACGGCTGTACGACAGCGTGTGGATCCGGCCGGGATCCGACCCGGCCCCGGTGAGTCAGGCGCTGCGCGACATCCTCGACGACGTCGACGGCGCTCGATGGTCGGTGATGATCACGCGGTTCGCCGAGGAGACCGGCCCGCACGGCCCGGCCGCCGCGTACGATCTGGCCGGCCTCGCCTCGGCCTACGAGGCTTTCATCGCGCGGTATTCGGACCTGCGGGTGGCCGTCCGCAACGGGGATGTCGACGCGACCCGGGCGCTGGTGGCCCGGACCTCCGTCATGGACTCCTGGCGGAAGTTCCCGGACATCGACCCTGACCTCCCCGAGCACCTCCTGCCGGCACCGTGGCCACGCCAGGCGGCCAGGGAACTCATGCTGGAGATCCACTCCGCTCTGGGCTCGCTCGCCGAGGCGCGGCTCATCGAGGTCGCGACACCATACTGGCCGGACGCCGCGTCATGGATCACCCACTTCGAGGCGTCGGAGGTCGCGGCCTCTGTCAGCGGGGACGGCTTCGGCGGAGACGGCATCGGCGGAGACGGCTTCGGCGGCAACGGCTGAAGAAACTTTCACGCGCTCGAACGGCTTGCCCGTCCGCCGGAGCGCGTTCCGTGCCCGCCGCGGCACGTGCCTTCTCGGCCGGCCCGCCGCCGTACGAGATTTCGCCGAAGCCTCGGGCCGACGGGCATCGTGACCTGCGCCGGAGTGACCGGCACCGGCCTGTCCTCCCGGCACGAGGCAGGAGCCGGTCATGCCCTTCCTCCAGCCGGCCGGCCCACGCCCGGACCCGGATGATCAAGGGGCGTCATCGGTCCGCACGCCTGCGGGCCGACTGCCCGAATGCCGTTGCTTGACACTTTTTATTACCACCGTGATATTAACTGCACGCTGCTCTCATCGGCTCGTTTCGCCTGACACGGGCGAAACCTGCAGTCGATTGTTCGCCACATCGATCTCCAGATTCGGTCGGCGCCCACCAGCCTGGCCGCGGTGGGAGCTGCCGTTTCCGTTGTCGGACTCCCTCGGCGTGCGCCCGTATGCGACGTCCGGCGCGGAGTGCCGTCGTGACACTGTCGGAGGGCGAAATGAGAAAACGCTCGATCATCAGCGCATTAGTGGTGGCCGCGGTCGCCCCGGTCTGCGCCGGAATTGTGGCGCTGACCACTACGCCGGCCGCCGCGGCGACCGGCGGCTCGGGCCCTTACCCGGCTGATTACGAGACCTCCACCAGCCTGCCCAATCACACCATCTATCGGCCCAACACCCTCCCGTCCGAAAAACTCCCCGTTTTCGTATGGGGCAACGGAGGATGCTCCGCCGACGGGACGGGACAACTGCCCTTCCTCCGTGAGATCGCCTCGCACGGATTCCTGGTCATCGCCAGCGGCAGCCCGGGCGGTTCCGGATCGACGACGTCCCAGATGCTCACCCAGTCCATCGACTGGGCGGTCGCGGAGAACAACCGTCAGGGCAGCAAATACAACGGCAAGATCGACACCAGCAAGATCGCCGTAGGGGGCTGGTCCTGCGGCGGGCTGGAGGCCTACGCCGTTTCGAACGACTCGCGCATCACCACGACCACCATCTTCAGCAGCGGCCTGCTGAACGACTCCGACGACTACCAGCTCTACCGGCTGACGAAGCCGATCGCCTACTTCATCGGCGGTCCCAGTGACATCGCCTACCCGAACGCCCTGGACGACTGGGGCAAGTTGCCCGCGGGCCTGCCCGCGTTCATGGGCAACCTGAACGTCGGGCACGGTGGCACCTACACGCAGACCAACGGCGGCGAGTTCGGCCGTGTGGCGGTGCTCTACCTCAAGTGGCGGCTGAAGGGCGACACCACGGCCGGCACCAACTTCGTCGGCCCCAACTGCGGCCTGTGCAACACGCAGTGGCAGGTCCAGCAGAAGAACCTCACGCTCGGCGACAGCAGCCCCTCCCCGTCACCCGGCGGCAGCCCGACCCCCAGCCCGACCCCCAGCCCGACCGTGTCTCCGACCCCCGGTGGCGGTAGCGGGGCGGTCAGGGGGGTGGCCTCCGGCCGCTGCCTCGACGTGCCGAACGCCAGCACCAACGACGGCACCCAGGTGCAGATCTGGGACTGCCACGGCGGCAGCAACCAGCAGTGGAGCTACACCTCCTCGCAGGAGCTCCGGGTCTACGGCAACAAGTGCCTCGACGCGGCCGGCACCGGCAACGGCGTCAAGGTCCAGATCTACAGCTGCTGGGGCGGCGACAACCAGAAGTGGCGCCTCAACTCGGACGGCTCCATCCAGGGCGTCCAGTCCGGGCTGTGCCTGGACGCCGTCGGAGCCGGCACCGGCAACGGCACCAAGATCCAGCTGTACTCCTGCCACGGCGGCACGAACCAGAAGTGGACCTGGAACAGCTGACCCGCGTCCGTGGCCTGCGGTGCGTACCCCCCACCCCGCACCGCAGGCCACTCCGGCCGTGCCTCGGCCGCTGCGACTAACCCCGTTCGAGCGGCTGCTGTTCGGCGTCGGGCTTCGCCGGCTGCGGCGCGTCGTCCTCCACGAAGCGAGGACGGCAGGCGAACCAGCCGGCGATCGCCCCGGGGACGGCGGTCGCGGCGAGCACCACGAGCGGGACCGACCACGATCCGGTCGCCTCGCGCAGCAGGCCCAGACCGATCGGGCCGACGCACGCCAGTCCATAACCGATGCCCTGAACGAAGCCCGACACGGCGGAGGCCGTCTGCGGGCTCCTGGTCCGGCGGTTGATGAGGGTCATGCAGAGCGGGAAGGTGCTCACCCCGATCCCCAGCGCGCACACCCATACCAGCGTGCCGCCGAGCGGGGACAGGAGCAGGCCCAGGTATCCCGCCACCAGGAAGACCGCGCACCCGACGACCACGACGAACGGGTTCGTCATGCGCGTGGCCAGGTGGGGAACGACCAAGGCCGCGAGCATGCCCCACGCCGAGTAGAGCGCGACCATGGTTCCGCCCAGGGCCGCGCTGCCTCCCGCGTCGGTGAGCACGGCCGGAACCCAGGTGATGATCGCGTAGTTGGACAGCGACATCATCGCGAAGAGGATCACCAGGCCCCAGGCCGTCGATGACCGGCTGATCCTCGGTCGCGCATCGGCAGCCGTCACGGCCGCGGGCGCGTGGTGATCGGCGGGCAGCCTGAGCGCCAGGACGAGCCAGACCACACAGGCCACCGCGGCCGGTCCCGCCCAGATGCCCACCGAGAGCCGCCACGTCGCCGCTTCCGCTATCGGAACCGCGAGGAGCGGGGCGGTGAACTGACCGGCCTGCAGGAGGATCAGGTAGAGCGAGGTTCCCAGCGCCACCCGGTCGGCGAACCATGCCTTGACCAGCGGAACGATCACGACGTTCGCGGCTCCGATTCCGGCCAGTGCCAGCACGGTCGAAAGCAGCAGCAGCGAGGGCGCCGGCGAGAAGGCGCGCGTCAGGAGCGACAGGGCCGTCAGGCCCAGCGCCACAGTGGCCGTGCGCTCGAGTCCGAACCTCCTCGTCACCGCCGGGGCGAGAAACCCGAAGATGCCGAAGGACGCCGCAGGCACCGTGCCGAGCAGGCCCGACAGCGCCACCCCGAAGCCGAGATCGGATCCGATGATTTCCAGGAGCGGAGTGAACCCGGTCACGGCCGTTCGCAGGTTGACCGCTGTCAGGGCGATGGCGACCCAGGCCCACAGGGTCAGACGCCCACGGCGTAACGGAACGAGCGACGAGGAGAGCGCTGTCACGTTATACTCCAGTGTAAGGTCAGCAGATGATGGGATTATGGGATGACCCACGAAGAGTCTGACACGCGACAGCCGGTGCGTCGAGTGGGTCTTATCGACCAGGCCGCCGAGCGCTTCCGCGAGGAGGTGACCTCCGGACGCTGGCCGGTCGGTGAGCGGATACCGTCCGAGGCCGCACTGGTGGCACAGTTCGGGATCGGCCGGAACACCGTGCGCGAGGCGGTGCAGTCGCTGGTGCACGCGGGTCTGCTACGCCGTGAGCAGGGCCGCGGCACCTTCGTCATCTCCACTTCGGAGCTGACGGGCACTCTCGAACGTCAGCTCGGCGGCGGCACCCGTCGCCACTACCTGGAACTCCGCCTTGCCCTGGACAGCGCAGCAGCGTCACTGGCCGCGATGAACCGCTCGGACGCCGACGTCGAACTGCTCCGCGAGCTGTGCGACCGCCGGGAAGCGAGCTGGTCGTCCGACGACCCCGACCTGCGCGCGAGCGCGGACCTCGCCCTGCACCGGGCGATCGTGGCGGCGACGCACAACCCTCTCTACGTCAAGCTGTACGCCAGCATGCTCGACATCTTCGCCGCCCACATGCGCGACGAGAAGAACGAGGACGAGGCCGCGGCGCACCGCCACCACCGCGAGCTGGTCCAGGCGATCGCGGACGGGGACGCCGACCGTGCCGCCATGAAGGTGGGAGCCATCTTCAAACTCTTCATGCGCTGAACCACGCGACCACCCGCTGCCCCAGGTGATCGCTGCCGGCCAGCTACCCGGCGCCGGAGGGACGGCGAATCGAATGCCCGAACCTTTTGTCGCACTCGTATGCCAGGATCTCCGTGATCTGTCCCCAGGAAAAAACAGGATTCCCATGAGCGGCTACGAGTGGCTCGATGACGACGCCTTCTGCGCGACCTTCGTCCGCGGCCTCACCCCGCACGAGGCGCTGGCCCGCTTTGGCATCGACGTGTTCGACGGCGATGACGAAGAAGGCGAAATCGATGAGGGCCTCATCTGTGCCCGGCCGGCCGAGGGCGGGACCATTCTGAGCGAGTGGAACGGCTACGCCGGCACGCTGGACGAGGTCCTGCGGCCCTTGTCGGCCGGGACGGTCACGGCGAGTGTCTTCGTCAACGTGAACAGGCTCGCGTCCTTCGTGCATTACGCTGACGGCCGCGAAATCCTCTCCTTCGATCCGCTGTTTCCCGGCGACGAGGATGGCATCCCGGAGGACTACCTGGCCGACCGGGCCGAGCTCGGATTGGTCGGTGACAAGTCGGAGGGCGGGCTCGCCGCTGCGCTGCTGCTGGCCGAGCGCATCACCGAAGTGCGGCCCAACGCCTCCAGCGACACCGTGGCCGCCCACGCCGTTCTCGAATACTGAGCCGCTTCCGCCGCCACCGGCGGCGGAAGCGGCGGCCCTCGCCCTGTTTCCGGCCCGGACACGCCCTCCGTGAGCGACAGGGACGGCCCTCATCTTTCCCGGCTCCGGTAGGTGGCCCGCAGCTCGATCAGCTTCTCCCGGGCCACCTCGTCCAGGGCCCGGCGCTGATCCGGGTCCTCCTCCCAGGTGGCCTCCGCGCACAGAACCCTGGCCGCCTCGTGCGGCTCGGCATCGCGCACCACGTACCAGACGCTCTCGCCGCGGCTTGGCCTCTCGTGATCGCGGCGGAGGATCGTCACGATGCCGGAGACGAGGATCTGCCTGGTCCACGGGTTCCTGGCCAGAATCTGCCGGTCCACTGTCAGCCCGCCGTCCATGAGCTCGCCGCCGAGCAGGTCGTCCTCCCACCGCCACACACGGCGGCTGACACCCGGCGGTATATGCAGGGCGCCGCGGCCTTCGACGGGCACGGAGAACGTCAGGGTGCCGCTGCGGCACAGCTCCTTGGCGATGCGCTCGCCGTCGGCGTACTCACGCAGCTGCTCCTCGCCCAGGTGCCGCCCCGGCAACGAGCCCCACCGTGCCTGCTCGGCGTAGTAGCGGTCGATCAGCGGATCCTTGAACCGCCCCGCACGCGCGAGCGGCGGTGTGCAGGAGGCCGGAGTGAGGTCCATGCCGTCCTCGATGTCCGCCCCCGCCGCGCGCAGCAACTCGTACAGGGAGCCGCCCCTCTCCTCGGCCTTGCGGCGCATCCTGTGCAGCCAGCCGTCGAAGGTGTCCAGGTCCGGGTCCGTGCGCAGCGACGCCCAGTCCGCCACCGCCGAGACCGGCACCGGCACCTCCCGCCTCGCCGACGGTTGCACGAGCTGCTCGGGCTCGAGGTCGATCGAGTAGTACAGAACCCCGCGCGCGATATAGGAGAACGGCGCCGCATGCTTGATCGGGTCGAAGACATCCCGGATCGGCCAGAACCTCAGCAGCCACGACTCCTCGCACTCACCTGTGCCATGTCCGTCGCCCGGCTCGGGCTCACGCAGGTACATGTCCACGCCGTACTCGAAATGCGGCGGCCCGATCAGGAAGTCATGTCTCCTGCCGTCCGCCATCGAGTCGATCGAGACCACGCCGCTCTCCGCGACGAACGTCGCCGAGCTGACCGGCGTCCACGAGGCATCCGCGCGCTCGGGCTCGGCGTCCCAGGACTCCATCCGTACGGCCGCGAGGAAGTGGAGGATCTCCTCGGTCGGGGAGCTCCACGCCGGCAGGTCGGTGCCGTCCAGCCCGAACGTGTTGTACTCGATGTGGATCTCGTCGTCGAGCCTGCGCAGCAACTGTGCCATGTCAGCGCCTTCGCCCTTGTCGGTGATCATCCTGGCTTGGCGGAGTATGACCCATACCACCGACAATCCGCGTCGCGCCGCACACAGCCTGATCGCATCGCGGGCGCATAGGGCGGACCGCCACCCGGCTATCGTGCACCGTCAGCATGCTTGATGAGACAACGGCGAATCGAGCGAATCTGTGAGCGACATCTTGTCGATCATCCCGACCGATCCGCACTGGCAGCCCGCACGCGACGCGGCCGAACGCACTGCGGCGATCTTCAGCGAGCTGTTCGCTCCCGTACGTCCCAACAGGAAGCACCTCCAGCCCCGCGTCCCGATGGCCGACTACGCCGCGCTTCGCCGCGAGGACGGCCTGCCCGTCGATCCCTGGCTGCGCGTGCACGTACGTGCCGGCGGAGTGATCGAAAAGATCGCCCGGCGATCCATGGTGGTGGCGGGCACCCTTGAGGAGTGGCGAGGCTGGACCGGCCTTCCGTTCGACAGGACGGGCGACGTAGAGGTTCCGGGGGCGCTGGTGCCCGTCCACTGCGACACCGACCACGGCCGCGCGGTGTACGTCGAACCCAACGTCTGGGTGCGCCACCGGCTCCAGTAGCCGCCGCAGGCAGCGCGTGCAGTGTTAGAGAGGACGGCCCCGCGACGGGCGGCGGGCCTGCGGGCGCGCCCCGGCTACACTCCGCCGAATGGATCAGCCCCTGCCCCACACGGCTCGGTCTCTTGCGGCGGACCTGCACGCGCTCGGCGTGACCGCGGGCGACGTCGTGCTCCTGCACTCGTCGATGAGAAGCATCGGCTTTGTCGCCGGCGGCCCCCAGACCGTCGTGCAGGCGTTGCTCGACGTGCTCGGCCCGGACGGCACCCTCGTCGTGCCGACCCACACGCCTGCGAACACCGATCCGGCCGGCTGGCGGCATCCGCCCGTCCCTGTGGAGTGGTGGCCGGTGATCCGCGAACAGGCGCCCGGCTTCGACCCGTTGCGTACACCGAGTCAGTGGATGGGCGTCATCGCCGAGACGGTCCGCACCTGGCCCGGCGCCCTGCGCAGCGATCATCCACACGTCTCGTTCGCCGCGCTTGGCACGCACGCGGCGGACATCGTCGACGGGCACCGACTCGACGACGCGCTGGGGGAGCGCTCACCGCTCGGCGCGGTGTACCGGCTGGATGGGAAGGTGCTGCTGCTGGGGTGCGAGCACGGCTCGAACACGTCGCTCCATCTGGCCGAGTGGCGGCAGGCATCACCGCCACGCGCCATCACCGGCGCCTCTGTCCGGCAGCCCGACGGGGCAAGCCAGTGGATCACCTGGATCGACGTGGTGCCCGATACGGACGACTTCGAGCGGCTCGGCACCGATTTCGAGGCCACGGGCGCGGCCATGTCCGGCAAGGTCGGCTGCGCGACGGCACGCTTGATGTCCCAGCGTGCTCTGGTCGACTTCGCGACAGGCTGGATGGCCGCCCATCGTCCCTCGGCGAAGCAGCGGCCAGACCTGTCGGCGAGCACGGGCGCTCCCTGTTCCACCCCGTCCTCTTCGTAGCCGCCGACGCCCCCGGACGCGGTTTCGTCGAGCGCTCCACGGGTGAAGCGCTCAGGTCCGCCGCGGTGCGGCCTGTCGCCGCCGTCGGGGAACTTCGAACAGCCACGTCGCGCGCACTGCGAGCAGCCCGCGGTGGATCGCCAGGCTCAGGCCGATCACCGCGGCGGTCAGCAGAATCGGATACTCCGCCACCATAAGCGCCTGTCCGATGCCACCCAGCCCGGACATCGGACCGACGAGGAACCCGTGCAGCAGGGCGAGCAGCGGCATGTGGATGACGTAGATCGGCAGCGTTCGTCGTCCGAGGGCGGCGAGCGCGTCCCCCACCGGGCGCCACCTGCCCACTCGCGCGGCGGCGGTCACGCCGAAGGCCACCGCCGCGACGGACACCGCCGGCCACACCCCCACCCACCGCTGACCGCCGGTCACGGCCATGACCGTCAGCGCCGCGGCGTACGCCACGAGGGTCAGGGCCAGGCGGCGGTTCGTGGCGGTCGTCGCCCACCGTTCGACGTACGGCTTGAAGTACAGACCGCCGAGGAAGAACACCAGGTTCTGGTAGACACCGCCACGGTCGCCCGGGGTGGCGAGCACGCCGGCGGCCGTGATGACGGACAGGGCCGCGGCGGCCGCGAAGATCACCGGCCGCGGCGCCCACCGTACGGCCCTGGCGAACGCGAAATAGAGCGCGAGGGCGTACAGGTACCAGAGGTTGGACGGGGTGATGGTCAGCTGTTCCACCAGCCCGAGCACGGAATCGGCGTGGGCGGTGTCGAAATCCGGGACCGCGGCCAGGATCACGGTGTGGATGAGCAGCCAGACGGCGTACAAGTACAGGAATTTGGCGACGCGGGATCTGCCCAGCACCCGCCACGGGCGGTTTACGGCGTTCGCCGCGAAAACCCCTGAGATGGTGAAGAACAGCGGCATCCGAAGCGGCAGAAGCTGCTCGCCCAGTGTTCCCCAGGCACTGGGGACGGGAGAGCCGGCATGCCATCTGATCTGCAGATAGTCCTTGACGATGACATGCCACAACACCACGAGGATGATGCAGGCGCCCTTGGCGACGTCCGCCCACTGTGCCCGTTGCCGGGTCGCGTCGGCACCGGGCGTGGTCCGGGCGTTCCCGTCGTGAATCCGAACGGTCGTCACGATTCTCCTTGGTCAGCGTGAGGAAGGGCGCGCGGGAGCCCCCGGGCGGCTGATTCGGTTTCCGGCCGGGTTTCCTGCTTCGGGGGGCAGCGGCCTGTCAGGGCCAGGGCGCGTGGGAGTGGGAGGTCCCGCTGAGCGGACCGGGGGCCTCTTGAAGGCGGCTGTCGGCTCTGGAAAAGCTTCGCTGCCGGGCACGGGACGGCGCATCGGCCTCAGGGCAGGGATCTGCCCGGCACCGGCTCTACCTTTCGGCCGATTTCGGCATCCCGCACTCTGACTACGCTGGTCACGATGACGATGCCGCAGATCCGACGCTTGTGGTTACGCCTGGGCCAGGTGGCCGGGCTGATCGTGATGGCGTTGCTCGGGATCATCGACCTGCGCTACGGCATGCTCCAGCTCTCCCCTGTCGGCCTTGTGCTGTCCCTGGCGCGGGTGGGGCTGGCCGTGGCCACCGTAGGCGTCTGGCTCCCCGAACACCCGCAGAACTCCCGGCGCCTGCCGTCGCTGGCTCTGCTGCTCGCCGCCGCGTCGATCGCCGGCACCGTCGCCACGCTGAGGGCCGGGTTCGGCCCGGCGGGCGCGTGGGGCTTCGCCGAGACGTGCGGCCTGCTCGCGAGCATTTACGTGGTGGCGCGCCGGGGGGCGCCCAGGTCGTCGGTCGCCGCGGTTCTGGCCCTTGGGCTGGCCGGGGTCCTGCTGCCGTTGCGCGGTGTCGCCGACGACCAGTACGTCATAGCCGCGCTCCTCGTCGCCCTCGGCGTGGCCGGCGCGAGCGCGGGTGGGGCCTACCTGCGGTTCCTGGACCGTGGGCGGGAGCAGGTTCTCGTCACGATGCGGGCCGAGCAGCGCGCCGAGTTCGCCCGGGAACTGCATGACTTCATCGCCCACCACGTCACGGGAATCGTGGTTCAGGCACAGGGCGCGCGGTTCATCGCCGAGCAGGATCCGCAGCGGGTGATCCTCGCCCTGGAACAGATCGAGCAGGCCGGCGCGGAGACGATGAACTCGATGCGGCGGATGGTGGGCGTGCTGCGCGACCCGCACGCCGCACCGGACGCGCCGTTGACGCCGCTGGCCGGGCTCACGGAGCTCAACCCGTTGCTGGCGGGCTTCAACGGTTCAGGTGCGCCGGTGGCCCACCTGAACGTTGACGGAGATCTGGACGGGATTCCCGTCGAGGTCTCCACGACGGCCTACCGGGTGGTGATGGAGGCGTTGACGAACACCCGCAGACACGCGGCCGGCGCCCGATCGATCGACGTGCAGATCTCCCGCGGCCCGGAGTCCCTTTTCGTCCGGGTGACGGATGATGGCGCCACCCCGCGCGCCGCCGGGCCCCGGCGACAGCACCGGTACGGTCTCATGGGCCTCACCGAGCGGGTCCATGCCCTCGGCGGACGGTTCTCCGCCGGGCCCGGTGCCGGGGGTGGCTGGGTGGTCGACGCGGAGCTGCCGCTCGAACACGAGGCGGCGCGGTGATTCGAGTAGTGATCGCCGACGATCAGGCCATGGTCCGGACCGGCTTCAGCATGATCATCGACAGCCAGCCGGACATGGAAGTGGTGGGCGAGGCGGCGGACGGCGTGGCCGCGGTCGACCTGGCCCGGCGGCTCCGGCCCGATGTGGTGCTGCTGGACATCCGGATGCCCCGGATGGACGGCCTGGAGGCGCTCCGGCTGCTGGCGGGCAAGGATGTCGCCGACCCGATCAAAGTGGTCGTGGTGACCACCTTCGATCTCGACGAATACGTGCACACGGCACTGAGCACCGGCGCGTGCGGGTTCCTGCTCAAGGACTCGGGGCCGGCACTACTGGTGGAGGCGGTCCGGGCGGCGGTGTCGGGCGATGCCATGATCAGCCCGTCGATCACGGTGCGGCTGCTGAAGCATCTCAGCCCCCCGGCCCGGGCGCACGACGACGCGGGCCTGTCGCCGCGGGAACTCGACGTGGTGAAGTTGATCGCCCGAGGCCTGACCAACGCGGAAATCGCCGAGCATCTGTTCATCGCCGTCGGCACCGTCAAGACGCATCTGGGCAGCGTGCACATGAAGCTGGGCGCCCGCAACCGGGTGGAGATCGCGGCCTGGGCGTGGGAACACCGCCTGGTCGATTGAGCCGCCGGGCTACGGCGGACAACGGCCCCGACCTGGGCGAGAAACAGTCCACGAGTGCCCGCTGCTGACCGCCCCTTCATGGCCGCTAATGGCCCGGCGATCAGGCTCGCGACCTCGCTTTCTGGCAGCAGCTCATTCAGACAGGGACTTCGAATATGAGCTCGAGGCCGTCCACCTCGTCCCACTGCTCTCCGACCTCGACGAAGCCGAATCCGGAGATAGTGGCCAGGGACGCGGTGTTCTCGGGGCTGATCGTCACCCGCGCGGTTCTCACTCCGGATTCGGCTACGGCCCGACGCATCAACTCGGTCAACATCGTCCTGGCGTACCCCTGACGGCGGTAGCCGGGAGCCACCGAATAACCGATCTCCACCATGCCCGTCTCATCCGGCGGCCCATGGAACCCGGCATACCCCACCACGACGCCCTCGGGCTCGGCCACTACGGCTCGGGTGAGCCACCCCGCGCTACCCGGGTCCGTGGCCAGCTGATTGACCCGATACCGCCAGACCCACTTTGCCTGATCGGTGAGGAAGTAGTCCGTGAGCTCGACTCCTGCCTCGGCACTGGCCCGGGCAAGGTCGTCCTCCAGCAAGGCGGCCATGGCCGTGCTCGTCAGATCGACAAATCTCACTGACCTCAGGTCCGTACGGGCTGGTGGCCGGCGTTCGGGCTCATCTGTCACAGCGCGGATGATTGCGGAGCGCCCCGGACCGTGTCCAACGGTTTTCGGAGTGGTCGATGTCCAGCGGGCTCACGTCACGACCTCAATGCGTTCACTCGGCCCAAGACCTTCGCCTTGGGTCGAAGGGGCGGCGGATGCTCGTCGCCAGGCCGCGTCGCGCAGCAGGCGCAGGCCGTTGAGACCGACGATTACCGTGGAGCCCTCGTGACCGGCCACGCCGAGTGGGAGGGGCAGCTCGCCGATCAGGTCCCAGGCGACCAGAACGGCGATGAATGTCGCGGCAACGACGAGGTTGGCGACGACCAGACGGCGGGCGCGTCGGGCCAGAGCTATTACAGCGGGTATGGTGCCGAGGTCATCACGGGTGATGACCGCGTCGGCCGTGTCGAGCGCGAGGTCGGACCCGTGACGGCCCATGGCGATGCCCACGTGTGCGGATGCCAGCGCGGGGACGTCGTTCACGCCGTCGCCGACCAGCGCCACCCGTGCCTCTCCGTTCTCCAGCCGGCGTACTTCCTCCACTTTCTGTTCGGGCAGTAGTCCGGCACGTACGTCCCTGATGCCGACCAAGCCGGCCAGCCGATTTGCGGCATGAGGGTTGTCACCGGTCAACAGGACTGGTGGGGAATCGGTCATGGCGTTCAGGCGGGCGATCACATCCGCGGCGCCGGCTCGAATACGGTCGGCCAGAGCCAAGACGGCGACCGGCTGACTGTCCAGGTGCATCAGCACGGCACTGTGGCCGCTGTCCTCCAGTTCGGTCACTACCGCGTGCGCCGCGCCTGAGCGGTCGGGGAGGCGTACGGGGCTGCCGATCTCCACTGAATGTCCGTTCACCTGGGCACGGACACCACGTCCGGGTAGCGATTCGAATGTTTCGGCGGTAGGCCAGGTCAGGTTGGCGTGACGGGCGGCTTGCACGATCGCGCGGCCCAGCGGATGCTCCGAGCCCGCCTCGGCTGATGCGGCCAGCGTGAGCAGGTCATCACGGCTCATGCTGGTGCCGGGCAGAGGGCGGATCTGGGCGATGTGGGGGCGGCCCTCGGTGAGGGTGCCGGTCTTGTCGAAGGCGACCCGAGTGATGGAGGCGAGGTGTTCCATCACCACAGCGGACTTGACCAGCACTCCATGACGGCCGGCGGTGGCGATGGCGGCCAAGAGCGGGGGCATGGTGGCGAGCACGACCGCGCACGGCGATGCGACGATCATGAAGGTCATCGCGCGGAGCAAACTGTCCTGCACAGCCACGCCCCACAGCAGCGGCAGCGCGAACAAGGCGATGGTGGCGATGACCATGACCAGGGAATATCGCTGCTCGACCTTCTCGATGAGCAATTGAGTACGGGCCCTGGTGGCGCTGGCCTGCTCCACCATGGCGACAATCCGGGCGATTACCGTCTCGCTCGCTGGTCGGGTCACCCGTACGCGCAAAACGCCGGTGCCGTTCAGGGTTCCCGCGAAGACCTCGTCGCCCGGCTGCTTGTCGACGGGCAGGCTCTCCCCGGTGATGGACGCCTGGTCGACGTCGCCGGCACCGGCGACCACTTCGCCGTCAGCGCTGATCCGCTCTCCAGGCCGCACCACGATGATGTCGCCAACGGCCAGCGCGACGGCCTCAACGATGTGTTCGTCACCGGAATCGGTCACGCGCGTCGCCCGGTCGGGCGTCAGGTCGAGCAACCCTCGGACAGAGTCGGAGGTGCGCTTGGTGGCCACCGCTTCCAACGCTCCGGAGGTGGCAAAGATGACGATCAACAGTGCGCCGTCGAAGACCTGCCCGATCGCGGCGGCGCCGATCGCCGCAGCCACCATCAGCAGATCGACATCCAATGTTCTGTTACGTAGCGCCTTGAGCCCTGCCAGGCCGGGCTCCCATCCTCCAGCGGCGTAGCAGGCCAGGTAGAGGCTCCACCACAGCCACGATGGCGCTCCGCCGAGTTGGCAGATACCACCCGCTGCGAACAGCGCCGTTGCCGCCAGCGCCCAACGCACCTCAGGCAGCGCCCAGGTGCTGGAGCGACGGAAAGGCAGCCGATCAGGCAGTGCTGACGTGGCGTCAGGCTGCGGGGAGGTTTCCAGGTCCACAGTCATTGTGTCATCGTATATGCGCACTTATGCAGATACGCAAGCAAGTGGCCTTTCGGGTTATGCTGGCGGCATGCACACCTCGCTGCCCGACTTCGACATGCCGAACGAGGAACAGGTGCAGCTGGCCGCCGAGTCGTTCCGACTGCTGTCCGACCCGACGCGGATAAAAATCATGTGGGCGTTGCTGCAAGGGGAGTCGTCCGTGGCCTGCCTGGCCGAACTCGCCCAGGCCGCCCCCACGGCAGTCAGCCAGCACTTGGCCAAGCTTCGCCTCGCCGGATTGGTCAAGGGCCGGCGCGAAGGGACCTTCGTCTACTACACCGCCGCTGACGAACACGTCCGACGCTTGCTGGCACAGGCTCTCTACCATGCTGATCACATTGACCGCGATGAGTCCGCGATCTCACCCGGATCGACACGCACGCCTGCCTAGCAGTTCTCAGGCTGTGTGCCGAGGAGGGACGTACCCAGGTTCGGCCTGGCGCCGAAGGCGATCAATCAGAAGTGATGTTCTGACGTCACGTCTGCGAGGTCGGGCCGCTGCTCGGGCGGGATGCCTCGGTGGAGCTCGACGGGCGGCGGCCAGCCGGCGAGGTGGCCGCCGCCGTCGAGCTGTTGTTCAGCGGTGGCTCTCCGCCGCGGACCTGAGCGCGTCGAGCGTGGACTGGTGTGGCTGGTCGAGGACGGCCTTCGACTCGTCGACGAGGCCGGTCAGGCGGGCTACCTCGGCGTCGGTCAGGTTCTCGGCGACCTCGGCCGCGGCGATGTTGGTGCGCAGGTGATCGGGGTTGGTCGTGCCGGGGATGACGACCATGGCAGGGGAACGGCGTAGCAGCCAGGCCAGCGCTACCTGGGCCAGCGTCGCGCCGAGGCGCTCCGCGGGGCCGGTCAGCGCGTCGTAGCTGGTGAGCCGCCCAGAGGCCAGCGGGAAGTAGGGAACGAACATGATGCCCTGCGCCTCGCAGTCGGCGAGGACCTGGACACCGCTGCGGTCGAGCAGGTTGAAGCGGTTCTGCACGGCCGCGATCGGCGTCATCTTCTGCGCGCGAGCCAGCATCTGCGGCGTCGCGCCGGACAGACCGATGCGGCGGATGAGCCCCTGGTCGCGCAGTTCGACGAGCACGCCGAGCGAGTCCTCCAGCGGCACGTCGCTCTCCTCGCTCTGCGCACCAGGAGTGTCGCCGCCGAGCCGCAGGTACGTCAGCTCGCTCACCTCCGTACCCAGGTCGGTCAGCGCCTCGTGGACCTGCCGGCGGACCGTGTCCGGGTGGTCGGTGATGATCCACGACCCGCCTGGGCCGCGCCCGGCGCCGACCTTGTTGCCGACGATCACCCCCTCCGGGAACGGCCGCAGCGCCTCCCCGATCAGCCGGTTCACCGTACGCGGCCCGTAGGCGTTCGCGGTGTCGAAGAACGTGACTCCCAGCTCGACCGCCAGGCGCAGCACCCGCCGCGCCGACCCGGGGTCGACCGGCGGCCCCCACACGTTCGGTCCGGCGAGCTGCATGGCGCCGTATCCGACACGATCCACTGGCTTCCCCCTCGATGTATCACTGCCACGCCGATCCGCGTATCACTGTTCGTTTCAGTGATACGCGAAATGCCGTAGCATTGCAACCGTGGACGATGCGAAGACCCGTACCCGGCGGCACATCCTCGAGGTAGCGGCCGACATCCTGGAACGGGAGGGCGCCCAGGCGGTCTCCACCCGCTCGGTCGCCGCGGCGGCCGGCATCCGCGCCGCATCCCTCTACCAGCTCTTCGGCGACAAGGACGGCCTCCTCGCGGCCTTGGCCATCCACGCCTTCGAGCTCTACCTGGCCGAGAAGCGCACCCTGGCGCACACCGATGACCCGGTCGACGACATGCGCCGCGGCTGGGACATCCACGTCGACTTCGGCCTGCGCCACCCCGCCTTCTACCTGCTGATGTACGGCACCGACCGGCCCGGCCGCCGCCCACCCGCCGCCGACAGGGCCCACGACCTCCTACTGAAGTTCCTCGACCGCGCCGCCACCGCCGGCCGCCTCCGGATCCCCCCCGCCCTCGCCGCCCGCCTCTTGCTGGCCGCCGTCACGGGCGCCACCCTGTCGCTGATCTGCGTGCCTGCCGAGGACCGCGACCCGGAGATCTCCACGAGAATGCGCGACACCCTCATCGACTCCCTCACCACCGACCCGCCCCCGGCCACCGACCCCGGCCTCGCCTCCCGCGCCCTCGCCCTCGATGCCGCCCTCACCGCCGCGGACGGGGCCCCCCTCCCGCTCCGCCCGACCGAAACCGCCCTCCTCCGCGACTGGCTCCACCAACTCGCCCACTGATCGCCCAGCCATGCCATCAAAATCACGAGCCAACTGAGCCACAGGCTCATCCGGGAAAGCGGATTCCACAGGACTTCGAGGCCGACAAGCGCAAGCCGACCAGAGAATCGCTGACGCACTGAGCGCCCGGGTAGAGACCGACCGGAAGGCGGCCAACGGCAAGAAGGAGAGCAGTGCTGAGAGCTGATGGCCCGTTAATGGCACGAACGCCGCTTCCCGTGATCGTGGAAGCGGCGTTTTGGCTGGTGGAGCCTAGGGGATTCGAACCCCTGACTTCCTGCTTGCAAATCGGCCCGCTCACCAAGGACAACGGCCCCGACCTGGGCGAGAGGCGGCCCGTGAGTGACCGTGAGTACCCCCTGTTGACCGCCCTTAATGGCCCGCTAATGGCCCGGAGATCACGCCCGCGACCTACCCCGGACCGTTGCCGGCGCGGCCCGCCTCCTGTTCTGCCCCCGTCCTCCTCGTAGCTGCCGATCCCCAGGACGGGACCGCTGTGTCAAGGGTCAGCGAAGCTGATCGCGAAGCGACGCCGAAGGCGCCCTTGACTCGGCGGGCACGGCCGGGAGCCTAGGGCAGCGAGGAGGACAAGCGATCACCGGACTGCATTCGCGTTCGCAGGAGCCACTCTCAAGAGACGGGTATGCACGTCTTGACTATTGAACCCGGATCAGGGACGGTCGTTCCTGACGCCTGTCGGGCGCATAGTATTTGGAGAGACATTAGGAAATGAGCGGCATCTCACTCCCTACGTGGGTTACGTCTCCCGAGGCGGTCTTTTCATTTGCATCTGCTGCCGCGGCATGGGTGGCGGCAATTTACGCGATCTCTAGTGCTAGGACCGCAAAAAGACAGTTTCGTTTGACACGAAAGCAAGAGGCGCGTAGAAGTATTAGCCTAATTGGCAACCTAGGGCGGTCATATTATGAAGCCGCAGATGATTCGCACCGATACATCTTTCCGTTGATTGTACGCAATCCATCCGACATGGATAACGCTTTGGTTAGAGCCGAATTATGGATTGGATACTCCAGGAACGACGGCTCCAATCATGTAGTTAAAATACCACAGGATAACCGCTTAGTCCTCGCTAAAAATGAGCCAGGTGAATCCCTCTTAAACCTTCCTGTACCGCTAGGCGCGCGCGAGGCCGTTTCGGGCGCCCTCGGATTCACTGTCCCTATAGGGTTGCTGAAGGAGTGCAATGTCGAAGATTTAACATTAAAACTAGAAGACAGCGTCGGTGCGATTGTTGATATCGCTCCAATACTGGTTAATAGGAAAGAATCGACATAGACTGGCGGAGTTGATGACGATGCGTGAACGACTGCCTGCCCCGTTAGACGTAATCTCTGACGCTGCGATCGCCACCGGGGGCGTTGGTCACGGCCGCCTAATTCCCTTGATAATTCTAGATACGCGCCGTAGGCCCGATGTTGAAGAGGCCATCCGAGTTCACCATTATTTGAGCGAAGGAGAAGTGCTGGTCAACTGGGCGAAGCTGCCATATGATCACGTTGGACTAGTCTTAAAGTTCGTTAGACCAGTTGAAGTTGTTGTTGTGGTGAGATTTAGCATAGAGCATCGAGGTGGCGTCGTTGATCAGATATTGAGTGCGCGTTCGCTGTATCTTCAAGCCGGCAAGCCCGGTGACCGATATATCGGTAGCCTGGATGCAACCCGAATCCTAATCGAGATACCAGACACAGGATTTCAGGAAATCTGGAGCAAGCTCCTGAAGAAGAGCATCATAAAGACGATTATGGCGCGGGGTGTTAGTCGCAAAGATGCGCATAAGCTCTATGACGAGTTCTTGCGGGAATGGCGAAAATTGGGTCGCTTTCGGATGCCATAGGGAAGTGTGAGTAGCGGAGGAGTCGCCGCAACAGAACCAGACTCCAGCGTCTTGAAAACATGCTGCTAGCAGCGGCCTGATGCGGCTATACGGTGCACATGATGTGGGTGCAATCCTCCCGCGCGGTCCCAGGCCGTCGGCGGTCGGGACCGGCCCCCAGGCCGCAAGCCCGACCGCCGAGCGGATGACGGGCCGCGAGGCGGCGCGGAGCGCCGCCCTTGATCTCTAAAAGAGCGATTCGGCAATGCACCGGATCTACCATCTGTCCTGTCCCGCGACATGCTTGACACATCAGTCCCAGGACATGTTTGACAGGTGCCGTTTTCGGTCGATCTTTCGTGCGTCGTTTGCGGGTGGCGCGCGTCAGGAGGCCGGGATTGGCCCTGGTCGATTTGTCCGTTGTCGAACAGCGTTATCGGGCGGTTTTGGCGGTCCTCGCCGGAGCGAGTGTGAGCGAGACCGCCGCTCAGGTCGGGGTGTCGCGGCAGACGATGCATTCCTGGCTGCGCCGCTATCGGGATTCGGGTTTGTCGGGGTTGGTCGACCGTTCCCGCCGTCCGAAGACGTCACCGTCGCAGTTATCGCCGGAGGTGGAGGCGGTGGTGTGTGAGCTGCGGCGTGAGCATCCGCGGTGGGGTCCTGTCCGGCTGGTGCACGAGGCAAAGCGCCTGGGGGTGGATCCGGTGCCGTCGCGGATGGCGGTGTATCGGGCGCTGGTGCGCCATGGCCTGGTGAGTCCTCGGCAGCGGCGCAAGCGCCGGGAGGACTACCTGCGGTGGGAGCGCCCTGCGCCGATGCAGCTGTGGCAGATGGACATCGTCGGCGGGGTGTTCCTGGCCGACGGCACCGAGGCGAAGGTCGTCACCGGGGTTGACGACCATTCGCGTTACTGCGTGATCGCATCTGTGGTGGCTCGTCCGACCGGGCGGGCGGTGTGCCTGGCCTTCGCCCAGGCGCTGCAGAGGTTCGGGGTGCCGGAGGAGGTGTTGACGGACAATGGCAAGCAGTTCACCGATCGGTTCGGCAAGGGCGGGGAGGTGCTGTTCGACCGGATCTGCCGGGACAACGGGATCGCGCATCGGCTGACTCAGCCGCGCTCGCCGACCACGACGGGGAAGGTCGAGCGGTTCCACCAGACGCTGCGCCGCGAGCTGCTGGACGACGCCGTGCCGTTCGAGGACCTGGCGGCGGCGCAGGCCGCGGTGGACGCTTGGGTAGCCGAGTACAACACCCGGCGACCGCATCAGGCGATCGGCATGGCCTGCCCGGCCGAGCGGTTCACGCCCACGGCCGACCCCCGCGAGGAGCTGTTGCCGCTGCGGCTGCCCGGCGCGCTCAAGGCGATCGACGGCCAGGCCGCCCCGCCGCAGCCAGCACCAGCACCAGCACCAGCACCGGAGGTTCCCGCGCCGACGCACGTCCCCGATCGGCGAGACGCGCCTGCGATCGCCGACCAGGAGCCGGTCAGGGCGTGGTCGGGCGGGCCGGTGGAGTTCGACCGCGTCGTCCCCGCCAGCGGCAACATGTTCGTGGCGGGACGCCAGTTCTGGCTCGGCCCCGACCGGGCCGGGGTGATGGTGACGTTCTGGGCCGACACCGACGTCATCCACCTGCTGGTTGCCGGGGTGCGGATCAAGAGCTTCCGCTCGCACCTGTCGAATGCCGACCTGGCCAAGCTCGCCGCAGCCGGGGGACGCGCGGCCGGGTCGGCGCCGCTGCCGCCGGCCGAGCCGGGAACCGCTGTGGAGGTGGATCGGACCGTCAGCCGCTCGGGCACGGTCAGCCTGGCCGGACGCGTCGTGCTGGCCGCCGAGATCCTCAACGGCCGGCGGGTGACCGTCCGGATCGAGGAACACACCTTGATGTTCTTCGACCCCGACACCCGCGAGCTGCTCCGTACCCGGCCCAACCCGATCAGCTGGGACCGGGTGCGGCACCTGCGCGACGCCCGCCCGGCCGGGCCGCCACCGAGGCCCTCGGCCGAGCCGGTCACCGTGCAGCGGGTGGCCAGCAACAGCGGGGTCATCATGGTCGTCGGGCAGAAGGTCGCCCTCGTCCGCATCCACGCCCGCGCCATCGTGACCGTGCACGTCAGCGACACCACGCTGACGATCGAACTGCCCGACGACACCCGCGTGGTCCGCCGCACCACCACTCAACCCGTCCGCAGCGTCAAAGCGGCCCGGCCCCGCAAGGCCGGTCATGTTTCCTAGGGCACCCGTCAAGCATGTGGTGGGACAGAACTGTCAATCATGTCGTGGGACTAGACAACCGGATCTACCATCAAATCCCGTTGAGAGCTAGCAGCAAAGTGTTTACAGGAGTAGTTGGATGCGCCCAGAAACTCTGCAGATCAGTCCGCAGGCTTTGAGAAGAATGAGACAAGTCCTCAGAGATTTCGATATCGCCACTCCTGAAACCATCAAGAAAGAATCCACATCCGAATTTCGCGTAAGCGTCTCAAGAGAGATTCTACCAGTCCCAGGTCTAATCTATTTGATACTACAGGCCCTTGGGTGCGAGAATTACGGTCGCGCGGAAAAAGTCGCATGGGCATTTCCCTTCGCTTTCGAAGGAGCTCGCTGCGTCCTTTCTTCAGAGAAATTTGGTCTTCGTCTCTACATAGACAGAGCCATAGCGCCAGATACAGAGATTGCCGCCCAAATCACTCAGAAGATAGTGGGACGATTGGCAAAGGCGCAACGGGTACTAGAGCGCGATGTTCTACGACCGATGGCGATGTCGGAGTTACAACAGGGCCGCGTGATCGTTCGCAATCAGAGATATCGACTCCGCGATTCATATGAATACTTTCGAGAGGGTGCGAGCCTTGCATATGAGGGCAACGGGCGGCGACAAAGAGCGAACTACATCTTCGAACATGAGACAGAGGCGTTCTACAACACCGTAGCAATGGTCTCATCCTACTTCAGCCTACTGGAGCACATACTTGTCCTGATTGCACCATTCACAGACAGAGCAGTAATCGGGGAAGATTTTCTAACTTTCATGGGAGATCGGTGGTCCAAGAAGTTCAAGACCGTGTTCGATATCACTTCAAACAAGGACGCTAAGAACTTCCATGACAAGCTGAATGAAATTTCGGAGGAGTATCGCAATACATATGCACACGGGGGATTCGACAAATCAAAGGGGGCCATCGGGTTCTACATACCGAGCATTGGCTGGCTTCCTGCCATGTTGAGCGACATTCGCGAAAGCCCTCATTTCGATTTTGTGCCAATAGCTGCGTCAGACTATCGCCAGATCTGCGAGCTATTCGATTCTTTCGACGCATGGCTTGAGACCGGTCCCGCATATCACGGCATGCAGTGGGCCGCGGCCGGACTGGATGTGCGCTACGATGACGAATTTTACAACGAGGTACGTTCGGCGATCGATGGTGACTCTTTCGATGAACTGCTTGATCGCACTTCGTATTTGGTGGATTTGCACACGAATATGGACTATCCGTGATCTCGGCACTCATCAGCAGGATCGATCACGAGGGGCACCATCCCTGCATGATAGAACGCTAAGCATGGAGGACCGGAGAGACCGGCTTCGGGAGCTGGGTGAGCTACTGCGGCGGCTTCGTAAGAATGCGGGGCTGACGGGTAAGGACTTAGCGCTGCGGGCCGGGGTGGCGCAGCCGACGATCTCGCGGATGGAGACGGGGCGGCTGTTACCGACTCCGGAGACGGTTGATCGGGTGTCCGCAGCTCTTGACCTCGACCAGGACGCGCGGCGCGAGTTGGACATGCTGCTCGTGCGACTGCGTGATGAGGTGTCCCGGCTGAAGGGTGGGTTGGCTGGCCGGGAAGCAGCGGACGCTGCGCGGGTGCGTTCGTCGAAGTGGATAGCGGTCTTCTCCTCGGCGATGATCCCGGCACTGTTGCAGACAGCGGAGTATGCGCGGCTGGCGGTGGCACTCGGCCGAGATGTCGATGAGGACGATGCGGCCAAAGCCGCCGCCGCACGAGTCGATGCTCAAGCGGTTCTGTTTGATGATGGCCGGCGGTTCGCCTTTGTGCTCACCGAGGGCGCGGTGCGTACCTGGCCAGGGTCTCCATCGTTGATGCTGGCCCAGCTCGACCGGTTGGCCCAGGTGTCAACGTTGCCGCATGTCCGGCTCGGGGTCGTGCCATGGAAGACGGAGGCGCCGGCCTTCCCGCTGCACGGGTTCACCATCTTCGATGGGTCCGTGAGCGTGGTGGAGAGCCTGACCGGTGACCTCACGCTGACGGAGGCGTCCGAGATCGGCGCTCATGAAGAGGCGTTTGAGGCGTTTGCGGGGACGGCGGTGTACGGGGATGAGCTGCGGGCGCTGCTGGGTGAGATCGCGTCGGACTTCCGGGAGCTGGCGAAGCAGCTCAACAACTGACGCATTTATGCGCTGTATTCCTTGAGATGCTTCTAGCGTGGTCATACGCTCCTGTTCGTAGGCATGTCTAGCCCCCTATACGACGGAGCGTGTCCCCGTGGCCCCTTGGCGCCTGTCCCGGCACTTCCTCGGCCGTCCTGCCTCGGTCACCGAAGCCCGGCGCTTCATCACCGCATCCCTCGGCGTCTGGCCTGTCGTCGAGTCGGCCGAACTCATCGTGAGCGAACTGGCGACCAACGCCGTCCGGCACACCGCCTCGGCCCGGTTCGGCGGCAAGTTCATCGTCAGCATCCAGGCCGAGCCCGATCAGGTCTGGCTCGGCGTCACCGACGAAGGCGGCTTCGAAGTTCCCCGGCTCGTCCGGCCCAGCGACGACGAGGGTGGCCGCGGCCTGCTGCTGGTCGCCAACCTGGCCGACAACTGGGGCGTGTACGGCAACCAGGCCGGCCGTACCGTCTGGGCGCTGCTCAAGGTCGACCCCATCGCAGCCGCCGCACAGGCGACGTCCCGGTGATGAGCTGCGTGAGCCCGCACGTCCCCGATCGCCGGCAGCCAGAGTGCAAGAAGCTGGAATGGTTCGAGCCCTCGGACGGAGCGCGGGTACGGGTGCTCGCCTGGACCTGCGACTGCCTGGCCATGGTTTACGAGTTGTGCCAGGCGGGCGGCCAAGGGTTCATCCTGCGCACCCTCCAGAACGAGGACGCCCCCGAGATCCGCGAGACCCATCGCTGGTCCCTCGCCCAGGCGCGTGAGGTCTGGGCGGCCCTGTTGACGGGAATGGTGCGGTGAGCCCGCGCGGTGTCCCCAACCGGCGCTCGGCGATCCGGGCCGTGGACCCAACCACTGGCAAACCCGCCAAAACCGTACTGTCAAGAGGGATAGACGGCATTTCGTCTAGGGCCCTAGACTCGGGTGCGCACCACCGAGGAGGAACCGTGCCACCGAGCGACCTGGACAAAATCGCCGCGATCGACGATCCCTACCTGCTGCTCCGGGTCGCCACCGAACGACTCAACGCCGCCCAGCAAGAAGTCACCGAACTGGCCCGGCTCCGCCGCCGCGTCATTCAAGAGCTTCACGCCCAGGGCATGTCGTATGCGCAGATCGCCGAGAAGGCCGGTCTGTCTCGCGGGCGTATCCACCAGATCCGCCACACCGGCCCCGCCCCCGAGGGCGCGTTCCTCGGCATTGGGTCGGTAACCGTGGTGACCCCTCTGCGGCACGACGCCGCGACCGGCCGCTCCATGGTCGCCCTGGACGACATGCGCGCCGGCAAGCGCCTGGAAGACCTCGCCCGGACCTTCGGCCTGACCGTCGCCACCGACAACGTCACGGTGGACGGGCAGATCGACCTCAACCGGCCCGGCCTGCTCGTCATCTGCGGCCCCCGCATGTCGGATGCCATGCGTGCTGCGTACGACGCCGATCCGGTCATCCGCTGGGACCGCGACGATATCGGCTGGAAGCTCCTCGACACGCGCACCGGCCGCGAGTACCGGTCCGGCTCCCAACTCGACCCGCAGCAGTCGACCGACTCGGCCTTCCTCGGCCGCCTACCCCGCCCGGACGGCAACGGGTCATTCCTGGCCATCGCCGGTATCCACCCCAACGGCTCCCTCGGCGTCATCCACCTACTCGCCAATGAGATCGCCACCTTGTGGGGGCAGGTCGGCGACCGCCGCTTCTCCTGCGTGGTCGGCGTCGAATACGACCCGCAAACCGGGGAACCAGTGCGAGCGGAACTGGCCAGCCCGCTCTACCGGCACGAGGACACCTGATGCGCGTCGCCTTCGCCAGCGAACCCGCCTACCCCGACCGGCCCAACGAAGACTTCATCGGCGCCACCGCCGACGCCGTCGTCCTGCTCGACGGTGCCAGCATCCCTCCAGGCATCACCTCGGCCTGCTCGCACAGCGTGCGCTGGTACTCCCACACCCTCGGTTCCACCCTGCTCGCCGAGATGACCCAAAGCGCCGGCCCCCTGCCCGAACTCCTCGCCCAGGGCATCAAGCACGTCACCTCACTGCACGACTTCACCTGCGACCTGACCCACGGCGGCTCCCCCTCCGCCACCGTCATCATGCTCCGCCAAACCGCCGACCACCTCGACTGGCTCGTCCTCGGCGACTCCACCCTCATCCTCGACACACGCACGCCCAACCCGATGGTGATCTGCGACGACCGGCTCGAACAGGTCGCCGCCCCCCACCGCACACGGCTCGACAGCCTGCCCGGCGGCACACCCGAGCACGCCGAAGCCCGCCGCCAGTACGTCGAAACCCTCGGCCAATACCGCAACCGCGACGGCGGCTTCTGGGTCGCCTCCACCGACCCCCTCGCCGCCGACCAAGCCTTCACCGGCACCATCCCCACCGACGGGATATGCGCCGCAGCCCTGCTAACCGACGGAGCCGCCGACGCCGTCAACCGCTATCGCCTTACGACTTGGCGGCGGTTGCTCGGAACGCTAGCTCAAGACGGACCAGCCGAGCTGATCCGCCAGGTCCGTGAAGCTGAGCGGTCCGACCCTCGCGGTGAGCGCTGGCCACGAAGCAAGCCTCACGATGACGCAACCGCTGCCTACTGCTGTCCAAGCGAAGGCGTCTTGGGTGATCCGGTAGAAGCGCTAGCCTCGGGCTTTCGCGACGAATTTGAGCGGGCTTGATCGTTTACATGAGAAAAGTGCCTTTGAGCTGGGAGGATTGGGCTTGTCGAGAGTCCTGTCCGCACCAGTTCAGAAGGCACTTTCCAAGTGAAGACTATCGCGTTGCAGCGCAAGATCGTGGTGTCCGCCGACGGCTCGGGACTCGTCTCGCAGGCCGGTGGGCTGCTGTTGCTGGAGACGTTGCGGGTCACCGGCCTGGGCAGGGAACTATCGGCGCAGCTGGAACGGTGGCGTCCGTCCCGGGCGGTACACGACCCGGGCAAAGTCATCGCCGATCTGGCCCTCACGCTGGCGTTAGGCGGGGACTGCCTGGCCGACATCGCGATGCTCCGCGCTCAGCCCGAGCTGTTCGGCCCGATCGCCTCCGACCCGACCGTGTCCCGGGTGATCGACCGCCTGGCCGCCGACCCCGTCCGCGCGCTTAAGGCGATCCGCGCCGCCCGTGCCACCGCCCGGCAGCGGGCCTGGGCCCTGGCCGGCCCCCACGCCCCCGGCACCGACGGCCAGCTGATTCCCCTCGACATCGACGCGACCATCGTCATCGCCCACTCTGACAAGCAACAGGCCGCGCCGACCTGGAAGAAGACCTTCGGGTTCCACCCGATGACGGTCTTCGCCGACCACGGAGCGACCGGGGGCGGGGAACCCTTGGCGATCATGCTGCGGCCCGGCAACGCCGGATCCAACACCGCCGCCGACCACATCACCGCCACCCGGCTGGCGCTGGCCCAGCTTCCCAAGCACCGCCGCCGTCAGGTACTGATCCGCGCCGATTCCGGCGGCGGCACCCGCGAGTTCCTCACCTGGCTGTCCCGGCCCGGGCGGCGGCTGTCGTACTCCATCGGGTTCGCCCTCACCGAAGAAATCCAGGCCGCGATTCTGGCTCTGCCCGCGCAGGCGTGGACGCCCGCCTACGACTCAGGCGGGCAGGTACGGCCGGGTGCGTGGGTGGCCGAGCTGACCGGCCTGGTGAAGCTGGACGGCTGGCCGAAGGGCATGCGCCTGATTGTGCGCAAAGAGCGCCCGCACCCGGGCGCGCAGTTGCGCTTCACCGACATCGACGGGCACCGCTTCACCTGTTTTGTCACCGACACCCGCCGCGGTCAGCTCGCCGACCTGGAGCTACGCCACCGCCGCCGCGCCCGCTGCGAAGACCGCATCCGCGCCGCCAAGGACACCGGGCTGCGCAACCTGCCGCTGCACGACTTCGACCAGAATCAGATCTGGTGTGAGGTCGTCGCCCTGGCCTGCGAACTCCTGGCTTGGATGCAGATGCTCGCCCTGGATGGGCCGGCCCGCCGTTATGAGCCCAAACGGCTGCGGCTTCGCCTGTTCGCCGTCGCCGCCCGCCTGGTCCGCGGCGGACGCCGCCTACGCCTGCGCATCGCCGCGTCCTGGCCCTGGGCCGGCCAACTGGTCACCGCCATCACCCGGCTCCAAGCACTCCCGGCACCGACCTGATCCGGCACCAAACCGCCCCGACGACCAGGAAGGACACCCCGCGGGCCCGTGGAACCCCGTCCACCCGGCGCGACAGCCGGGCCACCAGGCTGACCACGACCGCGATTTCACACTCCAGCCGAACCGCTCAGCCAGCGACCTGATGAACGTGAAAGATCGAGGCTAGAGCATGCATAATCGAGATTGCAGGCCGGTATGACAACTATGAGGCCATTGCCCGATTTCATCTGCCCTCTCGCGGGAGGCCGTCATCTCCACCGTCAGGTACATCACCGATGTGACCCGCCAGCGGCTTATTGACGGCCTCGCCCAGCTGCAGACTCCGTGGAGTGGGAGGCTTGACGATGTGGATTTCCTGGCCCGGCTCTACGACATAGATAGATTGCCCAGCCGCGACCCTCGCTTCGCAACAGCAGCCCAGGACATCGCTCAGCATCGGTTGTGGAACAACGACTGGCCCGACGACTGGATCTTCGAGGACACGCGCTTCGGCCTGACAGATGGCGATGAGGCGCTGCTGGCGTTCCTCGCGGAGATGCTGCACCCCGCCGTACGGCTTGACTCGTCCGAAGTCGAACAGCTGCGTACCTTCTTCAATAGCGTCTTAATTCATGACGGCTATGAACTAGTCAAGATTGACGAGATCAGCGGTGCCCCCGTCTTCGCTCCGCGCCGGATAGGGTCCGGCGTACGCGGCGCGATGAAGAACTTAATCTTCGCCGCCATTGGCCCCAAGCCCAAAATTGTGCTCGATGATGCGGTCAATAACGACTTGCGTATCGTGCAGAATGAAAAAGGTTGCCTGGTCTACGACCGTCCGCTAGCTGCACACGGCCTCACCTGGGCGGAGCTGACTGACTGGTGGGCTGATCGGGAGGGAATGAACGGTGCCGCGGCGAGTGACATCTCACTCAGCCTGTACCGACGGCTGGACCGCTCTTTGGGTAATAATGACGCCGAACGTCGCATTCTTCGGAGGTACGCTCAACGGTATATCCGGCTTGGTCCCGAAATCCCGGCACTTATACCACAGGTCTATCTTCACTACGACCCGTACACGCGCACTCGCTACTTGCCGGGGGCCTCGCCACTAGGGCGGCAGCGGATGGACTTCCTTCTACTCTTACCGCACCACGTCCGTGTCGTTATCGAATGCGATGGGAAGCAGCACTACGCCGACGATGACGGAAAGGCAAGCCCACGTCGCTACGCCAAAATGGTGGCCGAGGACCGCGAGCTGCGCCTGAAGGGGTATGAGATTTATCGCTTCGGCGGTGACGAACTCGTCGACTCTCCAACCAGCATCCAAATGCTCGACGACTTCTTCGACCGCCTCGCTAGCCGCCACGCCGACTGAAACTCGCCAAGTAGACCGTAGCTCTATCGCGCCGCTCGCTGTGATCCCTTGCGTCAAGACCTCAGCTGGCGCTCCAAGGTCGCAACCCTCCATCGTTTACCCCCCTAGACAGTCCATGCTTCTACTTGCTAACGTCTTCCGCGTAGCCCCCTAGACAGTTCTCGTCGCGGACCAGCCGCCAATGTCTAGGGGGGTGGACAAGGAGGTGGTGAACTATGGCACTGCAAGGACCCATCCCGATCAGCTTCGAGCTGCTGTTCCCGCACGGCTGCTACGTCGTGGGCGAGGTGACCGCGGCGAAGGACTTCGACGCCAAGCGGGACACCCAGGCCAAGGACAAGACGACCGGCCTACCGGTCTGGCAGGTCCCGGTGATGGACGCCGATCCTTCACTGAAGGCCGCGCAGAAGACGGTGACCGTGAAGATCCTGTCGGAGGTGCAGCCGGTCGTCCCGCCGTCGCTGCCGGGCGTGCCGCTCGCTCCGGCCGAGTTCGAAGGGCTGGAGGTCAAGCCGTACGTCCATCAGGCGACGGGGCGGCTGGCCTACTCGATCTCGGCTCGGGTGATGCGGGCTCCCCGCACAGGGGCCGGCAAGACCGCCAACGCTGCGAAGGACGCGGCGTGATGGGGCGGCGGACGGTTCGGCCCTCGGCCGTGATCAGCCTCAACACCGGGTGCGGGGCCTCGGCCAAGACCCTGCCGTACCCGGCCCGGACTCCGGTGCTGGCGCTGGACTTCGGCTCGACGTCGGTGCTGCTGTCCACCTCGGACAGTGATCAGGTCAGCCCGGCCGATGTCGAGTTCGCCCGGCAGCTCGCCCGTGAGGCGGCCTCGTTCGCCCGGTCGATCGAGCGGCGGTTTCACGGTCTGGCCAACGGTCGGGGGGTGGCGTGATGACGCACGGTCCCTACACCCACGTGTCGATGTCGATCGACCCCGGTCAGCGTCCCCGCATCGGGATCTCGTTCTACGCCTCGATCACGTGGGCGCGTGCTCGGGTGCTCGAGTCCGGGCGGCCGTACCTGGTCCTGGAATCCGACGAGGCGGACGTGACGGTCTCGACCACCGGAGCCGGACCGGTCACCGCCGAAGACCTGGAGATCGCGCGGCAGATCTTCAACGCCGCCGCGCGGTACCTGGCCGACTGCGAACGCATACACGCCGACCACGCCCAGGTCACCGATACGGCGGCCTGACGCAAGCGGGGCCGCTGGAAGCGGCAACTTCCGGCGGCCCCTCGGTCTCTCCCTGACTGCGCATCACAAGAGAGGAGTTCAGCTTATGCTCAAGCGCCTTCCCGGTGGCGAGGTCCGTAACCTCGTGTCCACCACTCCAGACACGGCGGTCGTGTTCAAACCGGCCGTCGTCCAGACCCCGGCGATCCTCACGATCCTGGTCTTCCTCGGCCGCCTAGTCGCCGGTCTCGTCCGTACCCTCATCGTCCACCCCATCGCGGTTGCGGTGCTCGCCGTTCCCGGCGTGATCTGGGTCCGGTACGGTGGGCCCGTCGCGGTCGCCGCCGTCACCATCCCCGGTTCGCTGTTGTTCGGCTGGGTGCTAGCCGACCGGGCATCGTTCGCCCGCTGGATCGGCTGGCGACTGTTGGCCTTCTGGCGCCGGTTCTGGATCTACCGGCGGCACTGGCAACCAGTGATGATCATGTCCGGGCTCGGCCGTCACCTCCAGGGCCGCGACTACCTGCCCCGCCTCATCCACGTGGAGTGCGACGGCTGGGCCGACCGCGTCACCGTGCGCATGCTGTCCGGGCAGGCCGTCAAGGACTGGGCCGACCGCACCGACCACCTGGCTCATGGCTTCGGCTCCCCCTCCTGCCGGGTGGCGGTCGTGCGGGCCGGGCGGCTCGTGCTCACCTTCCCCCGGCGTGATCCGCTCGCCGAACCCCTGCCCGCCGTGCCCATCCCTGAGGTTGCCTCGGTGGGGCCGATCGAGATTGGCCGGTGCGAGGACGGCTCACCGCTGCGGCTCAAGGTCCATGGCACCCACATCCTGATCGCCGGTGCGACCGGGGCCGGTAAGGGCTCCTACCTGTGGTCGACCATCCGCGGGCTCCTCCCGGCGATGCGGGCCGGACTGGTGCAGGTCTGGGCGCTCGACCCCAAGCGGATGGAACTGTCCTTCGGCCGCGCCTTGTTCGCCCGGTACGCGGCCGATCCGAAGGAGTGTGCCGACCTGCTCGATGAGGCCGTGTGCGTGATGCAGGAGCGGGCCGACCGGTTCGCCGGCCTCCAGCGCTCCCACACGCCGACCGTCGATGACCCGTTCGTCCTGGTCCTCGTCGACGAGGTTGCGTTCCTGACCGCCTACCAGTCCGACAAGCAACTCCGTCAGCGGATCACGGCGGCCCTGGCCACCCTGACGACACAGGGCCGGGCGGTCGGCGTCGGCGTCATGGCTGCACTCCAGGACCCCCGCAAGGAGGTCATGAACATCCGCAACCTGTTCCCCGACAAGATCGCCCTCCGTCTCGATGAATCGGAACAGGTGGACATGGTCCTCGGCGACGGCGCACGCGACCGGGGCGCACTCGCCGACCACATCTCGCCGATTCCAGAGCTCGGCGCGGGCGTCGGCTACGTCCGGCTGGAGACCTCACCCGATCCCGTGCGAGTCCGGGCCGCCTACGTCTCCGACTCCGACATCCGGCAGATGGTCGCCGAGTACGGCGGTCGAAGCGAGGCCGCATGAACAGCCCGGCGCACTTCCTCGACGGACTGCGCTGCTCCATCTGCGGCGCGCTCAACGTCTTGTGGCTCGACCCCCTGCGCGGCCTGGTCGAGTGCCACGAATGCGGCCAGACCGCCCTCACCGTCCCCGAGGTCGTAGAGGAGGACAGTTGATCGACCTCACCGACGCCCAGCAGGCCGGGGGAGACCAGCCGATCTCCCCCGCTCGGCTCAACGACCGGTCCACTCCCCGCGCCGTCCGTATGGCACAACCGCTCGCGCGGGACGTCGTCGAGGAGATCGCCAAGCAGTACGGCGTGTGCATCCGCCCCGTGCCGCTGCGGCGGCAGGACATCCTCACCGGACAGGTCGAGGTCATCGACGTCCCCTGCGGGGCCACGCTGGAGAGCAAGTGCCCGCCGTGCGCCACACGCAACCGGCAGCTTCGCCGGGCGCAGTGCCGGGAGGGCTGGCACCTCGACCACGAACCCGTCAACCTCCCCGACACCCCGGACGACTACCAGCGGCACCTTGTCGAGCTGCGCGCGGACGCTCAGGCGTGGCGGGACGAGGTCGTAAAGGCCGGCGGGGACACCACCGACCTGGACGCCGCGATCGCGGAGCTGGATGAGGAGATCAACCGGGCGGGGATGCGCGGCAACGTCCTCGGCCGAGTCTCCGGCAAGCGCACAAGGTCCACCAAGCGGCGGCAGGACGCCCCGGATCTGCCCAGGCGGCGAATGGCCACGACGACGCTCGGGCGGAACTTCACCGGCTCGAACGGCAGAACCTACCGGCCGTCGATGTTCGTCACGCTCACCCTGCCCTCCTACGGCCGGGTGCTGGAGGGTGTCCCTGTCGATCCGGCCGCCTACGACTACGCGCGGGCGGCCCGGGACGCCCTGCACTTCTCCAAGCTCGTGGACCGCTTCGTGCAGAACCTCCGCCGCGTCGCCGGGTTCGATGTGCAGTACTTCGCCACCGTCGAACCGCAAAAGCGGCTCGCGCCCCATCTGCACATGGCGATCCGCGGCACCCTCCCCAGGGCGGAGCTGCGGCAGATCGTCGCGGCCACCTACCACCAGGTGTGGTGGCCACCCACGGATGTCGTGCGGTTCGAGGGTGAGCACCTGCCGGTGTGGGAGGACGGGACCGGCTACCTCGACCCCGACACCGGGGAAGTCCTGCCCACCTGGGACCAAGCCCTCGACGCCCTTGACGCCGACGAGGACGCCCGGCCCCTGCACGTGCTCCGCTTCGGCGACCAGATGGACATTCAGAGCGTCCTCGCCGGGACCCCGGACGCCGACCAGCTGATCCGGTACCTGTCCAAGTACCTCACCAAGTCCCTCGGTGACGCGCTCGGCACCGACGACCCGCGCCGCAAGGCCCATGCCGAACGGCTGCTCGACGCCCTGCGCTTTGAGCCGTGCTCGCCCACGTGCCCGAACTGGCTGCGCTACGGCATCCAACCCAAGGGCGCCAAACCGGGGATGGCCCCCGGTCGGTGCAGGGGCAAGGCGCACAAGCCGGACCACCTCGGCTACGCCGGCCGCCGCGTCCTGGTCTCCCGCAAGTGGTCCAACAAGACCCTCACCGAGCACAAGCACGACCGACGCACCTGGGTCCTGGAAGCCCTCGGCCTGCCCGACGAACCGGCCGACCCCCACCGCTACATCTGGCGACCCGTCAAACCCGGAGACCCCGACCTGGCCCCGATCGGCGTACGGCTCCTGCGGTCGGTTCACGAACGGCAGCGCTGGCGTAACCACCTGGCCCGGCTCGAAGCCGAGGCAGACGGCAGAGATTTTTCGGCAACTGAAGGGAGGGCTGCATGACGAACGCGCTTTCTCCTAACGCGCTACTCCCCCCCGAGGCCCAAGGTCGGCTTCTCCGTGTCGAAGAGGCGGCCGAACGGCTGAACACCTCGGTTCGCTTTCCTCGTCGGCTGATCGCCGAACGCCGTATCTTCTTCGTCCGCGTCGGCCGGGGCGTTCGCATTCCCGAAGCCGCCCTCGAAGCGTTCATTGCGGCCGGGCTCGTCGAGCCGGTCAAAGCGCCGAAGGGACGGGCGGCCTGATGGCGAACAGAGACGGTCACCGGCGTTTCGGCAATATCCGCAAGCTTCCCTCCGGCCGCTTTCAGATTCGCTATCCCGGCCCCGATGGGCGGATCCACACGGGCTCCACGACCTACGCAACCAAGACGGACGCCGACCGTGCGCTCACGCTGCTCGAAGCGCAGATGATCTCTGGAGAGTGGACGGACCTCGATCGCGGCAAAGTCCTGCTCGGCGACTACGCGCGGACCTGGATCAAAGAACGTCCTGGCCTGCGGCCCAAGACGGTCGAGCTCTACACCTGGCTCCTTGAACGGCACATCGTTCCCGGCCTCGGCGAGGTGCCGGTCGGCAAACTCACGACAGCGCTTGTCCGCTCCTGGCGAGCCGCCCTTATAGACAAAGGCGTCTCGGTGTCCACGGCGGCCAAGGCGTACCGGCTCCTCCGGGCCGTTCTGATGACGGCCGTCGAAGAGGACAAGCTGATCAGCCAGAACCCCTGCCGCATCAAGGGCGCGGACAACGAGCAGACGCCGGAGCGGCCCATTCTCACCGTCGCCCAGGTCTTCGAGCTGGCCGACCGGATGGCGGACCGGCGATTCCGCGCGTTGATCCTGCTGACCACTTTCGCAAGCCTGCGTTGGGGCGAGGTCATCGCGCTGCGGCGCTCGGACATCGACATCGAGGCGCGCACGGTCCGCGTACGCGAACAGCTCATCGAGCTGGACGGGGGAGACATGGTGCTCGCTCCGCCCAAGTCGCGGGCCGGCAAGCGGACGGTCAGCATCCCCTCGGCCATCGTTCCGGCCCTCGTCGACCACCTCGACCAGTTCACCGGCACGGGAGACGACGCGTTCGTCTTTCTCGGCAAGCGCGGTGCGTTCCTCCGCGGTGGCAACTTCCGGCGTGAGGCCAAGTGGGCGGAAGCGCTCAAGGAGATGGGCGTCAAGGGGCTGCACTTCCACGACCTTCGGCACACCGGCAACACACTCGCCGCGCAGTCAGGCGCGAGCCTCGCCGACCTCAAGGCCCGGATGGGTCACGACAGCGACCGAGCCGCGCTGATCTACCAGCACGCCACCCGCGACGCAGACCGGAAGATCGCCGACGCGCTGAGCGCGCGAGTCGAGGCGGAGCGCGATGCCGGCAAGAGCTAATGGCACGTTAATGGCACGAACGCCGCTTCCCATGATCGTGGAAGCGGCGTTTTGGCTGGTGGAGCCTAGGGGATTCGAACCCCTGACTTCCTGCTTGCAAAGCAGGCGCTCTGCCAGCTGAGCTAAGGCCCCGTGACGGGTGCGAACTGCGCAAATGTGCAGATCCACAGGCCGCCGGTGCATACACGGTAGCAACAGCCCGCACTCGAGCGCCACTCGATACCGCCCGTGCCGCCCGCGTGGCCCCCGGCGCCGGGAAAACCTTCGAGGGAGACGGGCGATCAGGAGGTGGCCACGGGCGAGGCGCCGACCTCGTTGGCGAGGACGAGCCCGGGGAAGTCGGCGATGGATTCGATGATGTGGGTGGCGCCGCCGCCGATCAGGCGGTCCTTGCTGTGGACGCCGGTGAGAACGCCGGCGACGATCGAGGCGCCCGCGCGCCGGCCGCACAGCATGTCGCTCTCGGAGTCGCCCACCAGGGCGACCTGCCGTACGTCGTCGATGCCGGAACGCAGGATGGCGGTGAGCACCATGTCGGGGTAGGGACGGCCGCGTCCGGCGTCTTCGGGACACAGCGCGAGATCCAGCATGTCGACCCAGGTGAGGGTGCTCAGCACCCGTCCCAGGGTCGCCCGGCTGAATCCGGTGATCAGGGCGATCTTCAGGCCCGCGTCGCGGAGCTTCGTGATGGCCTCGACGGCCCCCGGAAGCGGCACGAGACCGGCCCGTTCGATGGCTCCCTCGTACGAACGCTCGAAGGTCAGGTTGGCGGCCTGCGCCTGGGCTTCGTTGCCGGGGAAGATGCCCCGGAAGACTTCGATCTTGGGACATCCCCGAGACCTGTGCACATGCACCATGGCACGGGCATAGGCACTGGTCCCGGGGACGATGCCCTGCGTGGCGATCGCCTCGGCGAACGCCCGTTCCACCATGTCGATGTCACCGATCGTGGTGCCGGCCAGGTCAAGACAGGCCAGCTTCACGGGGCTCATTCCCGTACCCTTGCCACGATCAAGCACCATCCCTGGTGGTCAGTTCTCGCTGCCGGTGGCCTCGGTCCACAGGTCGAGCTCGGCACGGTCGGCCTGCACCTTGCGCCAGACCAGAAGCCCGCCGACGGCGACCAGAGCGAGAACAAGCAGCTTCTTCACGGTGTGACCCCACTTCTCGACGGTCTCACCTGCCGGGTGAGACAACGCCCGGTTCTACGGTTCCCTGCAGCCTAGCAAGGCTTCGGCCTCCGGCCCGGATTGCCAGAAATTCCGGTGCACCAAAATCATGATTACGGCCCGCCCTGCATGCCTGCCGTCCGACCCTGGCGGCAGGGCGGCGAGATCAGAAGTGCCCAGCTCACAACGGTGCTAACCCTGCGCGGGGATCATGTTCGGGGAGATGAGGAGGCCCGTTTTCGGTCAGGCGGCCCCCGCTCCGCTCTCAGCGGAAGTCGGATGTCGTTCAGTCGAGCGCCGCGCAGAGGCGGATCGTGGTTCCCTCGGCTCCCGTACGCACGACGAGGTCGGCCAGGCGGTTCATGAGCCACAGTCCGCGTCCCCCGAAGTCGAACCGCGTGACCGTCTGCTCGCGTTCCAGGGCCTCGTCGGGTATGCCGGGGCCCTTGTCGGTGATCTCGGCGACCAGCGTCCCCGCCTCGCGCCACATGGCGATTCCCCGCGGCGGCGAGCCGTACCGTACGGCGTTGGTGACCGCCTCGTGCACCGCGAGCACGAAGTCCTGCAGGGCCACGCCCTCAAGACCGGCCTCCTGCGCCGACACCATGACGAGATGCCGCACCCTGGTGACCGAACTTCGGTCGAACTCCAGGCTGAGCAGGCTGCCCGCCAAGGTTCTCACCGCCCTCCTGCTTGCCCACGGTGGTAGTCACTCCACTTACCTCCCACGGGCGCCTGACACGTATTTCCAGGTGCGGCTTGCGCCATCGTTTCCTGTGGGCGTGCGGCAGCGGGGTCGCGCAGCGACGCTAGCGCATCGTCACAGCTCCGTCAGGAGCTGCTGCAACATCCGCTTGGTGTCCGTCACCGGCCTGGCCTGGATGCACAGCCGTTCCATGACGGCGAGATAGCGGTCGACGTCATCCCGCTTCTCCAGGTAGATGGCGCTGGTGAGCTGTTCGAGATAGACGACGTCGGGCAGGCCGACTCCCGCGAAGCGCAGGATGCTGAACGGCCCGCCGGCGGCGGCATGCCCGCCGGCGCTGAACGGGATGATTTGGAGCGTTACACGAGGAAGGGTGATCATTTCGAGCAGGTGCTCGATCTGGGCCCGCATCCCCCGGGACCCGCCCACCGGACGTCGCAGCACGGCCTCGTCGATCACCGCCCACACGGTGGGCGGGTCCGGCCGGACCAGCACCTCCTGGCGGTCCATCCGCAGCCGGACGCGGCGCTCGACCTCCTCGTCCGACGCGTCGGGGTGGCCGAGTCGCACGACCGCTTCGGCGTACTCGGGGGCCTGCAGCAGCCCGGGCACGAACTGCACCTCGTAGCAGCGGATCGCGCTCGCGGCCTGCTCCAGGCCGACGTACGCCTCGAACCAGGACGGCAGGACGTCGTCGTACTTGTGCCACCAGCCGTGGGCGTTGGCCTGCGCGACGAGGGAGAGCAGCGCCTCGCGCTCGCTCTCCTCGGTGACGCCGTACAGCGTGAGGAGATCGGCGACGTCGCGGCGGCGGAATCCGACCCGCCCGAGCTCCATCCGGCTGATCTTCGAGTGGGAGGCGCGGATGGCCTGGCCGGCCTCCTCCAGGCGGATGTGCCGGCTTTCGCGGAGCCGCCGCAGCTGGGTGCCGAGCAGGATGCGCAGGACAGTGGGGCTACGGCGTGATCGTGCCGCCAGGTCGAGCGGGTGAGGCACACCCTCGGTAGGGGCCGCAGTCATATGGGGTCCTTTGAGGTGCACCGACGTTTACGCCACGTTAACGATACCCGCCGCGCCGGGCCGCGCAAGTGGCGAGATCATTTCTCTGCTTCGTCCAGAAGGTCGTCGAATTCGCCCTCCTTGACGGAGCGGAGGAATGCGGCCATGGCCTGTAGAGACAGGATCAGCGCAGGTCCGCACGTGTGCCGGGAGTTGCGTACGGCCACCCGCCCGTCGGACAGCAGGGCGATCTCGACGCAGTTGCCGCTCGGATTGCTGTGCCGGCTCTTGCGCCAGTCTTGCCGTCCCAGTTGTGAAGAGGGCATTCCGTTGTAGATCATGGACACGGGGCGCCTCGTTTCGGAATCCCAGCCCAAGCAACGACATTCGTGCGTTTGCACGTGCATCTGTACTTGCACAGGAGCATCAATGGGAGCAGTATGACTTACTGAGTCATCCCGCCACATGGTCGACATCAACCTCATAAGGCTCTCAATGACTGGTTATCGGACAGACCGCGCTTCCCTCGCAGAAGCCGATAGCGGTGCCCGGGACCCCTGGCTGGGCACACTTGAGCAGGTCTTTCCGGATGGCAAGCGCTGGCCCTGGACCTGCGGCGAAGAGCCGTGTGGTGTCCCCCAAGTGGCGGTGCACGAGTTCCACCGTGAGAGCCTCGCCGCGCGCACCGCGCGGCGTTTCACCGCCGGGGTGTTGCAGACCTGGTCCATGGATGACGTCGCCGACGACGCCGCGCTCGCGGTCTGCGAACTGGTCACCAACGCGCTGCGCCACGGCCTGCGGCACCAGGCCATCCATCCCCTGCCGGTGCGCCTGTTGATGTTCCGCTCGGCCCGCGCGCTGCTGTGCATGGTCACCGACCCCAGCAACGACGCGCCGGTGCTGCGCGAGCCCGACTACGTCGCGGAGACCGGGCGCGGCCTGCAGGTCGTCGCCGGGGTCAGCCGCATGTGGGGCTGGGCACGGCTGCGTCCCGTGGGCAAGGCCGTGTGGGCCGGCTTCACGGCCGAGGCCGCCGGCTACCGCTGATCCCTCCAGCCGGGAAGCACCCTCCAGCCTGGCAACACCCTCCAGCCGGGAAACTCCGCCCGGAAAGCACCTCCGGAGAAGGCCCGCTCGCAGGCGCGTACGGATCCTCATCAAGGCCCGTCTTGCACCGGTAAGATCGGTGATCAGGCCTGAACGGAGGATCATGCCGGGTTTCCCCCCGGTCGAGCCTGTGGGTTTCGACCCGTCCGTCCCGAACGAGGCCCGGGTCTACGACTACTGGCTCGGCGGGAAGGACAACTTCGCCGCGGACCGCGAGGCGGCGGAAGCCGCGCTGCTGATCGCGCCGGAGCTCCCCCTGATGTGCCGCGAGGGGCGGAAGTTCCTGCGCAGGGCCGTACGGTTCCTGGCCGCGGCCGGGATCCGCCAGTTCGTCGACATCGGCTGCGGCCTGCCGACCCAGGGCAACGTGCACGAGATCGCACAGGAGTGCGCTCCCGACGCCCGCGTGGTCTACGTGGACAACGACCCGGTCGTGGTCAGCCACGGCCAGGCGCTGGTGGAGGACGACGAACGCGTCGCGGTGATCCGCGGCGACGTACGCGACCCCGGCTCGATCCTCACCCATCCGCGGCTGCGTGAGCTCGTCGACCTCGGCGAGCCCGTGGGCGTCCTGCTCGTCTCGGTGCTGGCGGCGATCAACGACGACGACCTCACGATGTCCATCACCGCACGGCTGCGCGAGGCGATCGCGCCCGGCAGTTATATGGTCATCAGCCACGCGATCTGTGACCTCCGGCCGGAGGTGACGGACAGGCTCGCCCTGCTGTTCGCCAGCGAATGGGCGGTCAAGGACGACGGCCGCCTGCGGCTGCCCACCCAGGCCGAGATCCTGCCGCTGTTCGGCGACCTGGAAATGGTGGAGCCCGGCCTCGTCCAGGTGCCCGAATGGCGACCGGAGCCCGGCGAGCTGCGACCACCGAAAGACACGGTCTGGTCGGTCGGCGGCGTCGGCCGCAAGCGTTGACCGACCGGCCGCAAGCGGTGACCACTCGCCCGCGACCATCAGCCGGTCGGCCGCGAACGTAGCCACCTGGCCGCAACCACCAGCCCGGTCAGCCGCGAACGTAGCCACCCGACCACGAACCCGGCCACTCGGCCATGACCACAGCGGGTCGGCAGCGGACGCCGGCCGCTCGGCCGCGAGATGCTCGACCGGTGACGGCCGCGCCTGCCGGGCTCAGGCGAGCAGGCCCCGCGCCAGCGCCTCTATCCGGTCCCGCCACGCCCGCAGCGGCCCGTCGGGGTCGGGCAGGCCGGTCTCGGTGACGACCAGCCGGGCGCCGTGCCCGGTGCCCTGCGACAGCTCCCAGCGCACGCGCCTGCCCGGCTCGCCGGACTCCACGTACGCGGGAAGCCCGGCAGCGGGTTCCCGTACGGCGGTGACGATCCCCTCGCCGATGCCGCCGGGCACCGGCGCGCCCGGTGTCGCGGCGGGCGCGCCGGCGGCCGTCCAGACCTCCTCGACCGGCCGGGTGAGCTGGCGCTCGAAGCGCACCCGCCAGCCGCCGCCCGCCTGGTCGCCAAGGCTCTCGTCCAGCCGCTCGGCCGTGCCCTCCGCCAGCCCGAGCGCCTCCACGTACGCCTCATGGAGGTGGGCGAAGTTCCCCGCGGGCCACTGCGCGGGCCGTCCGCCGACGATCGCGTCCATGGCGTCGAGGCAGACCTGCCAGCCGGACGCGTAGCTCGCGGCGGCGGGCCGGTCCTGGAAGACCTGGGTGAACACGAGCAGGCAGCCGCCCTCGTCGGGCAGCAGCTCGAAACGCAGGATGTTGTCGCCCTCGCGCGGCATCTCCCGCGGCGCGTGCTGCAGGAAGGCGAACAGGCGGGGCGGGTCGAGCTCGGTGATCTCGGCGTCCATCGTCATGCCGCCGCCGTCGAAGGCGATCTTCCCGCCGACTCGCAGGTCCATCTCGACGACCTTGAACGGGAACCACTGGCCGAGCCGGTCGGGCTCGGTGAGCGCCCGCCAGACCTTCTCCCGGGGGTGGGCCAGCCTGCGCTCCATGCGCAACGCCGCCTGTCCTTCGTACATGCCGAGTGTCGCGTTCACGGTGTCTCCTCTGACTGATCGGGCATCGCGTCCAGGTGTCGTTCCAGCGCGTCGAAGCTGTCCGACCACAGCCGCCGATAGGGCGCGAGCCAGGCGTCGATCTCGGCGAGCGGCTCGGGACACAGTTCGTACCACCGGCGCTGGGCGTCCCTGCGCACACGGACCAGCCCGGCCTCCCTGAGCACCTTGAGGTGCTTGGAAGTGCCGGGCTGGGTGAGGCCGAGCCGCTCGGTGAGCTCCCCGACCAGGCGAGGACGTTCGAGCAGCAGGTCGAGGATGCGCCGCCTGGCGGGCTCGGCGAGTACGTCGAAGGTCGCTGACATGCCCTAGAACATACCCGCTCAGCTATATAGCCACAACGGCATATTATCAGCTCGCGATCTCGTTGAGCTCCTTCAGCGCCGCGTCGTCCGGCCGCCACGCCGCCGCCGCGACGTTGGCCTTGATCTGCTCGGGCCGGGTCGCCCCCGCGATCACCGAGGAGACGGCCGGCTGCGCGAGCAGGCCGCCGATCGCGACGTCCAGCAGGGTCACGCCCTGCCGCTCGGCGAACTTCTGCAGCCGCTCCACCACCTCGAACCGCGCGTCGGTCAGATACTCCGGCCGGCCCTGGAGGCGGGTGCCCGCCGGGGGCTCCTCCCCGCGCCGGTACTTGCCGGTGAGCAGGCCGTTCGCCAACGGGAAGTACGGCAGCAGGCCGATGCCGTGGTGCAGCAGCGCGGGGACGAGCTCCCGCTCCACTCCGCGGTCGAGCAGGCTGTATTCGTTCTGCGCGCTCACGAAACGCTCGAAGCCGCGGGTGCGGGCGATCCAGTCGGCGTCGGTGACCTGCCAGGACGCGAAGTTGGACGAGCCCACATAGCGGACCTTGCCCTCCCGCACCAGGTCGGTCAACACCGACAGGGTCTCCTCGATCGGCGTGGAACCGTCCGGGAAGTGCAGCTGGTAAAGGTCGATCCAGTCGGTCTTGAGGCGGCGCAGGGACCGCTCGACCGCCAGGCGGACGTAGCGCCGCGAGGCCCGCGCACCCCAGTCGGGCCCGTTGGCGCCGTTCAGGTCGCCGCCGAACTTGGTCGCGATGACGACCTGGTCACGCCGCCCCTTCAGCACCTCACCGAGGTACGCCTCCGACTCGCCGTAGATGTCGGCCGTGTCGATCAGCGTGACGCCGGCGTCGAGCGCCGCGTCGACCACGGCGCGCGTGGCGTCGATGTCGATCCTGCGGCCGAAGTTGTTGGCGCCGAGGCCGAGAGCCGAGACGACGAGTCCCGAGTCCCCCAGCCGCCGGTAGGTCATTTCGGTCATGCCCGTGGATCCCTTCTCATGGAGCATCTCCCTGCGGGAGATCTCTCCTCACCGTATTTCGGTCCCTTCCAGGGGCCGCCACCGGACCATCCGCGAGAAGATGCGGAGCATGACCTCCGTACGGCACAGCGTCCGGGCCATCCTGTTCGACGGCGACGACATCGTCCTGTTCCGGCGTGTGCGGGCGGGGCGGGAGCCGTACTGGATCACGCCGGGCGGCGGGGTGGAGGACACCGACGCCGATCCCGAGGCGGCGCTGCGCCGCGAGCTCGACGAGGAGCTCGGCGCGACGGCGGGGCCGGCGCTGCACGTGTTCACCCTTGTCGAGCCCGGCCGCCTGAGCACGGTCTTCGCCTGCCGGCTGGTGTCGCTCGACCTGTCGCGCCGCAGCGGCCCGGAGTTCCTCGAACCGGACATCGGCCTGCACGAGGTGCGGCGGGTGCGCCCGGAGGAGGCGCGCACGCTGAACATGGTCCCGCCCGAGCTGGGGGAGTACATCTCCGCGAACGCCGCGACCCTGCCCAAGCTGCTCGACGCCGCGACGTACGCCCCGGGCCGCTATCGGCCGGTCGTGGACGTGCACCTGCTGCTCACCGATGGAGAGAAGGTGCTGCTCGGCCGCCGCCAGGGCACCGGCTATGCGGACGGCGAGTGGCAGATCATGCCGTCCGGGCATCTGGAGGAGGGGGAGTCGGTGGTGGACGCCGCCGTCCGCGAGGCCCGCGAGGAGCTCGGCATCGAGGTGGACGGCTGCGAGGTCGTCCACGTCATGCATCACCACAATGCGGGTGGGACGGCACGGATCGGGATGTTCCTCATGCCGCACTCCATCACCGGCACACCGGTCAACGCCGAGCCGCACAAGTGCGCCGAGCTGGCCTGGTTTCCGTTCGACCGGCTGCCCGAGCGGACCGTGCCGTACTCACGGGCGGGCGTCGAGGCCGTGCGGCGGGCACTCGCCGCGCGCCCGCCGGGCCTCCCCACGGCGAACAACGCCGCACACGACGCCACCATCGACGCCGCGCCCCCGCCGGGCCTTCCCGCAGCGAACAACGCGGCACACGACGCGGCCCTCGACGCCACGCGCCCGCCGGGCCTTCCCGTGGCGGACAACACGGCGGACAACACGGCGGACAACACGGCCATCGACGCCGTTGCAGACGCCGCCCCTGTCGTCTCCGGATCGCCGCTCTTCTCCCTGCACGGCTGGGACGTCCCCCGCCCCGCCGATCTGGCGGCCGAGGCCGTACGCGCCGGGTTCGAGGAGATCACGGTGTGCCTGGTCGCCCGGCTCGACGGCGCGGTGCTCGTCCACTCCGACGACGAGACCGACCGCCTGCCCGCCACGGTCGTACGGCCGGGCGAGAGCGTGGAGGCGGCGCTGGCGCGGCTCGCCCCGGTGGGAGAGGTGACGTTCGCAGGATCGGACGACTACGTCTCGCACCAGGGACGCACCGGACGCCGTCTCGCCTTCTCGGCCCTGCTGACCGAGGCGCCGGAGGCGCCCAAGGGGATGGTGCCGGAGACGCCCAAGGGGATGGTGCCGGAGGCGCCCAAGGGGATGGTGCCGGAGGCGCTCAGGGGCATGGTGCCGCTCCCGGCCGGGTCGCTCGGACGCCTGCCGTACGCCGAGGGGGTATTCGTCCGCGCCTCTTCAGGGGTTTTGTACGGCCTGTCCAGTCGATAGCCTGATGCGGGGTGTGCCGGGAAGTCTGGTCGGCGAATGGGTCCCCCCTACCCGGGGACCGTATCGACGACCGGAAGGTGGACATGAGCACAGCCACACGTGGCAGGCAGGTGAGAGCATGCGTGCCCGGGATCTCGTAGTGCAGTTCCCCACCGTGGATCTCGACTCCCCCGTGGCCGACGCCGCCCGCCTCATGGCCGAGCGCGAGCTGCCCGGGCTGATCGTGCTGGACGAGCGCGGCGTGCCGGTGTCGATCCTGCCGGGCACGCAGGTGCTGCGCCTGGCCGTGCCCCGCTATTGCCAGGACGACCCCGCGCTGGCCCGGGTGATCGACGAGGCGCACGCCGACGCGTTCGTCCGCGCGCTGGGCGATCGCACGGTCCGCGAGGCGCTGCCGGAACGGCCGCGCGAGCTTCCGGTGACCGATCCGGACGCCACGCTCCTGGAGATCGGCGCGCTGATGGCGCGCACCCGCAGCCCGCTGGTCGCCGTGCTCGACGGCGACCGCCTGCTGGGCGCGGTCACGCTCTCCGCGCTGCTGAAGCGGCTCACATGACGGTGACCGCATGGCTGGCGGCGATCGTCTTCGTCGCCACGTACGTCCTCATCGCCAGCGAGAAGATCCACCGGGTCAAGGCCGCCCTGGGCGGCGCCGCGATCATGCTGCTGGTCCACGCGACCGCGGCCGACTCCGCGTTCTTCTCGCAGGAGTCCGGCGTGGACTGGAACGTCGTCTTCCTGCTGCTCGGCATGATGATCATCGTCGGGGTGCTGCGGCAGACCGGCGTTTTCGAATATCTCGCCATCTGGGCGGCCAAACGGGCCAGGGGACGGCCGTTCCGGCTCATGGTGCTGCTGTTGGTGATCACGGCCGGGGCGTCGGCGCTGCTGGACAACGTCACGACCGTGCTGCTGATCGCGCCGGTCACGTTCCTCGTCTGCGAACGGCTCGCGCTGCCGGTCGCGCCGTTCCTGATCGCCGAGGCGATGGCGTCCAACATCGGCGGCACCGCGACCCTCGTCGGCGACCCGCCGAACATCATCATCGCCTCGCGCGCCGGGCTGACCTTCAACGACTTCCTCGTCCACCTCACCCCGCTGGTGATCGTGCTGACGGCGGTCTTCATCGGAATGTGCCGGCTGCTGTTCCGCAAGGCGTTCCGGTACGACCCCGAGCGGGCGGCCGAGATCATGCAGCTGGACGAGCGGGCGGCCATCCAGGACAAGGTCATGCTCGTGCAGAGCCTGTCCGTGCTCGGCGTGGTCATCGCGGCGTTCGTGCTGCACCCGGTGTTGCACTACGAGCCGTCGGTCGTGGCGCTGCTCGGGGCGGGGCTGCTCGTGCTGGTCACCAAGATCACCACCGAGGACGCGCTCCGCGAGGTGGAGTGGCCCACGCTGGTGTTCTTCGCCGGGCTGTTCGTGATGGTCGGCGCGCTCGTCGAGACGGGGGTGATCGCCCAGGTGTCGCAGGCGGCGGCGGAGGCGACGGCCGGGCGGCCCGGCGTGACCACCATGGTCCTGCTCTGGGCCTCGGCCGGACTGTCCGCGATCGTGGACAACATCCCGTACGTCGCGACGATGAGCCCGATCGTGGCCGACCTCGCGCAGCAGGTGCCCGGCGACCACAACGTGCTGTGGTGGGCGCTCGCGCTCGGCGCCGACCTCGGCGGCAACGCCACCGCTGTGGGGGCCTCCGCCAACGTCGTCATCCTCGGCATCGCCGAGCGCAACGGCGCGCGGATCAGTTTCTGGCAGTTCACCAAATATGGCCTGGTGGTCACCGTCGTCACGGTGGCCCTCTGCGTGCCGTACCTCTGGCTCCGCTACCTCCTCTAGCCCGCTGGGCCCCTTCTCTCCAGGGGTCCGGCTTGACGCGGAAATACCATAGGGGGGTATGGTGTTCCCGTCGATGCGGAACGAGTTATCAGGAGTGATCGGCATGACCAGCACCTACACCGTCACCGGTATGACCTGCGGCCACTGCGTCAGCTCGGTCAGCGAAGAGGTCGGCGTGGTCCCCGGCGTGACCGGCGTTCAGGTGGACCTGGCCACCGGCCTGCTGACGGTCGAGAGCGACGGCGGCGTGGACGACGCGGCCGTCGTGGCGGCCGTCCGGGAGGCCGGATATGACGTGGCGGGTGTCTCGTGAACACCCCGGCCCGGCTCGGCGCGTACGCCGCGGGCCTCGCCGTGATCTTCGTGGCGGCGCTGGGCGCGGGGACCGCGCTGGGCTCCGGTGAGCCCCCGCGCGCGACCCCGCGCCCCGCCCACGGCCATACGGATCCCACAGGCCCCGCGGACTCCACAGGCCCCGCGGACCACACTGGCTCCGCGGACCACACTGGCTCCGCGCCCGGCCACGCTCACGAGCAGACCTCAGAGGTGGCGAGCGCGCCCCCGGGCCTGCAGATCTCCCAGGACGGTTACACGCTGGTCCCCCTGACCACGACGCTCAAGCGGGGGAAGGCCACCGACTTCCGCTTCACCGTCAACGGGCCCGACGGCGCGCCGGTGACCCGCTATCAGGTGAAGCACGAGAAGAAGCTGCACTTCATCGTGGTCTCCAGGGACCTCGGCGACTTCTGGCACCTGCACCCGGAGGAGGCCGGTGACGGGGTCTGGTCGGTGCCGCTGACGCTGCCCGACGCCGGCGCCTATCGGATGTTCGCGGACTTCGCCCCCGAGGGCGGGCCCGACCTGACGCTCGGCGCCGACCTGTTCGTCCCCGGCGACTACCGGCCCCGGCCGCTGCCGCCGGTGGAACGTACGGCCCAGGTGGACGGATACACGGTGACACTGGCCGGCGACCTCACGGCGGGCCAGGTGACTAAGCTCGTGTTCACGGTGAGCAAGGACGGCACGCCGGTCGGCGATCTCGAGCCCTACCTGGGCGCCAAGGGCCACCTCGTCGCGATCCGTGCGGGCGACCTGGCCTACCTGCACGTGCATCCCGAGGAGGACACGACGGCGGCCGGGGTGACCTTCGCCGCGTCGGCACCGAGCGGCGGCGACTACCGCCTGTTCCTCGACTTCAAGCACGGCGGCACCGTGCACACCGCCGCGTTCACCGTACGGTCCACCGGCACGGCGGCGGGGCATGGTCTCGAAGACGCCCATCCCGGCCACTGACAGCGCACAAGACGCGGAAAGGAGGAGCGATGTCCTCCATCACCGGCGACAAGCCGTCTGCCGCGGGCGGCACCGTCGAGCTCTCGATCGGCGGCATGACCTGCGCGTCGTGCGCGAACCGGATCGAGCGCAAGCTCAACAAGCTGGACGGTGTCACCGCCACGGTGAACTACGCCACGGAGAAGGCCAAGGTGACCTTCCCGGCCGATCTGGACCCCCATCTGCTGGTGGCGGAGGTGGAGAAGGCCGGTTACACCGCCGCGCTCCCCGAACCGCCGAAGCCCGAACAGGCTCCCGAGGAGCCGGGCGACGAGCTGGCTCCGCTGCGGACCCGGCTGCTGGTGTCGGTTGTGCTGGCGGTGCCGGTGATCGCGCTGGCGATGATCCCCGCGCTGCAGTTCACCTACTGGCAGTGGCTGTCGCTCACGCTCGCCGCCCCGGTCGTGGTGTACGGCGGGCTGCCGTTCCACAAGGCGGCCTGGACCAACCTGCGGCACGGCACCGCCACCATGGACACCCTCGTCTCCCTGGGCACGATCGCCGCGCTGGGCTGGTCGCTGTGGGCCCTGTTCTTCGGGGATGCGGGGGTGCCGGGGATGACCCACGGGTTCGACCTGACCATCACCCGCAGCGACGGCGCGGGCAACATCTACCTGGAGGCCGCCGCCGGGGTGACGGCGTTCATCCTCGCCGGGCGCTACTTCGAGGCCCGCTCCAAGCGGCGGGCGGGTGCGGCGTTGCGGGCGCTGCTGGAGCTGGGCGCCAAGGACGTCGCCGTCCTGCGCGAGGGCCGCGAAACACGCATCCCTGTCGGGGAGCTGCGGGTGGGCGACCTTTTCGTGGTCCGTCCCGGGGAGAAGATCGCCACCGACGGTGTGATCGAGGAGGGCACCTCGGCGGTCGACGCCTCGATGCTCACCGGCGAATCCGTCCCGGTCGAGGTGCGGCCCGGCGACCCGGTGACCGGCGCCACGGTCAACGCCGGCGGGCGGCTGGTGGTGCGGGCCACCCGGATCGGCGCCGACACCCAGCTCGCCCAGATGGCCCGCCTGGTGGAAGACGCCCAGACGGGCAAGGCACAGGTGCAGCGCCTGGCCGACCGCATCTCCGGGATCTTCGTCCCCATCGTCATCGCCCTGTCGGTGGCGACCTTGGGATACTGGCTCGGCACCGGCGAAGGAGCAGGCGCGGCGTTCACCGCCGCGGTCGCGGTGCTGATCATCGCCTGCCCGTGCGCGCTGGGGCTGGCCACGCCGACCGCGCTGCTGGTCGGCACCGGCCGCGGCGCCCAGCTCGGCATCCTGATCAAGGGCCCCGAGGTGCTGGAGTCGACCCGGCGGATCGACACGATCGTGCTGGACAAGACCGGCACCGTCACCGAAGGCCGGATGACCCTGGTCGAGGTCCACACCACCGGCGGGGTCACCGAGCGGGAGGTGCTGCGGCTGGCCGGGGCGCTGGAGCACGCCTCCGAGCACCCCATCGCCCAGGCGATCGCCCGGGGCGCCGCCGAACGCGTGGGCGAGCTGCCCACCACCGAGGACTTCGCCAACGTCGAGGGCCTGGGGGTGCAGGGCATCGTGGACGGCCACGCCGTACTCGTGGGACGGCCCCGGCTGCTGGCCGAGTGGTCCCAGCACCTGCCCGCCGACCTCACCGAGGCCCTGGAGCAGGCGCAGGCGGCCGGCCGTACGGCGGTGGCGGTCGGCTGGGACGGCCAGGCCCGCGGGGTGCTGGTGGTGGCCGACGTGGTCAAGCCCACCAGCGCCCAGGCCATCGCCGACCTGCGGGCGCTGGGGCTGACCCCGGTGCTGCTGACCGGCGACAACCAGGCGGTCGCCCGGGCGGTCGCCGCCCAGGTGGGGATCGACGAGGTGATCGCCGAGGTGCTGCCCGCCGGGAAGGTCGACGTGGTCAAGCGACTGCAGGCCGAGGGCAAGACCGTCGCGATGGTCGGAGACGGGGTCAACGACGCCGCCGCGCTGGCCCAGGCCGATCTCGGTCTGGCCATGGGCACCGGCACCGACGTGGCGATCGAGGCGGCCGACCTGACGCTGGTGCGGGGTGACCTGCGGGTGGCGGCCGACGCGATCCGGCTGTCGCGGCGCACGCTGCGCACGATCAAGGGGAACCTGTTCTGGGCGTTCGCCTACAACGTCGCGGCCCTGCCGCTGGCCGCCGCGGGGCTGCTGAACCCGATGATCGCCGGAGCGGCGATGGCCTTCTCCAGTGTCTTCGTCGTCAGCAACAGCCTGAGGCTCCGCCGCTTCCGTTGAGGCCGCTTCCGCTGACGTCGCCTCCGGGCCATTCGAGGCCGGGTTGTCCACAGCCCGTGGACAACCCGGCCTTGGTCATTCCCGGCGCGCCGGGCCGGTGGAGTGCGGGCTATCCATGCGGCGGCCGGTCTCCTCGATCACCTGCCGCAGGACGTCCGCGAGCTCCGGACGCTCCGTCAGGGCGTCCTCGATCCGGGCGCGCCAGGCGCCGACCTCGGCGGACAACGCGTCCCCACCTGCGGCGCGGGTGCCCTGGGCCGGCCCGGCCTCCTCGCGCTGGAGGCGCAGGCGGGTGCGGGCCAGGTCCGATTCGTACCCCTGCCCGAGACGGCGTGCGAGCGTCTCACCGAGCCACCAGTAGGCGTCGGCCGTCGCGGCCGCGACGAACACCCTGGCGCTCTCCCAGGCCACACGTTCCCTGTGGATGACTGCCACGCCCTGACGGTACGTCCGTACTTTCCGGCGGGCAATGGCCCGTTTCGTCACCGGTTCTCGCCGCGCTTTTGGTGCCCCGGCGGGCGTGACCTGAGTTTGTCGCTACCTACACACGGATACGAAGGGTGACGATCAAGCACGATCGGTTACACCTGAGATGAGGAATCTTCATGCACCGCCCTATTCGTCTTATGTCCCTGGCCGCCCTGACCTGTGCGGGCATCCTCGCCGCCGCGCCCGCCTACGCGGGCTGCGGCGGTGACGCGCCGAAGGCCACCACGCCCGCCACCGCCACCGCCGCGGTGGGCCTCGGCGCCAAGGCCGACGCGAACGTCGGCCTGGGACTCGGCCTCAACGTCGCCCTCGACGTGAACGTCGACCTCGGCCTCGGCCTCGGCCTGGACGCGCAGGGCGGCACCCGCTCGGGGACCCTGGCCTGCGGCAAGCCCGCGGTGCTGCGCTACTGCGGCTGACCGGTCGGCGGTGACCCGGCCGGCACCGGGTCACCCTCGACATAAAACCTTGTGCACGATTGGAACGTTCACGTGCCAATGGCGGGCCAGGCTCCTACAGTGGAGAGATGACCAGCACCACAAGCGACGGGCTGCCCCGCGTTCTCGACGACAAGATGTGCTTCGCGCTGTACGCCGCCTCCCGCGCCGTCACCGCCCTCTATCGGCCGATTCTCGATGAGATGGGGCTGACGTACCCGCAGTTCCTGGTCCTGCTGGTGCTGTGGGACGGCCCCGAGGAGGGCGTCGCGGTCAAGGAGCTCGGCGGGGCGTTGCAGCTCGACTACGGCACGATGACGCCCCTGCTCAAGCGCCTGGAGGCGAACGGCCTGCTGCGCCGGGAGCGCCGCGTGGACGACGAGCGCACGGTGCAGATCACGCTGACCGAGAAGGGCGCCGCACTGCGGGAGCGCAGCGACGCGGTCTTCACCTCCGTCGGCGATGCGATGGCGCTCGAACCCGACGAGTTCGCCCGCACGCTCACCACCCTGCGCCGCCTGACCGCCAACGTCACCGCCCACGCCGACCGGCGAGGCTGAGAGCCGCCCTCACCGCTCGGCCGGCACATCCCGCGATGCCACCCGGCGCCCCAGCGTCCGTTCGAGGGCGATGCGGGCCAGCCAGCCGAGGCCGGCGGTGAACAGTGGCGGCCACACGATCGGGCCGAACGAATAGACGACCAGCACCACGAGCGGGATCCACACGCGGTGGACCGCCTGGTAGAGCACGCCGGGCGGCCGGACCCCGGCGAGCCGCGCGATGTCGATCAACGCGAAGAACGCGAGCGCGGCGAGGGTGGTCGGCAGGCCGTACTTGACGCTCTCGAAGACCGCGAACGCGGCCAGGAAGAGCGCGAACGCTCCCCAACCGATCCTCCGCAAACCGGCCAGCATCCTTCTCCACCCTTCCCCCGGGCCGCGGCGCGACCGGCACACCCGTGATCGTACTCACATCCGGACTCCTCGGACGCGATTACCTTGCGCACAACTTAATCGTGGTCTAGTCTCTAGCGCGTACCAAGATTGCGAACCGCAACGGAGATCAGAAGGAGCGCGTCATGGCGTACATCACTGTCGGCCAGGAGAACAGCACCGACATCAACCTCTACTACGAGGACCACGGCACCGGGCAGCCGATCGTGCTCATCCACGGCTACCCGCTGGACGGCCACTCGTGGGAGAAGCAGATCCCCGCCCTGCTCGACGCCGGCTATCGCGTCATCACCTACGACCGCCGCGGCTTCGGCCAGTCGAGCCAGCCCACCGTCGGCTACGACTACGACACCTTCGCCGCCGACCTGAACACGCTGCTGGAGACCCTCGACCTGCGCGACGTGATCCTCGTCGGCTTCTCCATGGGCACCGGCGAGGTCGGCCGCTACCTCGGCACGTACGGCTCGGCGCGGGTCGCCAAGGCCGCGTTCCTGGCCTCCCTCGAACCGTTCCTGCTCAAGACGGACGACAACCCGGAGGGCGTCGACGGCAGCGTGTTCGAGGGCATCCTCGCGGCCGTGACCAAGGACCGCTACGCCTACTTCACCGAGTTCTACAACGCCTTCTACAACACCGACGAGAACCTCGGCACCCGCCTGAGCGAGGAGGTCGTCCGGGCCAACTGGAACACCGCAGCGGGCGCCTCCTGGTATGCCTCGTCCGCGGTCGTCCCCACCTGGACGACGGACTTCCGGGCCGACATCCCCAAGATCGACGTTCCGGCGCTCATCGTGCACGGCACCGCCGACCGCATCCTGCCCATCGAGTCCACCGGCCGCCCGTTCCACCGGGCGCTCCCCCAGGCGGAGTACGTCGAGATCGAGGGCGCCCCGCACGGTCTGCTGTGGACCCACGCCCAGGAGGTCACCGACGCGCTCCTCGCCTTCCTGGCGAAGTGATCCCCATCGTCGCGATGACCCGGCACCGCTGACGCCGTCGGCCGTCCGAGACGCGCCGCCCCGCTCCTCCACACGCGGGGCGGCCGGGGGCCGTCCCGGGCAAGGAGCACGGCCGGGCGGTCCCGGGAAAGCAACGCGGCCGGTCTCAGGAAGCAACGCGGCCGGTCTCAGGAAGCAACGCGGCCGGTCTCAGGAAGCAACGCGGCCGGCCAGTCTTAGGGGGAGCGCGGCCGGTCTCAGGGGGAGCAGCACGACCGGGCGGTCTTGGGGAAACAGCGCGGCCGGTCTCAGGGAAGCGCGCGGCCGGGTCGGGTCAGGCGAGGAGGGCGGCCAGCGCGAATCCGGCGGCCGCGGCGAGGACGCCGAAGACCAGGCTGCCGAGCGCGTTGAGCCCGGCCTCCAGCACCGAGCCCTCCTCCAGCAGCCGTACGGTCTCGAAGCCGAACGTGCTGAACGTCGTGAACGCACCGCAGAAGCCGGTGCCGAGCAGGGTGAGCATGGCGGTGGGCAGCCCGAGGTGGTCGTGGGCGCCGAACAGCAGCCCGAGCACGAACGCCCCGGACAGGTTGACCGACAGCGTGCCCCACGGGAACACGCTGTCGTGCAGGCGCTGCACCAGGCGGTCGAGGAGATAACGGGCGGGGGCGCCGACGATGCCGCCGAGGAAGACGAGCAGCAGGGTCACGACTCGGCCCGCCCCGCCTCACGCCCGACGTAGCGGTAGACCTCCACGGGATCGACGACCACCAGGCCCTCGGTCACCAGCTCGTCCAGTTCCGCCAGGAACGCAGTGATCTTCTCCGGGATGTCCACGATGACGACGGCGACGGGCAGGTCCTCGCTGAGCGACAGCAGGCGGCTCGTGTGGATGCGCGAGGACGCGCCGAAGCCCTCGATGCCCCGGAACACGCTCGCCCCCGCCAGGCCCATCGCCCTCGCCCGGTGCACGATCTCGGTGTACAGCGGCCGGTGCCGATACTGGTCGCTCTCGCCGATCAGGATCGTCAGCCGCTGCGCGGGCCCCTGCAGTCTCATTCGCCCTTCCTCCCGCCTCGCCGTACGGGGAGGCCCGCCAGGGTGCGGGCGAGGACGATGCCGCACCAGACCGCGACCAGTCCGGCGACCAGGCTCGCCGCGGCGTACGCACCGGCCACCACCCCCGCGCCGCGCGACACCCTGTCGACGATCTCCACGCTGAAGGTGGAGAACGTCGTGAACCCGCCGAGGACGCCGACCCCGAAGAACGGCCGGACGTAGCGGCTCGGCGGCCAGACGTCCAGGACGAAGACCATCAGGAGCCCGAGCGCGAAGCAGCCGGTGACGTTGATGAGGAACGTCCCCCAGGGAAACCCGGTGGGCGGCCCGGGGAAGGCCTGGCCGACCAGATATCTGGCCACGGCGCCGGCTCCGCCGCCGAGGGCGATCACCGCGAGGACATCCCAGGTCCGGCCGCGAGCCGGGGGCGCGGGCGTGCGGAACGGGTCCGGTGCATGCCGGAGGTCCACGTCGGGGTCGACCGGCAGATCCGCCTCTTCCCGATCGCCGCGTACGCGCCGGCTCACACCGTCCTCCTCACCACCCGGCCTGCCACCCGCCCCGCGTTCGTTCTGCGCCCGTTTCGCGGCCCGTTTCGCGGCCCGTTTCGCGGCCCGTTTGCGGCCGGGCCCGCCGCCCGGCCTGATCACGGGTCCGTACGACGGTCGCCAAGGGGAGCGGATCCCGCACGAGTGCGTCCCAGTTTAGGTGGCGGCCTGCACCGCCTTCCGGCCGCGGCGGCGACGACGTCCACGTGCTGCTGCAACGCATCTCCGCCCCGGGTGCCACGCGACGGCGGGGCCGCCGACCCGACCGCCCTGCAGCTCCTCGCCCTGGCCGAGGAGCTGCTGCACCAAACTGCTGTGTCCCCTGGCGTGGCTTGGCCGAGTCTGGGATCTCGGTGGAGATTGCCGACCTGGTCGAAGGCGGTATGAGCCAGGACGAAAGCCACGATCGTCAGAGGGAGCAGCCGCCCATGGAAATGCCCGTAGTCAACCGTTGCCAGGCCACCTCGTGCGCGTACAACCGCGACGGCACCTGCCACGCCACCGCCATCACGGTCGGGGACGTGTCCCACGCGCACTGCGACACGTTCTTCACCGCACCCACACCGGGGGGCGACCAGCAGACCGTGGGCCGGGTGGGCGCCTGCAAGATTTCCGACTGCCAGCACAACGTGTCGCTGGAGTGCCAGGCGCCCGGCATCGACATCGGCTACTCCCTGGACGAGGCCGACTGCCTCACGTACGCGCCCGCGTAACCGCTCCGCCCTCACGACGAACCGGAGCGAATCGGGCGATGGGGTTGACCAGCTCGCCGGCCATCTGCAGTGCCGCCGACGGGTCGGTCAGGTCCACCATCTGCCGGTTGTCGCGCAGTTGCAGGCGGTTGAGGCACGACAGGGCGAACGTCTCCGCGAACAGGTCGTAGCGCCGGAACCGCTCCGCGAGGTGAGGGACCGACCGCTGGTAGGCCGTCGCGCACTCGGCGACGGTCCGCCAGAAGGCGTCCTCGTCGAGCACGCCGTCCGTGGCGAGCACCGCGTTGAGGAACCGCAGGAAGCAGTCGAAGACGTCGGTGAAGATCGACAGCAGCCGGTGCTCCTCGGGCACCTCGGCGCGGATCCGCCGGGCCTCGGGCGGCAGCTCCGCGTGCGGGTCCATCACCACGATCTCCTCGGCGATGTCCTTGAAGATCACCCGTTCCACCGCGCCGCCGTTCAGGACCAGGATGACGTTCTCGCCGTGCGGCATGAACGCCAGGTCGTACGCGTAGAAGGCGTGCAGCAGCGGCACGAGGTAGGCGTCGAGGTAGCGCCGCAGCCACACCTCGGGGGCGAGGCCCGACTGCTCGATCAGCGCCGCCGCGAACGACCGGCCGTCCTGGTCCGTGTGGAGCAGGGAGGCCATGGTGGCCAGGCGCCTGCCCGGCTCCAGGCCCGCGACCGGGCTCTCCCGCCACAGCGCCGCCAGCATCTTGCGGTAGGGCGAGTGGCGGTCGGTGGCCGCCTCGAACCGGCGGTTGCGATAGCCGACGGCCGCCCGCTCGCGGATGATCGTCAGGCGGGTCGTGCGGAGGACCTCGTCGTCCGCGATCAGGTCGGCGAGCCAGTCGTTGATCGCCGGGGTGCCCTCCATGTACGCCGCCGACAGGCCGCGCACGAAGCCCATGTTCAGCACCGAAAGGGCGGTCTTGACGTAGTGCCGGGACGGCTCGCTCGCGTTGAAGAACGTGCGCACCGACTGCTGCGCGAGGTGCTCGTCGTCGCCGGGGCCCAGGCAGACCAGCCGCCGCTCGGCGACGTCCGCCGCGAACGTCACGGCGATCCGGTTCCACCACTGCCAGGGGTGCACCGGCACGAGCAGATAGTCGGCCATGTCGAGCCCCAGGCCGGCCAGCGTGCCCGCGAAGCGGGCCAGGACCTCCTCGCCCAGCTCGCCCCGCATGAGCCGTTCGTAGTCGATGTCGCGCGAGCAGGTGAACGTGGTGTGGTCGCGGTGGGCGGCCAGCCAGATCAGCCGTACGGGCGCGGCGGCCTCGGGGGCGTAGCGGTGGTGGTCGTCTATGCCATAACCGATCCGGCCGCTGTTGGCCACGAAGCACGGGTGGCCCTCGGTCATGGCGGCCTCGATGTCCTGGAAGCCCGCCTTCGCCAGCTCGGCCGCGCCGACCGGCGGGCGGCTCAGCTTGTACGCGAGGCTCGCCAGCGTGGAGGTGATCTCCTCCAGGTAGACGGGGAGGATCGCGTCGCTCAGCCCGAGCGGGCCGCGCATCTCGGTGACGAACTCCAGCGCGTCGAGCGGCAGTGGCTCGCCATCGGGCCCGTGGCGGGTGACCTCGCCGATGTGCCAGTGGTCGAGGGACAGGACCGCGGCGGTGAACCGATACTCCACCCCGCCCGGCCCGCGCACGGCGTACCGCCCGTCGCCGAGCGGCCGCGGGGTGAGCAGCCGCTCGTGGGCGAACTCGGCGAGCGCCTTGCGCACCAGCCGCCGGTTGGCCTTCTCCCAGGTGGCGGGGGTGAGATGCGCGACCGCGGCCATGGGGTCGTGTGCCGCCACGGGATTCGCCGTCATGGGGGCCGCCGCTGACGAGTTCACGCGTGCACCTCCCGGGCCGCCGCGCGGAACCTCTCCCGGGTGCAGACGCTCAGCAGGGCGTCCTTCTCCGGCTTGGCGATCGTTCCGACGACCTCGAAGCCGACGGCCGCGTTGAGCGCGTGCACCGCCGTGTTGCGTACGTCGGGCTCGACCACCACCCGCCGGGTCGCGGGATCGGCGAACAGCAGCTCCATGACCGTGGTGATCACGGCGAGGGTGAAGCCGTGGATCGGGGTCTCGGCGGGCGCGCACAGGAAGTGCATGCCGACGTCGCCCTCCTCGGCGTCGTAGAGGCCCGCCAGCTCGACCCGGGCGGGGTCGTAGCGCTCGGCCAGGAAGGCCGGGCGGCCGTTCACCAGCCCCAGGTACGCGTCGCGGTGCGGGTGCTCGACGATCTCGCGGTACTCCTTCTCCACGCGGGCGACGTCGGCGTCCTGCATCATCCAGAACACGGCCTTGGGATGGGTGACCCACAGGTGCACGGTCACCGCGTCGGCCTCCGGATCGAGGCGGCGTACGGCGAGCTCGCCGACCTGCCCGTCGGTGCGGCGGAACAGGACGTCACTCATGCGATCACGCCCTCGGGCGCGCCGAAATCCTGGAAGGCGATGGTCTTCTCGATGGGGTAGTGCTCCCGGCCGAGGATCTGGGCGATGATCCACGAGTTGCGGTAGGGGCCCATGCCGAGGTCGGGCGAGGTCACGCTGTGGGCGTGGGTGGCGCCGTTCTGCAGGAAGATCCCCCGGCCGGTGACGTCGATGCTGTAGTTCCTGGCCACGTCGAAGCGGCCGTGCCGGTCCCACCGGATCCGGTCGCGTACGGGGTCGAGGAAGGCGGGGGGCTCGTAGCGGTAGCCGGTGGCCAGCACGAGCCCCTGGGTGACGAGCGTGAAGTCGCGCTCCTGCTCCACGTGGCGCAGCCCGAGCGTGTATTCGCCCCGGCCCGCGTCGTACGCCGCCTCGCGCAGCTCGGTGCAGGTCAGCAGCCGGGTGGGGATCGGGCCGCCGGCGGTCTTGGCGTAGAGCAGATCGAAGATCTCGTCGATCAGCGCGGCGTCGATGCCCTTGTAGAGGCCCTTCTGCTCGCTTTCGAGGCGATAGCGGGTGTCCTCGGGCAGCGCGTGGAAGTAGTCCACGTACTCCGGCGAGGTCATCTCCAGGGTCAGCTTGGTGTATTCCAGCGGGAAGAACCGCGGCGACCTGGTCACCCAGGTGAGCCGGTAGCCGCGCGTGTCGACGTCGGCCAGCAGGTCGCGGTAGATCTCCGCGGCGCTCTGCCCGCTGCCGACGATCGCGATGCTCTCCTTCGCCTGCAGCGCGGCCTTGGCGTCGAGATAACCGGCGGTGTGGACGAGGTCGCCGCCGAGGCCGCGGCAGGCCTCCGGCACGTACGGCGGGGTGCCGGTGCCGAGCACGAGATGGGGGGCCCTGTGCTCGGTCTCACGGTGCTCGGTCTCCGCGCCGCCGTCGGTGACCGCGCGTACGACGTAGTGCCCGTCGGCCTCGTCGTACGTCACCGAGGTCACCCGGTGGCCGAAGCGGACACTGCGCAGCCGTGCGGCGGCCCATCGGCAGTAGGCGTCGTATTCGGCGCGGAGCGCGTAGAAGCTCTCGCGGATATAGAAGGGATAGAGCCTGCCGGTCTCCTTCAGGTAGTTGAGGAAGGAGTAGGGCGAGGTCGGGTCGGCCAGCGTGACGAGGTCGGCCATGAACGGCGTCTGCAGCGTCACGCCGTCGAGCATCATCCCGGGGTGCCAGGCGAAGCCGGGCCGCGCCTCCAGGAACACGCCGTCGAGCTCCGCGATGGGCTCGGCCAGGCAGGCCAGGCCCAGGTTGAACGGCCCCAGCCCGATGGCGACGAAGTCATGAGCAGACATGCGTCACCTCCTCGGTGAGCGGAGCCAGGTCGTCCACGTACCGCTGGGCGTGTCCGGCGAGGAGGTCGAGGACGTGCGCGACGTCGTCCAGCGTGGTCTCCGGGTTGAGCAGGGTGAGCTTCAGGTAGTGGCGGCCGTCGACCGTGGTGCCCGCGACGACGGCCTCGCCGGAGGCGGCCAGCGCCTCCCGGGCGTACAGGTTGGCGTCGTCGGCGAGCTTGCGGCCCAGGCCTCCGTGCCGCGGGCCGTCCGGCGGCAGGTAGCGGAAGACCAGCGTGCTCAGCGGCGACCGCGTGACGATCTCGAAGCGCGGGTCCGCCGCGATCAGGTCGTACGCCTCCGCCGCGCGGTCCACGACCTCGTCGAACAGCTCGCCGACCGCGTCCGGGCCCATGATCCGCAGCGTCAGCCAGAGCTTGAGCGCGTCGAAGCGGCGAGTGGTCTGCAGGCTCTTGTCCACCTGGTTGGGGATGCCGCGCTCGGCCATCCGCCGGGGATTGAGGTAGTCGGCGTGGTGGGCCGCGTGCCGCAGCATCGCGCCGTCGCGCACCAGCACGGCGCTGGAGCTGACCGGCTGGAAGAAGGACTTGTGGAAGTCGACGGTGACCGAGTCGGCCCGCTCGATGCCGTCGAGCAGGTGCCGCCGCCTGCGGGAGACCAGCAGCCCGCAGCCGTAGGCCGCGTCGACGTGCAGCCACACCCCGGCGGCCTCGCACAGCGCGGCGATCTCCGGCAGGGGGTCGATCGAGCCGAAGTCGGTGGTGCCCGCGGTGGCCACCACGGCCATGACCACCTGCCCGGCGCGGTGGCATCGGTCGAGCTCGCGGGCGAGCGCGGCCGGCCGCATCCGCCGTTCGCCGTCGGTCTCCACGGTGACGACGGCGTCGGGCCCGAGCCCGAGCAGGTCGGCCGCCTTGCGCACGCTGAAGTGCCCGGCCTCCGAGGTGATCACGCGCAGCCGCGCCGGTGGGGCCTCCGTACGGGCCTCCTCGCGGGCGAGCAGCAGGGCGTGGAGGTTCGACTGGGTGCCGCCGCTGGTGAAGACGCCGTCGGCGGCGGGTCCGAAGCCGATCCGGCCGGCCGTCCAATCGATCAGGCGGCGCTCGATGAGCGTGCCGCCCGCGCTCTGGTCCCAGGTGTCGAGTGAGGAGTTCACCGCGGACAACACGGCCTCTCCCAGCAGCGCGGGGATCACCACCGGGCAGTTGAGGTGGGCCAGATAGCGGGGGTGGTGGAAATAGACGGCGTCGCGCAGGTAGACCCGTTCGAGCTCGTCGAGGGCGGCGGCGTGGTCGTGCAGCGGCCGTTCGAGGTCGATCGCGGCGATCTCCGGCGCGAGCCGTTCCGGGGACACGCCGCTGAACGGCCGGTCGGCGCGGCGGATCCGGTCGGCCACCCGCGCGGTCGCCTCGGTCATCGCCCGCCGGTATCCCTCCACCGTGCGGTCGTTGAAGAGGTACGGCCGCACGGTCCCGGCATGGGGAGAGGTCATTGTCATCCTTACCGTGAAGAAGTTAGGGTAGGCGAACCTAACTTTTGGGAGTCGACACGTGTCCCCGGGTTCCGGAGTGGGGTCAGCCGAGCTTCTCGGCGTTCCTGATCGCCGTCGCCAGGCCCTCCAGGATCGGGGCGGCTCCGGCGTACGAGAAGCGCGGCACGGGGTCCCAGCCGATGATCTGGCCTGCCTTGACGGCGGGCAGCTTGGCCCAGGACGGCTTCGACGTCAGGTCCTTGGGCTGCAGCGCGGTGCTGCGGTTGTCGAGCAGGATCAGATCGGCGTCGTACTTGTCGGCGTTCTCCCAGCTCAGGTTCTCGTAGTAGCCGCCGTCACCGGGCTTGTCAGGCTTGACGATCTCGACCCCGAGCTGGGCGAAGTACATGAGGTCGGTGTTGACCTCGGGGTTGGAGACGTACAGCACGTCGGGGCTGCCGGAGGCGGCCAGCACCTTGATGCCGGGGTTGTCGGCGACCGCCTTGCGCACGCTCTCGGCGGCGGCCTCGAACCTGGCCTTGGCCTCGGTGACCTTCGGTGCGCCGAGGTCCGCGCCCAGCGACTCGGCGAGGGCGGCGTACCGCTCGATCGGCTCGGTCATCGGCACCCGGGCCACGCTGACGGCCACGGTCGGGGCCAGCTTGACGATCTTGTCCTTGCTCTCGTCGGGGACATACCACAGGGCACCGGGGTCGTACATGTGCGTGACGAGAAGGTCGGGACGCAGCGCGGCGTACTTCTCGATGTTGAACTCGCCCCAGACGTTGCCGAGGATCGTGACCTTGTTCACGTCGAGGTCGCCGGCCTGCGGCTCGGGCGAGCCGTCGGCGCGCTTGGTCTCGCCGAAGACACCGACGATCTTGTCCTGCAGCCCGTAGTCGACGAGCGCGGCGGCCGTCCCGGTGAACGCCACGATCCGCGACGGGACGGCCGCGGCCGTGACGGTCTCCTTCCTGTCGTCCACGAAAGACCACGATTTCGCGCTCTGACCTGCGGAGGAGGGTGCCGGATCGCTCGACCCGCAGGCGGCGAGCGCCAGGGTGAGTACGGCCGCTCCGCCCGCCGCGAAGAAGCCGCGACGGGGCATGGGGGAGTTCAGGTATCGCACGGTTCGTCTTTCTCTTGCGTTGACCCGGGGGTCTTTGGGGTTGATCGGTAGTTAGGTTACCCTTACCTAAGTTCTTGTCCAGAGGGGTGAGCGAAATCGCCCCCACGCCCCCCACCGGAGCCGGCCGTGGTCGTCATGGAGTCCTCGCAGATCAGCGGGCCTGCGGGGCCGCCGCGAAAACGCGCGGAAAACGGCCGGCGCGCCGCGGCACTGCTGGGCTCGGCGATCGCCCTGGCCGCCGTGCTCGTGCTCAGCCTCGGCCTCGGCGCCCGGCAGCTCTCCCCGGCCGAGGTGTGGCACGGGCTCGTCGACCCCGGCTCGGCCGCCTACACGGTCGTCCACCAGATGCGGCTGCCGCGCACCCTGCTCGGGCTGCTCGCCGGAGTCGCGCTGGGCGTCGCGGGCGGCGTCATGCAGGCGCTGACCCGCAACCCGCTCGCCGACCCCGGCCTGCTGGGGATCAACGCGGGCGCCTCCGCGGCGGTCGCCACGGCCGCCGGGATCTTCGGGGTGGGGACGTTCCAGGGCTACGTCTGGTTCGCGCTGGCCGGCGCGGCGGCCGTGTCCGTGCTGGTCTACGCCGTGGGCGGCGGGCGCGCGGCGACCCCGGCGCGGCTGGCGCTCGCCGGAGCCGCCGTCAACGCCGCGCTCTACTCGTACGTGAACGGGACGATGCTGCTCGACTCGGCCTCGCTGGAGACCATGCGCTTCTGGACGGTCGGCTCGCTGGCGAGCGCACAGGGCGAAACCTCGGCCATGATGGCGCCGTTCGTCGTGGCGGGCCTGCTGCCGGCGCTGGCCCTGGCCAGGCCGCTCAACGCGCTCGCGCTCGGCGACGACTCGGCACGCTCGCTCGGCGCGCACCCCGCACGGGTGCGTGCGGGCGCCATCGTGGCGGTGACGCTGCTGTGCGGGGCGGCGACGGCGGCCTGCGGGCCGATCGTCTTCGTCGGGCTCATGGTGCCGCACCTCGTGCGGGCGCTGACCGGCCCCGACCAGCGCTGGATGCTCCCCTGCTGCGCGCTGCTCGCGCCCGTGCTGCTGCTCGGCGCCGACGTGCTCGGGCGGCTGGTGGCCAGGCCGGGCGAGCTGCAGGCGGGCATCGTCACGGCGGTGCTCGGCGGCCCGCTGTTCCTGTATTTCGTGCGAAGGAAGGTCCGCGCATGACCGCCGTCGGGCCCATGCCCGTCCGCAGGGTCGCCGGCGGCATCCCCCTGCGGCCGAGGGCCGTCGCCGTCGGAGCCGGCTGCCTGCTGCTCGCGCTCGTCTTCGGCGTGCTCGCGGTGGGCGGCGGCGACTATCCGATGAGCCCCTCCGACGTCGTCCGCACCCTCCTCGGCGGCGGCGCACCGGCCGATGAGTTCATCGTGTGGGAGCTCCGGCTGCCCCGCGTGGTCACCGCGCTGCTCGTCGGCGCCGCCCTCGCGCTGGCCGGGGCGGTCTTCCAGTCGCTCGTACGCAACCCGCTGGGCAGCCCCGACCTGCTCGGGTTCACCCAGGGCTCGGCGGCGGGGGCGCTGCTCGTGGTCGTCACGGGCGGGAGCAGCGCGGCGCTCGCGGGCGGCGCGGTGCTCGGCGGCGTCGTCACCGGCGCGGTCATCTACGCGCTGGCCTGGCGCGGCGGACTGCACGGCCACCGCCTCGTGCTGGTGGGCATCGGCGCCACCGCGATCCTCACCGGCGTCAACGGCTATCTGCTGACCCGGGGACGGCTGATGGAGGCGGCGCGGGCCATGCTGTGGCTCACCGGCAGCCTCGACGGGCGCGGCTGGGAGGACGTCCTCCCGCTGCTCGCCGCGATGGCCGTGCTCGCGCCGGTGGTGCTGATCGGCTGCGCCCGCCCGCTGGCCATGACGGAGATGGGCGACGACCTGGCGCGTGGCCTCGGCGTACGCGTCCAGGGACTGCGGCTGACCCTGGTGGCGGCGGCCGTGCTGCTCACCTCGCTCGCGGCGGCGGCCGCCGGGCCCGTGTCGTTCGTCGCGCTCACCGCCCCCCACCTGGCGAGGCGGATGACCGGGGCGCCCGGGCCCAACCTGCTCGCCGCGACGTGCACCGGCGCGGCGCTGCTGACCGGCGCCGACCTGGCCGCGCAGCGGCTGTTCGCCGGCCACCAGCTTCCGGTCGGGGTGGTGACGGGGGTGCTCGGCGGCGGCTACCTCGTCTGGCTGCTCGCCGCCCAGCGGAAGGCGGGACGGATATGACCGGCACGATCGTGGACGGAAACGTGATGGCAGGCATGCAGGAGGACGGGCCGCGCCTGCGCGGCAGCGCGCTCACCCTCTCGTACGACAAGAGGGTCGTGGCCGAGGGTCTCGACGTCGTCATCCCCGACCGGTCGTTCACCGTGATCATCGGGCCCAACGCCTGTGGCAAGTCCACGCTGCTGCGGGCGCTGGCGCGCACGCTCCGGCCCGCCGCGGGCAGCGTGCTGCTGGACGGGCGGGACATCTCCGCCCTGCCCGCCAGGAAGGTCGCCAGGACCCTCGGCCTGCTGCCCCAGACGTCCGTCGCGCCGGACGGCATCACGGTCGCCGAACTCGTCGGCCGCGGGCGCTATCCCCACCAGCGGCTGCTGCGCCAGTGGTCGTCCGACGACGAGCGGGTGGTGCACGCGTCGATGGAGGCCACCGGGGTCGCCGACCTGGCCGGACGCCTGGTCGACGAACTGTCCGGCGGGCAGCGCCAGCGCGTGTGGATCGCGATGGCGCTGGCGCAGGAGACGCCGCTGCTGCTCCTGGACGAGCCGACGACCTATCTGGACATCGCCCACCAGATCGAGGTGCTCGACCTGTGCGCCCGGCTGCACGAGGAGCGCGGACGCACGCTCGTGGCGGTGCTCCACGACCTCAACCACGCCGCCCGCTACGCCACTCATCTGATCGCGATGCGCGACGGCCGGGTCGTGGCCGCCGGGACGCCGGGCGAGGTCATGACGGCCGACCTGGTGGAGGAGGTCTTCCGGCTGCCCTGCCGGGTGATCGACGACCCCGAGACCGGCACACCGCTGGTCGTCCCCGCCGCCCGCCGCCGTACGGCCACGCGATGACCACGCCGAACGGGCTCTATCGGGACGCCTGGGGCATTCCCCACCTGCGCGCGGGCGATCCGTACGAGCTGGCCTTCGCGCAGGGACGTGTCACGGCGATCGACCGGGCCTGGCAGATCGAGGTCGAGCGGCGCCGGGCGACCGGCACGTCGGCGGCGATCCTCGGTCCGGACGCCGTCGCATGGGACCGCTTCGCCCGGCAGGCCCGGCTGGCGGACACCGCCGAGCACTGCCTGCGCGCCCTGGACGCCCTGGACGACGACACGGCGCGCTGGGTGCGCGCCTACGTGGACGGCGTCAACGCGGGGCTTGCTGCGGGGGTACGCCGGGCTCCCGAGTTCACCGCGTCACGGGAGGGGACGGCCGCGGGAACGCGCCGGAATCCGGAGTCCGCGCGGGAGGAGACGGCCGCGGGAACGCGCCAGGCTCAGGAGTGCGCGCGGGAGGAGACGGCCGCGGGAACGCGCCAGGCTCAGGAGTGCGCGCGGGAGGAGATGCCCGCGGGAGCACGCCGGGCTCCGGAGTTCGCGGCGTCGCGGGAGGGGACGGCCGCGGGGCTCACGCCGGGCCGGTGGGAGCCGTGGACGCCGATGGCGATCTGGCTGTCGCACCACATCCTCTTCGCGCATTTTCCGGCCAAGCTGTGGCGCGCGGCGGTGGCCGAGCGGCTGGGTCCCGAGGCGGTCGCGGTGTTCGCGGCCGACGGGCCGGGCAGCGGCGGGAGCAACGGCTGGCTGGTCCCCGCCGATCGCACCACCACCGGCGCGGCTCTGATCGCGGGCGATCCTCATCGCTTCATCGAGGACCCCGGCTTCTATCAGCAGATTCGTCTGGCCTGTCCCGAGTTCGACGTGATCGGGCTGGCCGTGCCAGGCGTTCCGGGCATCGCCCATTTCGGGCACGCCGGCTCGGTCGCCTGGGCGATCACCAACGCCATGGCCGACTACCAGGACCTCTACCGCGAGCGGCTCCGGCGGCGGGACGGCGGCGTCGAGGCGCTGGGACCGGACGGCTGGCGTCCCTGCGCCGCCCACGTCGAGACCATCGAGGTGGCGGGGGAGGCCCCGGTCGAGGTCGAGGTCGTCGAGACCGAGCGCGGCCCGGTCGTCATGCACGCCGGGCCCGGGCCGGAAGTGGGCGAGGGGGGACCGGCGACCGCGGAAGGTCCGGATCACGCGCGTGGCTTTCCGCGTGGCTTTCCGGGCGGTGTGTGGGAGGCGGTGAGCCTGCGCTATCCGCCCCGGGTGCGCCATGACCTGGGGTTCGCGGCGCTGCCGTCGCTGCTGCGGGCGAAGACGGTGGCCGACGTGGACCGGGCGCTCGACCACTGGGCCGAGCCCGTCAACGTCGTGCTCGCCGCCGACACCTCCGGCGGCCTCCTGCACCGCGTCGCCGGGGTGGTGCCCGTCCGTCATCCGGACAACGGGCTGCGGGCCGTGCCCGCCTGGGAGCCCGGCCACGAGTGGAGCGGCGACTACGCGCCGCTGCCCCGCCGCGAGATCTCCGGCATCACCGTCATGGCCAACGAGCGGGGGATCGCCGCGCCGCTCGGCGTCGAGTTCGCACCGCGCCACCGCGCCGACCGGATCCGGCGGCTGCTCGACGGTTCGCCGCGCTGGTCGGCCGCGGACATGGCGTCCGTCCACACCGACACCCTGCTGCCGAGCGCCGGCCCTCTCCTCGACCTGCTGCGCGGGCAGGCCGGGCTGGACGGACTGGCCGGGCTGGACGGACTGGCCGGGCTGGACGGCCTGGGCGGGCTCAGTCCCGAGGCCGTACGCCTGCGGGACCGGCTGGCGGCCTGGGACCGGCGCATGGACGTCGCCAGCATCGACGCGGCGGCGTACGCGGAGGTCCGCGCCGAGGTGGTGCGCCGCCTGGCGGCCCACCCCGCCCTGGCATGCCTGGCCGGGGTGGACGCGGAGGCGCCCGAGGTCTTCCGGCCGTGGCTCGCGCTGACCCCCCGTGTCGCGTACGCGCTGGAGAGCCTGCTGACGACCGACGTGCTGCCCGGGCTGGACCGGGCGGCCCTTGCGGAGCTGGCCCGGGCGGCGCTGGAGGAGGTGGCGGCACGCGACGAGCTCGCCGGCGTCCGGTGGGGCGACCTGCACCGCCTCGCCCCCTGGCGCGCCCTGCAGTCTTCTGTGGACAACCCAGGCTCTGTGGACAACGCATGCGCGGGTTCTGTGGAAGGCGCGAGCCCGGTGGACACGGGCCGTGTGGACGACCCGGCTTCTGTGGACGACGCATGCGCGGGTTCTGTGGAAGGCGCGAGCCCGGTGGACACGAGCCGTGTGGACGACCCGGCTTCTGTGGACGACGCATGCGCGGGTTCTGTGGAAGGCGCGGGCTCTGTGGACACGGGCCGTGTGGAAAGCCAGGGCTCTGTGGACGACGCGGTGCCGGGGGAGGCGGGCGTGCCGGGGGACCACGACTGCGTGCTGTCCACGTCGAGCGTGCCGGGCGTCACCCATCACTTCGCCCGGGGCCCGGCGGCGCGCTACGTGTGGGACCTCGCGCGGCGCGACGGGAGCCTGTGGATCGTGCCGTTCGGCGCGAGCGGCGTGCCCGGCGACCCCCATTGGCGTGACCAGCACCCGCTGTGGCTGCGCGGTGAACTCGCACCGGTGATCACCGACTGGGACCTACTCATCGAGGAGCGGCATGACGACTGAGGCGCACACCACGGCCCCCGCACGGCGTGCGGCCGTGTGGGAACAGACGGTCGAGGGGTTCGGCACCTTCCGCATCGTGCCGGTGGACCCGCCGGCCGACGCCGATCTCATCCACTCCTGGGTCACCGAGGAGCGGGCCCGGTTCTGGGGCATGCTCGACGCGAGCCGCGAGCGGGTGCTGGAGATCTACGACTATCTGGATGGCCTCGCCACCCATCACGCCTATCTCGTGTGCCGCGACGACCGGCCGGTGGCGCTCTTCCAGACATACGAGCCGGAGGCCGACCCGGTCGGGGAGTGCTACGACGTCCAGCCGGGCGACTTCGGCGTCCACCTGCTCGTCGGGCCGGCGACGGGGAAGGGCGAGCGCGGCTTCACCCCCGCCCTGCTGTCCGTGCTCCTGGCGTACGTGTTCGCCGACCCGCGCCACACCCGGATCGTCGCCGAGCCGGACACCCGCAACGACAAGGTGATCGACCGGATGCTGCGGACCGGCTTCACGCTCGGGCCCGAGATCGACCTGCCGGACAAGCGGGCCCGGCTGCTCTTCCTCGCCAGAGACCACCACCGATGACCACCACTGAGACCAAGGAGTGCGGAGTGCTGCTCGACACCCTTTCCAGCCATCTGGAAGGCCTCGCGGCGGAGCGCGGCGGCGTGCTGGGGGTGCTGCCCGGGCTGGTCGCCGACGACTCCCCCGGCTGGACCCCTGCCGCCGCCCTGGTGCGAGAGCCGTACGAGGGACTGCTCGCGCTGGTGGACGAGACGGCCGCACGCTGGAGCGCGCCGCGTCACGTGGCGGCGGCGCTGCTGTGGAAGACCTACGGCTACTGGCACACGATGCCGATGGCCCTGGGCTGGGGTCTCGGCCGCCGGGTGCCGCTGATGCGCCTGGAGGACACGCTGGTCAGGCCGTCCGCCGCGGGGGTGACGGTGGCGGCGTCGCGGGTGACCGTGGCCGTGCTCCCCGGCGACCCGCTGGCCGGAGCCGAGGGCACCGTCGTCGTGCCCGACCTCGCGGCGGCCATCAGGGAGGCGCTCCTGGAGAGCCAGTATCCGTTCGTCAGGGCGCTCGGCACCCTGACCAAGGTGGGCGAGCGCACCCTGTGGGGCTCGACCGCGGAGGCGTTCGCCCACCCGCTGCTCACGATCGGTCCGTACGCCGAGGCGGCCCGCCTGCTGGACGAGATCGGGCCGCCGGTGGCCGGACTGCTAACGCCCGACGGCGACGGATATCGCCGCCGCACGTGCTGCCTGTGGGTCACGCTGCCGGACGCCGAGGTCTGCTCCACCTGCTGCGTGTCCTGAGCGGCCACCCTCACGCGGGGCTCACCGCGTCCCGAGATTGCGGGGAGTGCCATCCGCGACCGCCTGGAGCTTGTCCGGGTTGGCCACGTTGTGGATGGTGGTGATCCGGCCGTCGGTGTCGAAATCGAAGGTGACGGTGGCGATCACGCGACCCGGGGCGCCGAAGACGATGCCGGGACCGCCGTTGATCTCGACGAGCTCGGCGTTCATGTCTGCGGGCTCGACGCCCTGGTAGCTGACCGTGCCGATGGAGGCGAACCAGGCGGCCACCGTCGCCGCGCCGATGACCGGGCGCAGGGCCTGGCGTACCTTGCCGCCGCCGTCCGTCCACAGGGTGACGTCCGGGGACAGCAGCTCCATCAAAGCATTCATGTCACCGCCGGTCGCGGCGGCGAAGAACCGCTCGGTGACCTGACGCTGCCGCGACCGGTCCGCCGCGAAGCGCGGCCGCCGGGCCGCCACGTGCTCGCGGGCGCGGTGCGCGGCCTGCCGTACGGCGGCCTCGGAACGCTCGACCGCCTCCGCGATCTCGGCGTGGCTGAAGTCGAAGACCTCCTTGAGCACGAACACCGCGCGCTCAAGCGGGCTCAGCGTCTCAAGCACCACGAGCATCGCCATCGACACCGAATCGGCGTCGGCGATGGTCTCGGCGGTGTCTGCGCTGGTCAGGATGGGCTCCGGCAGCCACGGCCCCACGTAGGCCTCACGCTTGCGCTGCGTGGAGCGCAAGCGCTCCAGCGCCACGTTCGACACGATCCGCGTCAGGTACGCCTTCGGGTCGGCCACCTGCGAACGGTCGGCCGCCGACCAGTTGAGCCAGGCGTCCTGGACCGCGTCCTCGGCGTCGGCCGCGGAGCCGAGGATGCGGTAGGCCACCGAGAACAGCAGGTTGCGATGCTGCACGAACACCTGCTGGTCGAGGTCGCCAGGCTGCGTGATGCCGGGACGCCGGGTCATACCGGGAGGCAGGCCCATGCCGGAGAGCTCGGCCACGCCGGGAGGCCCGGTCATGCCAGGAGTCTCGCTCACGCCGGGAGGCTGGGGCATGTCGGGAGGCCCGGTCATGCCGGAGGGCTCGGCCACGCCGGGGAGCTCGGTCATCACGCCTCCCGCACGCGGGTGAAGCGGCCACCGCGGGGCCAGAACGCGCCCGAGGCGGGCATCTTCTTCATGCGGCCCCACGTGGGCCATGGTGCTGCGGTCACCGTCTCCTTGTATCGCATGGCGACGCGGCCCGTCAGATACAGCCGCCGGGGGCTGTCGTCGGGGTGGGTGAACTGCACGACCGCGTCGTTCCGGCCCAGGCTGACCGGCGTGTGGTAATAGCCGAAGCGGAACGGCTTGGGCCGCTTGCCCTTCAGCGTCCGGAGGATCGACAGCGCGGCGTGCACACCGGTCGGCATGCCGCCCTGGCAGGTGCCGTGCATGACGCCGTAGCCCTGACGGATCGCCGCCGCGTCACCCACGGCGTACACCTCGGGGTGGGACACCGACCGCAGCGCGGCGTCGGTGACGACCCGGCCGTGGTCGTCGACGGTCAGCCCGGCGGCGGACGCCAGCGGCGACACCCGCGTGCCGCTCGTCCACAGGACGGCGTCGGCCGGCACGCTCTCCCCGCCGGCCAGCTTGACCATGCCGGGCAGCACCTTCACCACCTCGACTCCGCTGCGCACCTGCACCTTCAGGCGGTCGAGCGCGGCCCGCACATAAGCCCTGGCCTTCGGGTTCATGGCCGCACCGGGTTCGCCGCGGCCCAGCAGCACGACGCGCAGCTCCGGGTGCCGCTCGGCGATCTCCGCGGCCGACTCGACACCGGTCAGCCCGCTGCCGACGACCACCACCGTGCCGCTGCCGAGCCCCGACAGCCGGTCGGCCAGCACCTCGGCGTCCTGGGCGGTGTTCAGGGTGTAGGCGTGGTCCTCGACTCCCGGGACCGCCGCCGTGTCGGCCACGCCGCCCAGCGCGTACACGAGCGTGTCGTAGGGCAGGACGCGTTCGTCGTCGATCCGCACGGTCTTCGCGTTCACGTCCACCGCCGTCACCCACCCGCGCTCGAAGTGCGCGGCCGTGCCCTCCAGCAGCTCGGGGATGCTCAGCTCGGCGAGCCGCTGCCCGCTCGCCGTCATGTGCAGCCGCAGCCGCTCGGTGAACCGCTCCTGCGCGTTCACCAGGGTCACCCGAACGTTGCCGCCCGGCTTGACCCTCGTCCCGAGCTGGATCGCCGCGGACAGGCCCGCGTATCCCGCCCCGAGGATCACCACTCGGTGGGTGGTCGCCGCCCCGGCTTCGTGCTGTGCGCTCATCGTTCCGTCTCCTCGTCCGAACCGTTGACGACCAGCAGATGGAAGCGGCCCGCCCATACGTGACACGCACCTGATGTGATCCGCACCACACACCCCCTTGGAGCGCGCAGGCCGGGTCTACTCGGGCTGGGGCGTGGCGGACTCCTTCCTGCGTACGGCGGCGGCGCGGGCGGCGAGGAGCACGGACAAGGCCTCGCAGTCGTCGGGGGTGAGCGGTGCGAAGGGCAGCAGGTAGAGCCTCCCTCCCGGGCCGTCGATGAGCTCGACCGGCAGGGCACGTGCCGACGCCTCGGCCGGCGCGGCAACGGGCGGCGCGGCAACGGGCGGCGCGGCAACGGGCGGCGCGGCAACGGTGGCCGGGACGGGCGGGGGCGGCGCAGTGATGGTCCGCGCGGCGACGGGCGGCGCGGACGTGGGCAGCGCGGTGGTGGTCATGATGAGAGTGATTCTTCCGGACCCGACCGACAGTTCCGCGCCCTCGACCCCGTCCCTCGACGCACTTTCCCAACGCCCGTTTCGAGCCGTCCGCAGGACGCCGTCCCGAGGCGTCCTGCCGCTAAGCGCCGTCCCACGACGCGTGCCGGAGCGCTCGAAGGATGGCAGCGGAAGTGCGGCCGTCAGGAGGTGAAGCGGTAGCCCATGCCGGGCTCGGTGATCAGGTGGACGGGGTGGGCGGGATCCTTCTCCAGCTTGCGCCGGAGCTGAGCCATGTACTGCCGCAGGTAATGCGTCTCCTTGACGTACTGCGTGCCCCACACCTCGCGCAGCAGCTGCCGCTGGCTGATCAGCTTGCCGGGATTGCGCACGAGCAGTTCGAGGATGTGCCATTCGGTCGGGGTCAGCCGTACGTCGCCGGAAACGGTCTTCTCGGCGAGGTCGATCACGTGCTCCCCGATGCTCACACGGGCGGGCTCGCTCTCCCGGGAGCCGGTGCGCCGGGTCACCGCGCGTACGCGGGCCAGCAGCTCGTCCACCCCGAAGGGCTTGGTGACGTAGTCGTCCGCCCCGGCGTCCAGCGCGTCGATCTTGTCCTGGTTGCCGCTGCGTCCCGACAGCACGATGATCGGCACGCTGCTCCAGCCGCGTACGCCGTGGATGACGTCGACTCCGTCCATGTCGGGCAGCCCGAGGTCCAGCACGATCAGGTCGGGACGCCGGTCCGCGGCCTCGCGCAACGCGGAGCCGCCGTCCGCCGCGACGGCGACCTCATACCCGCGCGCCGCCAGGTTGATCCGCAGCGCGCGGAGGATCTGCGGCTCGTCGTCGACGACGAGGATCCGGCTCATGACGCCGCACCCCCCAGATCCGCGGGGCTCTCACGCAGGTCGTGGAGGTGTACGGCGACGGGCAGGGTCAGGATCATGGTGAGCCCTCCCCCGGGTGTCTCGTCGGGTGACAACCGGCCTCCCATCGCCTCGGTCAGTCCGCGCGCCAGGGCCAGGCCCAGCCCGACGCCGCTGTGGTTGTCCCGGTCGCCCAGCCGCTGGAAGGGCAGGAAGATCCGGTCGTAGGCGTCGCGCGGCACACCGGGCCCGCGGTCGATTATCCGGATCTCGGCCCGGTCTCCGTATCTGCTGGCGGTGACGAGCACGTTCTCTCCTGCGGGGGTGTAGCGGACGGCGTTGCCGACGAGGTTGGCGAGCACCCGCTCCAGCAGCGCCGGATCGGCGACGACCTCGGGGAGGTCGTGCGGGATGTCGATCTTCACCTCGGCGGCGAGCGGCCCGAGGTCGTCCACCGCCCGGGGCACGACCTCCTCGACGGCGACCGGCTGGGCGGCCACGCCGAGCACCCCGGCCTGCAGGCGGCTCATGTCGAGCAGGTTGGCCACCAGGCGGTCGAGTCTGGCCAGCGACTCGTCCGCGGCCTCCAGCAGCTCGGCGCGGTCCTCCGGGGACCACTCGACGTCGGTGGCGCGCAGACTCTCCACGGATGCCTTCGCCGCGGCCAGCGGGGTGCGCAGGTCGTGGCTGACCGCCGCGAGCAGCGCGGTGCGCATCCGGTCGGCCTCCGCGAGCGGCCTGGCCTGCCCGGCCTCCTCCTCCAGCCGTTCCTGCCGCAGGGCGACGGCCATCTGCGCGGCGAACGCCTCGATGACGCGGCGCTCGGAGGCGTCGAGCAGCCGACCGCGCGCGGCGAGCACGAGGTCGCCGTCGATGTCCACGTCGGTGCCCGCGGCGTCCGGGCAGGTGCACGGCTCTCCCCCCGAGGTGGCGACGATCCGCCACGAGGCGGGGTCGGACCGGTCGTCCGGCCCCTGTCCCGCCTCGGGCCGCCGTTCCAGCAGGGTGACCGAGACCAGGCCGAACGTCTCCCGCGTACGCGCGAGCAGGGACGGCACGGCTCCCTCGCCGCGCAGCACGTGCCCGGCCAGCGCGGACAGGATCTCGGCGTCCGCCCCTGCGCGGGCCGCCTCCCGCGTACGGCGGGCCGCCACGTCCACGATCATGCTGACCGCCGCCGCGACGACGACGAAGACGGCCAGGGCGAAGAGGTTCTCCGGGTCGGCGATCGTCAGCGTGTGCGTCGGCGGGGTGAAGAAGAAGTTGATCAGCAGTGATCCGGCGACCGCCGCCGTGATCGCCGGCCACATGCCGCCGATCAGTGCCACGCCCACGACGGTGGTCAGGAACAGCAGGATGAAGCTCGGCAGCGACAGTGTGTCCCGGAAGGGCAGCAGGACGGCGGTGAGCAGCGGCAGGCCGGTGAGCGCGACGGCCCACCCCGTCAGCCTGCGCCGCCGGGTGAGGGCCGCCCGCGACCGCTGCGGGCCCTCCCGTCCCTTCTTGACCTGCTCGTGCGTGATCATGTGGACGTCGATCGAGCCCGACCTGGCGGTCGTCTCGACGCCCACCCCTCGGCCGAAGATCTGCGCGATCCGGCCGCGCCGGGAGGCGCCGAGCACGAGCTGGGTGGCGTTGACGCCGCGGGCGAAGTCGAGCAGCGCGCGGGGGATGTCGTCGCCGACGACCTGGTGATAGGTGCCGCCCATGCTCTCCACGAGGGCGCGCTGGCGCGCCAGCAGCGCCGGGTCGCCCCCGGAGGCGAGCCCGTCCGCCCGGGTGACGTGAACGGCGAGCAGGTCGGCGCCCTTGGTGCGGGCGGCGATGCGGGCCGCGCGCCGGACGAGGGTGTCGCCCTCCGGTCCCCCGGTCAGCGCGACGACGACCCGCTCGCGCGCCTCCCACGTGTCGGCGATGCCGTGCTCGGCCCGGTAGCGGTCGAGCTGCTCGTCCACCTCGTCGGCGAGCCACAGCAGGGCCAGCTCGCGCAGCGCGGTGAGGTTGCCGACGCGGAAATAGTTGGCGAGCGCGGCGTCCACCTTCTCCGGCAGATACACGTTGCCGTGCGCGAGCCGCCGCCGCAGCGCCTCAGGAGCCATGTCGACCAGCTCGACCTGGTCGGCCCGCCGTACGACCTCGTCGGGCACGGTCTCGCGCTGCGGAATGCCGGTGATGTGCTGGACGACGTCGTTGACCGACTCCAGGTGCTGGATGTTGACCGTGGAGATCACGTCGATCCCGGCGTCGAGCAGGTCGTCGATGTCCTGCCAGCGCTTGGCGTTGCGCGAGCCCGGCGCGTTGGTGTGCGCCAACTCGTCGACCAGGGCGACGCTCGGGCGCCGGGCGATCACCGCGTCGACGTCCAGCTCGGTGAAGGCCGCACCCCGGTACGTCACGGTCCTGCGGGGGACGATCTCCAGCCCCTCCAGCAGCTCCGCGGTGCGAGCGCGGCCGTGGGTCTCCACCAGGCCGACCACGACGTCCGTGCCGCGTTCGCCGCGGCGGTGGCCCTCGCACAGCATGGCGTACGTCTTCCCGACCCCGGGTGCCGCGCCGAGGTAGATCCGCAGCCGCCCGCGTGGCATGGCCGATCACCTCTCCCTGTCGAGGGCCGGATTGAGTTCGAGCACGGTCACGCCGGGCTCCCCAGGAAGCCCGGCGCGCGGCCGGTCGTGTGCGCGGCCGCGATCAGCGCCCGCACCCCGCGTACGTCCCGCCCCCGTTCCCTGGTCACTCTAGGAGCCTGCAGCTCGGCGTACGGGACCGGTGGACCGTTGACGGTCTCAGCACAAGCAAAGTCCCGAATCGGTGGCAGTTGGACGCTCTTGACGGCTTTCATACGGGTTCGCACCGAGTATTGACGCGCTCTGTACGCGGTCCACGCCGGGGGTTTCGGGCACACTCGCGCCGGAAATCAACGCGGTTCAACCGGCGAGCGGCGCCCCCCGATCCATCTGTGTCGGCTCCGGGGGAGGGGGCGCGGGGTGAGCGAGATGACCGGCCAGATCGTGGAGGTCGTCGTGAAGGCGCTGGCCGGGGGCGTCTTCGTGCTGGCCTTCGCGGCGCTGGCCGAGATGCTGACGCCGAAACGGCTCGCCGGGGTGTTCTGCGCCGCCCCTTCGGTGGCCCTGGCCAGCCTCATCGTCACCGCCGCCATCACCGGTGTGCCCGACGTCCTCGCCTCGGCTCAGGGCATGCAGATCGGCGCGGTCGGGTTCACCCTCTATTGCTTGATCGCCGCTCCTCTGCTGCGCAGGTGGGGCGCCTGGCGGGGGGCGCTGGCCGCGCTCGCCGTCTGGGGCGTCGTCGTGGCCGCCGGGTACGCCCTGGCGCCGCAGGGCCTGCTCGGCGTCCGGACGACGGCGGTCCCCGGTCCACGCCCCCAACCGACGGCACTGGACCTCGCCCCGCCACCGGCGCACCCGTCATGAGCGCCCGCCGAGACGACGGCCCGGCACCCGGCGACCGGCGGTCTTCGGATGACGAGCGGCCCTCCGATGACGGCGCGGACGGCCGGATGGCCGATGACGGCCCGGTTGCCGGCGACGGGCGACCTTACGAAGGCCGGCGACCTGCTGAAGACGAGCGACCTTGTGAAGACGAGCGACCTGCTGAAGACGAGCGGCCTCCTGAGAACGAGCAAGAGGTGCGGCTGCGGCTCAGCGAGCTGCGGCGGCCGCCCAAGCGGGACTGGGCGGTCCGGTTCGCGTTCGGCGTGGGAGTGTCGGCGCTCGCCGGGGTGGTGTCCGTGCTGGCCGGCCCGCGCGCGGGCGGGCTCTTCCTCGCGTTCCCGGCGATCCTGCTGGCGAGCGTCACCCTCGTCGCCAAGGAGGAGGGCGTGCGCCAGGCCGTACAGGACGTGGGGGGTGCGACCTTCGGCGCCATCGGCCTGATCGGCTTCGCCGTCGTCGTCGCGCTCACCGTGACCGCCTGGCCGCTGTGGCTGTCCCTCACGACCGCCACCCTGAGCTGGGCGGCCCTCTCCCTGGCCCTGTACGCCACCGTGACCCGGCTCCGCCGCTGAGCCCGAACGACGCGGGCATGAGCCGAATGTGCGAAAAAACGGTGCGCGACCCCGAGGCGCGCACCTCATCGGGGTCACGTTCAGCCGGTATGTCCTGGCCGGCGGCCCCATCGCGGCCATGTCGGCCGACGAGCCGACCCGCTGCCTCACGATGACGCTCGACGGCACCCTGTTCCGCTCCGCGGGGACGGCACCCGCGTCGTCCTGATGCGGCCCGCTGCCCCCAGCACCTGCCACGAGAAGGATATGATCCGTCCACTCTTGCGGACTTTGCGAGAAAAGGGCTGATTTGTCGCACCCCCCATGCCCCGGTCCTCTCGCCGCCGGTGACGGGCGAACGTCGACGACGGGCGGACACCGGTGACGGACGAGACGCTGGCACGCCTCCAGTTCGCGACGACGGCCGGCTTCCACTGGCTGTTCGTCATGCTCACCCTCGGCCTCGCCCCGTTGATCGCGGTGATGCACACCCGGCACGCCCTCCGGGGCGCACCGCTCCTGGAGCGCATGACCCGGTTCTGGGGACAGATCTACGTCGTGAACTACGCACTGGGCGTCGTCACCGGCCTGGTCATGGAGTTCCAGTTCGGGCTGGCCTGGAGCGGGCTGGCCGAGTACGCCGGCAACGTCTTCGGCGCTCCGCTCGCACTGGAGACGATCGTCGCCTTCTTCGCCGAGTCCACCTTCCTGGGCATGTGGATCTTCGGCTGGGGGAAGCTGCCCAAGGCGGTGCACGTCACGCTGATCTGGCTGGTCACCCTCACCGCGTACGCCTCGGCGTACTGGATCATGGTGGCCAACGGCTTCCTGCAGCACCCGGTGGGGCACGAAGTGCGCGGCGGCGTCGCCTACCTCACCGACTTCGGCGCCCTGCTCACCAACCCCAACGCGATCAACGCGCTGGTGCACGCGGCCACCGCCGCGCTGATGACCGGTGGAGTGTTCGTGGCGGGGGTGAGCTCCTACCACTTCCTCAAGCGCACGGCGGAGCGGGAGTTCTTCCGCGCCTCGCTGCGGCTCGGTCTGTTCGTGGCCACGCCCGCGGCGTTCGTGGCGCTCTACTACGGGTTCGTGCAGATCCCGACGCTCGTGGACACCCAGCCGATGAAGGCGGCGACCCTGCAGGGCCACATCGACGACCTCGGCTCCCTGCGCGTCGAGGACGTGCAGGCGCACCTGGTGCAGCGGTTCGGCGCGGGCGACTACCGGCCGCCCGCCTGGATCGCCACCGCCTTCGACGTCATGCAGGACGTCGGCTATCTGATCTTCCTGCTGATCGTCGTGGCCCTCGTCCTGCTCTACCGGGACTGGTACCTCCGGTTCCGCCCGGCGGCCTACCTGATGCTGGTCGCCGTCCCCCTGCCCTTCGTCGCCGCGCTCGGCGGATGGCTGCTGCGCGAGGTGGGGCGCCAGCCGTGGGCGGTGTACGGCGAGCTCACAACGGCCGCCGCGCGGTCGCCCGTCGGCTCGATGACGGCGTCCCTGATCCTGTTCTGCGGGGTGTTCCTCGCGCTTGCGGTCGCCGATGTGGCGCTGATCGTCCGGTACGCCCGCCGCGGCCCGGCAGGCACCGACCTGGGGGGCGCACCCGGCGACGGGCAGCCGGAGCGGCCCGCCTCGTCGCTCGCTTTGTGAAACAGGAGCCCTCGTGACTTTCGGACTCGTGTGGCCGGCCCTGCTCGGGCTGCTGCTCGCCGGTTATTTCGTCCTGGCCGGCTTCGACTACGGCGTGCAGATGCTCGCTCCCCGGCTCGGCCGCGACGACCGCGAGCGGCGCGCGCTGCTCAACGCCTTCGGCCCGTTCTTCCTCGGCAACGAGGTCTGGCTGGTGGCCGCGGCGGGCGTGCTGTTCGGCGCCTTCCCCTTGCTGGAAGGGCGGCTGCTGTCCGGGATGTACTTCCCGTTCGCGGCGATCCTGGTCGGCATCGTCGTCGGCAACACCGCCGTACAGTTGCGCAGCCGCCACCGGAGCGCCACGGCACGCCGGCTCTGGGATGGGTTGATCTTCCTGGGCGGGCTGGTGCCCGCCGTGGGGTGGGGGCTCGTGACCGGCCGCCTCCTCGCCGGGGTGCCGCTGGACGCCCGGAACGTCTTCTCGATCGGACCGGCCGACCTGCTCCACCCCTTCGTGCTGCTGTGCGGCGCCACGACCACGGCGGTGTTCCTCGCGCACGGGGCGGCCTTCCTGGCCTGGCGAACCGGCGGCGCGCCGGGCGCGCGGGCCGCGCGGGCCGGCTGCCGCGCCCTGCTCGTGGCGGCCGTGGCGGCGGCGGCCGTCCTCGTCACCGGCTTCCTCTCCTCGGCGCGGCACGCCCTCGTCAACCCGTGGCCCGCCCTCGCGACGGGCGGGGCCCTTGTGGTCGTGCTCCTCACCGGGGCGGCTCTGCTGCGCGCGGGCCGTACGGGCCGTGCCTTCGCCGCGACCTCGTGTGCGGCCGCCCTGCCCGTCGTGGCACTCGGTGCGGGCCTGCACCCCTTCGCGCTGGTCACCTCCGGCGCCCCCGGCACCTCCGGCACCGGCCTGCGGCTGGCGGAGGCGATGGCGGATGCGGGCACCCTGCGGATTCTGACGGTCTTCGCCGCGGTCATGGTGCCGCTGATGGTGCTTTCCCAGGTCTGGAACTGGTGGATGTTCCGCGACCGGGCCGGTCGTACGCGGACGTACCTGTAGCTCCTTCGTCCACGAGTTCGCCGAGTGGCTCGACGTGCTCGGCCCGGTTCCGTTCACGACCCGGAAGACGTACGGCGGTCTGTCTGGTTCCGCCCGCCTGGGGCGTACGCATGTGCTGAAATATGCCAGTGAATCGGACGAGGCAGGCGATGGGTGAGATCCTCGTCTACCTTTTCGCGGCCTTCCTGATCACCGGTGGCGTGCTGGCGTTCTCCTACGTGCCCAGCGGCGAAATGGTCTCCTACACCGGCGACTACGAGCCGCTGCGCGGGGTGCAGATGAGCGCCGCCTACCACTCGATCCTCGACATCGGCTTCGACGAACGCGGCCTGCTCGCGCGGCAACTGCACCATCGCTGCGCGATCCTGCTCGGCCTGGGGGCCGTCGTCTGGGCCCTGCTCGGCCGGTTCCGGTATGCGCTCCCGGTGCTGGGCCTGGCCGCGGTCGCCGCACTCGGCGGCTACGGGTCCACCGACGACCTGCTCTCCGGCACCTTCCTGGCCAGGGTGCCCATTCCCGTCTGGTACGGCCTGCACCTCGTGGCGGCGCTCGGCGTGGGCGCCCTGCTGGTGGTCTCCTCCCGCCGGGAGGCCGCCCGGCAGCCCAGGACGGGGGGCTTCATAGCGGTGACCCTCGGCCTCACCGCCATGCTGATCTTCCTGGTGTGAACGGCGGAGCCGTCACAGCTCGATGACGACCTTGACGTCCTGCGGCCCGGCGGTGAAGGCGTCGTGGAACGCCTCCAGCGGCACCCTGCGGCTGATCAGCCGGTTCAGCCAGGCGAGGTCGGCCCTGGCCAGGGCGTCGGCCGCGCCGGCATAGTGGCCGAGGTTGGCGTTGACCGAGCCGATGAGCACGTCGTTCTGTAGCACGATGTCGCGGTTGAGGCCGCCCGCGTCGAGCGTGATCCGGCGCCCGGCCGAGGAGACGCCGGTCAGACAGACGATGCCGTACGGCGCGGTGTTGGCGGCCACGGCGAAGATGACCGGTCCTGCGCCGGTCGCCTCGATCACCACGTCGGGGCTCACCTTCGCGGCGACCTCTCCGGCGTCCCCGGCGTGGTAGACCGCGCCGAGGTCCCGTACGAGGGCCGGTTTGGGGCCGTCCGTGACCCGGTCGAGGACGTGCACCTCCAGCCCGCGCTGCACGCCGAGCAGCGCCGCGAGCAGGCCGATCGGCCCCGCGCCGGTGACCAGCGCGGTCTTCGGCGCGAACCAGGCCCGGGCACCGACCTTCTCCACCTCGTCCCACGCCTTGGCGACGACGCTGGTCGGTTCGAGGAGCATTCCGACGTCGGCCAGCCGGGGATCCAGCCGGACGGCGTATCCGGGCTCGACCACCCAGCTCTGGCCGGCATATCCGTCCAGTTCCTTGATGCCGCGCTCGGTGTAACGGCCGTTGCGGCACATGTCGAACTGCCCGTGCGCGCAGGCGCCGCACGGCACCGGGTCGGGCCGCCGGACCACTCCGACCACGAGATCCCCCGGGGCGAAGCCGCTGCCGGACGGCGCCTGCCGCACCCTGCCCAGCGACTCGTGGCCGATGACCAGGCGGTCGCGGCCGGGCGGGGCCCAGCCGTACTCCCCGGCGGCGATCTCCTTGTCCGTGCCGCACACGCCGACGGCGAGACCCTCGACGAGCAGGTCACCCTCGCCCGGCTCCGGCTCGGGGACGTCGGTGACGGCCAGGGAGTCCTTCTGCGACGGGATGACGGTGAGAGCGCGCATCAGCGCTCACCTCCAACGTGTTCGCGGCCGTGCGCGACGTGCCCGGCAGCCGCCTCGGAACCAGCGTAGGTTGATCGACTCATCGCGTCCCATCAGGGCCGCCCTGCGCGGCTCGCCGTGTCCGGCGGCCGTGTGCAGGCCGCCGCACAAGGGCCGCCGTGTCCGGGCCGCCGCGCAAGGGCCGCCGTGTGGAGGCCGCCGTGTGGAGGCCGCCGTGTCCGGGTCGCCGCGCAAGGGCCGTCGTGTCCGGGCCGCCGTGTGGAGGCCGCCATGCCGGGGCCGCCGTGTGCAGGTCGCCCGCCAAAGGTCGTCGAGCAGGCCGTAGTCCTCGATCCGCTGTGCCACCGATCTTCCCCCTCCGGCGGTCGATCTCGCCGTCGCGGACAAGGGCCGGGCTACCCGGACAACGGAAACGTATGCACTGGACGGAGAACGGCGTCCTGTGCAGGGCTTCGCGGCCTACCCACCTTTTTGTGGGTACTTGTCGGGCCGGGACGGGCGGCGTGAAGCTTGGTTGCGGGCAGCCGGAAGGCCGCCTGAGTCCAGGCGAGAACGGGGGTGACGGCGATGTCTCAGGAGACCGGGAGAGGCCCTGCCTGCGCCTCCGTCTTTCCAGACGGCCAATCCCCAGACGGCACTTCCCCGGACGGCGTCTCCCGGGCCAGCTTCTCCAGGCGGCGATGTCCCCAGTCGGACAGCGGCGCCAGCGCCTCGGAGAGGTCACGACCGAAATCGGTCAGTGAGTACACCGTCTTCAGCGGGCGGCCGTCGTACACCTCACGGTGCACCAGCCCGTCGGATTCCATTTCCCTGAGCGTCTGAGTCAGCACCTTCTCGGTGAGGCCCGGCAGCCGCCGGAGCAGCTCGCCGGGACGACGCGGAGCGGATTCCAGCAGCCAGAGCAGGATCGTCTTCCACTTGCCGTCGATCACCGCGATCGCGGCGGTGACCCCGCAGACGTTCGGGTCTTCGGCGCGGCTACGCGTCATCTTTCCATCCCGTTCAGCGCTATCGCTGTCATGCATGCAGGAGTCGAGACATGAGCCAGCACGTCCACCAGTCTGCCGTCACCGTGCTCGGTCTGGGACCGATGGGCCGCGCCTTGGCCGGGGCCTTCCTGGACGCCGGCATCCGCACCACGGTCTGGAACCGGACGCCGGGCAAAGACCAGCAGTTGACCGAGCGTGGCGCGTACAGCGCCCCCACGCCGGAGTCGGCGGTCGCCGCGAGCGAGGTGACCGTGATCTGCGTGGTGAACTACGACGCCGCGGACGCCGTCGTACGGCGTGACGCTGTCGCCGGCGCGCTCCGGGGACGCACCCTCGTGAACCTGACCGCCGACACGCCAGGCCGCGCCCGGAGCACCGCGGCCTGGGCCACCGAGCACGGCATCGGATATCTCGACGGCGCGATCATGACGCCGACCACGACCATCGGCACCCCGGCCGCGGCGTTCCTGCACAGCGGCCCGGAGGAGCTCTACCGGCGGCACCGGCCGCTCCTGGAGGCCCTCGGCGGCACGCACACCCATCTCGGCGAGGACATCGGCCGGGCGGCGGCCTACGACATCGCGCTGCTCGACGTCTTCTGGACCGCGATGGCGGGCTACGCGCACGCGCTGGCGGTGGCACGGGCCGAAGGGGTCAAAGCGCGGGAGCTGGCGCCGTTCGCCAAGGGCATCGGCGCGATCCTGCCGCCGATCTTCGAGGAGGCGGCGGCGGAAGTGGACAGCGGCGGCTTCTCCGGCGAGGGCAACCCGATCACCTCGGCGGCCTCGTCCATCGCCCACATCATCGAGACCTCCGAGGCCCACGGCATCGACGCGAGCGTGATGCGCGCGGCCCAAGGCTGGGCCCGCCGCGTCATCGCACAGGGCCACGGCGCCGACGGGTTCACCCGGATCACCGAGCTCCTCACTCCCCGCGCCCACACCTGACCCGGCTCCCCGGTGTCCCCGGCCCGGTTTCCGTAAGTCGAAGGGGCACCCGGCCGCTCCCAGCTCCCGGTCTCCGTACGGCGAAGAGGCGCCCGGCCGTTCCCGGCCCGGCACGTCCCCACCTGGCTTCCCCGGTGCTTCCGGGGCTCGTCCCCGGCCAGACTGCCAGACGTTCCCGGCCCGGCACGTCCCCACCTGGCTTCCCCGGTGCTTCCGGGGCTCGTCCCCGACCGGACTGCCGGACGTTCCCGATCCGGCTGATCCGGGCCCCGGGATCCCGCACGCCCCCGGGCCCGGCTGCCGGATGTCTCGCACCCGGTCCCCGTACGGCGAAGGGGCGTCCGGCGGCACCGGGCGCCCCAGTCGTGGTGAGTCCTCGAAGATCCCGAACGCCACGACGTCCTCCTGATGCGGGTGCGGGCTCGGTGTCCCGCATACGCATCGAGGAGGACGTCAAGTCCGGCCGTACCGGCCTGAGCCGTGGTCGGTCGGTCCTGTGATCAGTCAGTGGCGTGATCAGTCGGTGGCATGGTCAGTCGGTGCCGAGCTCCATGGCGGCCTGGTCGAGGAGCTCCTCCTCGGTGGAGACCTCGCCGCGAGAGGCGATCGCCTCGGCTCCGCCCTCGGGCATCGCGCCGATCAGCCCGGTCGACGCCGCCTGGGCGGCTCCGATCAGCGCCGGCTGCTGGCTGCCGACCATGCCGAGCCTGGCGTACTGCTCCAGTTTGGAGCGGGAGTCGGCGATGTCGAGGTTGCGCATCGTCAGCTGCCCGATGCGGTCCACCGGACCGAAGGCGGAGTCTTCGGTGCGCTCCATGGAGAGCTTGTCCGGGTGGTAGCTGAACGCGGGCCCGGACGTGTCCAGCACGGAGTAGTCCTCACCACGCCGCAGCCGCAGGGTCACCTCGCCGGTGACCGCCATGCCGACCCAGCGCTGCAGCGACTCGCGCAGCATCAGCGCCTGCGGGTCCAGCCAGCGGCCCTCGTAGAGCAGCCGGCCCAGCCGCCGCCCCTCGATGTGGTAGCTGGCGAGGGTGTCCTCGTTGTGGATCGCGTTGACCAGCCGCTCGTAGGCCGCGTGCAGCAGGGCCATGCCCGGCGCCTCGTAGATGCCCCGGCTCTTGGCCTCGATGATCCGGTTCTCGATCTGGTCGGACATGCCCAGGCCGTGACGGCCGCCGATGGCGTTGGCCTCCAGCACCAGATCGACGGCGGAGGGGAACTCCTTGCCGTTGATCGTCACCGGACGTCCCTGCTCGAAGCCGATCGTGACGTCCTCGGTCGCGATCTCGACGGAGGGGTCCCAGAAACGCACACCCATGATGGGCTCGACGATCTCGATGCCCGTGTCGAGGTGCTCAAGAGACTTGGCCTCGTGAGTGGCGCCCCAGATGTTCGCGTCGGTGGAGTAGGCCTTCTCCACACTGTCCCGGTAGGGCAGCCCGTGCGCGAGCAGCCACTCGGACATCTCCTTGCGCCCGCCGAGCTCGTTGACGAAGTCGGCGTCCAGCCACGGCTTGTAGATCCGCAGGGAGGGGTTGGCGAGCAGACCGTAACGGTAGAACCGCTCGATGTCGTTGCCCTTGAAGGTGGAGCCGTCTCCCCAGATCTGCACCCCGTCTTCGAGCATCGCGCGCACCAGCAGGGTGCCGGTGACGGCCCGCCCGAGCGGGGTGGTGTTGAAGTACGTGCGGCCGCCGGACCTGATGTGGAAGGCCCCGCAGGCCAGAGCCGCGAGCCCCTCCTCGACCAGGGCCGCCCGGCAGTCGACCAGCCGGGAGATCTCCGCGCCGTACGCGGTGGCACGCCCCGGCACCGAGGCGATGTCAGGTTCGTCGTACTGGCCGATTTCGGCGGTGTAGGTGCACGGCACTGCACCCTTCTCCCGCATCCACGCGACCGCTACCGAAGTGTCGAGGCCACCGGAGAAGGCGATCCCGACACGCTCGCCGACAGGCAGAGAAGTGAGCACCTTGGACACGAGTAGAATATATACACGGGAATGCATGATCATGCAATCCCGTGCGCAGCGGATCTCGGCGGGAGCGGACCCCCGAGGCCGGCGTCGATCACCGGGAGAAGCCGTAGACCTCCTCACTCACGAGCCTGGCCGCGCCGATGACGCCGGCCTGCGGGCCGAGATCGCTCATCGCGATCGGCAGGTTCCTGGTGGCGAGAGGCAGCGAACGGCGGTAGATCGCGCCGCGGATCTCCGCGAGGAGGATGTGACCCAGTTGCGTGAGGCCACCGCCCAGCACGATGAGGCTCGGGTTGAAGAACGACACCAGGCCCGCCAGCACCTCGCCCACGCGCCGTCCGCCGTCGCGCACCATCTGGACGGACGCCGCGTCACCGGCGGCGACCGCCTCTCCCACCTGCGCGGCGGTCAGCGTGCCGTCGCGTTCGAGGAACTCCTTGAGCAGGGGCGAGCGCCCGGACCTGGCCGCGGCGAGCGCCTGTCGCGCCAGCGCGTCACCGCCGAAGGACGCCTCCAGGCATCCCGTGTTGCCGCACGCGCAGATCTCGTCGGAGCCGGTGACCGGTATGTGCCCGATATCCCCCGCGCACCCGTCCATGCCGCGATAGAGCTCACCCTTGGCCACGATTCCGCAGCCGATGCCCGAGCCGACCTTCACGTACAGGAAGTTCTCGGCGGTGCTCGCCGAGCCGGCGTGTTGTTCGCCCAAGGCCATTACATTGACGTCGTTGTCCAGTAAGACCGGGCAGTCGAACCGCCCGCCGATGACATCGCGGACCGGATAACCGTCCCACCCCGGCATGATCGGTGGCGACACCGGGATACCGCGGGAGAAGTCCACCGGTCCGGGCACACCGACACCGACGCCCATCGGCTTGTCCACGCCCAATTTCTGGAGCAGCGCCCGGCTCTGTTCCATGGCGAGTTCGAGCACGGGCTCGGGGCCCTGACGCACATCGCATTGCGTGCGTTCGAACGCGAGGACGCGCAGCCTGCCGTCGGTGATCGCGGCGGACACCGAGGTCGCGCCGATGACGATGCCGACGAACCGCACCCGGCCGGCCAGATCGATGACGGTCGACCTGCGCCCTCCACGAGACGCGGCCGGTCCGATTTCCTCGACGAGTTTCAGCGCCGTAAGCCGGCCGAGTTCCGCCCCGATCGTCGTACGTGACACTTCGAAGTGTTCCGACAGCTGAATGCGGGATTGCGGGCCCGCGTCACGCAATCGCGTAAGTATTTTGGCCTGGAGCCGCGTTTCGGCTCGCCCTGGCACCGAAGTCTCCACCTGCCAAGTTTCTCATCCGAGGACGCCTCTGACGTCATCCTCTGACGTCATCCGCGCGCAGTCCGGCGTCGGCCGAAATCTCGCCTTGATCACTAGTCGGAGACGCATTTGTGAGGAACTCCCGATCAGACCCGCGGACCCGCTCCGCAATGAAACTTTCATTGCCACCTCGGCGTAACTCCGGCGTTTCGTCAGGCCGCGTTCGGCGACCCGGCCGATGTTTTCCCCGGCCGGACCCGAGAGCCGGGGAACCGCCGCGCGCTCACCCGTCGGCGGACTCGGAGAGGGAGCGCCACTCCCGCCAGGTGTCCAGGCGTTCGGAATAGACCCGCTCGGCGATCGGCAGGCAGTAGCTCCCCAGGAACAGGCGCAGCGGGGGCCGTTCCGCGTCCACGACCGCGAGGACCGCCTCGGCCGTGACCTCGGGGTCGATCGGCGCCCTGCCCGCCGCGGCGGCCCGGCGGGCCTGCCTGACCTGCTCGTACGCGGCGTGCGGCTCGGCGTGGACGGCCGAAGAGCCGCTCCAGTCGGTGCCGTACGGGCCGGGCTCGATGATCGTCACCTTGATCCCATGTGGGGCGACCTCCTGGGCGAGCGACTCGCTGAACGCCTCCAGGCCCCATTTCGACGCGTTGTAGAGCCCGAGCATGGGGAACGCGGCGACGCCGCCGATGCTCGACACCTGCAGGAAGTGGCCCCGCCCACGCTCCCGCATCCCGGGCAGCGCGGCCTGGGTGACCCAGAGCGCGCCGAGCAGGTTCGTCTCCAGCTGGGCCCTCGCCTGGGCCTCGGTGACCTCCTCCACCGCGCCGAAAAGGCCGTATCCGGCGTTGTTGACGACGACGTCGATCCCGCCGAAGCGCTCGGCCCCACGGGCGACCGCGGCGAAGGCGGCGTCCCGGTCGGTGACGTCGAGCGGCAACGGGAGGATCGCGTCGCCGAACTCGTCGGCGAGCGGCTTCAGCGTGGAAACGTCGCGGGCCGTCGCGACGACCCGGTCGCCGCGCCGCAGCGCCGCCCGCGTCCACACGTCGCCGAAGCCGCGGGACGCCCCCGTGATGAACCAGGTGATTGCGTTTTCTGTGCTCATGTCCATCGACTCTGCCCCGCACGGGACGGCACAGCCATCACCCCGGCAGGGTCACCATCACCCGCCGGTGCTGCGTACAGTGGCGGGTGACATGCCCGGCACCAACGCTCTCGGCAGCTTTCTCAAGGCCCGCCGCGCGCTCGTACGCCCGGAGGACGCCGGGCTGCCCGCGATCGGCCGGCGCCGCGTGGCCGGGCTGCGCCGCGACGAGCTGGCCACGCTCGCGGGCGTCAGCCTCGCCTATCTGACCCGGCTTGAGCAGGGCAGGGACCGCAATCCCTCCGAGCAGGTGCTCGACGCGCTCGGCGCCGCCCTGCGCCTCGACGCCGACCTCACGGCCCACCTGCACGCCCTGGCCCGAGACGCGTCGAGACCGAACGGCGGCCCGCCCCGCCGGCCGCGGGAGCAGCCTGCCCCCGGAGCCGGGGATCTCCTCGACGCGTGGGCAGGCATACCCGCCTACCTGCGAGGACGGCGGTTCGACGTGCTGGCCGCCAACGCGGCGGCGATCGCCCTCGCGCCCATGTATCGGCCCGGCCGCAACCTCGTGCGAGACGTCTTCCTCGATCCCGGCGCGCGGGCGCTGTTCCCCCGGTGGGACGCGGTCGCGGCCGGCTCGGTCGCCGCGCTCCGGGCCGTGGCCGGCGCCGACCTCGACGACCCGGCCCTGCGCGAGCTGGTCGAGGAGCTGTCGGCGGCCTCCGACGACTTCCGCCGCCTGTGGGAACGCCATGACGTCCGCCCGACGCGGAACGAGACGAAGGAGTTCGCCCATCCCGTCGCCGGGCGGCTCGTGCTGCGGCGGCACAGCCTTGCGGTCGGCGGGACGGACGGCCAGGTCGTGATCGCCTACCAGGCCGATCCGGGAACGCCCTCGGCCGCCGCGCTGGCCGGGCTCACCGCTCCGGATCACGCTGCGGCCATCCACGTGGCAGAGCCCCGGCCGCCCGCGTCACACGGGCCAGCCGCCTCGTTTGCGCGGTGACCTGAGCGGCACGGCGTCCGGCAGCGGGGTGGCCGCGCCGGGCGACAGGGCGTCGAGGACGAGCGCGAGGTAGCGCCGCCAGCCGTCGCTGCCGGGCTCCATCGTCCACAGCACGCCCATCAGCATGACCATGATCCTCGGCAGGTCGTCGGCGACGAGGTCGGCGCGGATGAGACCGGCCTCCTGCCCGCGCCGGGCCAGCAGGGTCAGCGACTCGATGAACGGGCTGCTCGCCTCGGCGGTGACGGCGCCGGAGTTCCGGGCGGCGGCCAGGGTGTTGCGCTCCCGGTCCGCCGAGGACATCGCCGCCTCCAGCACGGTGGCCAGAGCGCGGCGGGGATCGTCGTCGCCGAGCGCCCGTTCGATGGCGGGGGCGATCTCCTCGGCGAAGCTCTGGTCGAGGGCCGCCCTGACCAGGCCCGCCTTGTCGGGAAAATGGCGATAGAGGGTAGCGATGCCGACACCGGCGCGGCGGGCGATATCTTCGAGCAGCGCGTCGGGCCCCTGCTCGGCCCAGACCTCCCGGGCCGCGCGCAGGATCCTCCCCGAGTTGCGTGCGGCGTCGGCGCGCAGCCGTCGCGAGGTCTCGGTGGTCACGCCCACAGGATAGCCAAAAAATGATAGGCGACTATCGATAAGCCCCGTCAGGGCCGGTCCCACGTGACAAGCATGTGCTCGGGGCCCCGGGTGGACAACCCCGTCTTCCACACGACGTCGTCCTCGGAGCCGGCGAGGCGGAGCCCGGGCAGCCGGGTGAGCAGCGTACGCAGCGCGACCTGCAGCTCCATCCGGGCGAGCGGGGCGCCGAGGCAGTGGTGCGCCCCGTGCCCGAACCCCACGTGCGAGGCCTGCTGACGGTCGAGTTCGAGGTCGTCGGGGTTCGTGTAGACCGACTCGTCGCGGTTGGCCGATATCAGGCTCACGACCACCGGCTCACCGGCGCGCACCATGACGCCGCCCAGCTCGACGTCCTCCAGTGCGTAGCGCGCGATGGACGCGCCGCCGCCGAGCGGGACGAAGCGCATCAGCTCCTCGACTGCCCTGGGGATCAGGTCGAGGTCGGCGCGCAGCGCCGCGAGCTGCCCGGGATGGGTGAGCAGCACGTAGACGAAGTTGGGGATCTGCGTGGCCGTGGTCTCGTGGCCGGCGACCAGCAGCGCCTCGGCCAGCGACAGCATCTCCTCCTCCGACAGCCGCTCCTCGTCGTCGCGGGCCGCGACGAGCGCGCTGAGCAGGTCGTCCTTCGGAGCCTCGCGGCGCTGGGCGATGAGCCCCGCCATGTAGTCCCGGAGCAGCCCCATGCAGCGCACCACCTCGTCCGGGGTGAACCGCGTCGTGGACAGCAGCGCGTCCGACCAGGTGCGGAAGTCGACCCGGTCTTCGACGGGCACGCCCAGCAACTCGCAGATGACCGTGATCGGCAGCGGCAGCCCGAAGTCCTCGACGAGGTCGGCCGGGGCGCCCTTGCCGAGCATCGCGCCCACGAGACCGTCGGCGATCTCCTGGGTGCGGGGCCGCAGCAGCTCGACCCGCCGTACGGTGAACGCCTTCGACACCAGCCTCCGCAGCCTGCTGTGCTCGGGCGGGTCGAAGCTGAGGATGCTGCCGGGGCGGGACCGGTGGGGCCGCATCCGCGGCTCGTCACGGCCGATCGCCGCGGCCCGGCTGAACCGCGCGTCACCGAGCACGACCTTGACGTCCTCGTAGCGGGTCGCGAGCCACGCGGGCTCCCCGTACGGCAGCCGGACCCGGCACAGCGGTTCCTCCTGCCGCAAGCGGGAGAAGAGGGGATCCACATCCAGCCGGTCCGTCTGTCCGAAGGGGAAGATCCGGGGTTCGACAGTGGTCATCATGCCTCCCAGAGCGGATCGCCGTTCACCACGATTCGTCGAGTCGCCACTTGATAGTCAACTCTCACATGACTCGTGTAAAGAGATCAACGCAAGCGAGAGCAAAATCTCACTTGAAGGAGGCAGGACGGGTCCTATCGGGCGCCGGAGTCCCCCTCGGCGACGGTGACGAGGTCCGCCAGCCCGGAGATGGTCAGTACGGGGGTCAGCAGGGGGTTGGCGATGAGCGCGATGTGGTCGGCGTGCGCGAACAGCACGCTCAGGCCCGCGCTGTCGAGATATTCGACCGAGGTGAGGTCGATGACGACGGGCCCCGGGGTGCTCTCAAGAGCCGCCGCGAGGGCGTCGGTGTTGCTCATGTCGATCTCGCCGGCCGCGGTCAGGAGAGCGACGCCGTCCGGGCGAACCCCAGGGGTGATGGTCAGGGGTGTGGTCATCAGGCGATCCTCATCTGCATGTCGACGGTGGTCCCGTACGGGCCGGGGGTGATGGTGACCTGCTGCATCATGGCGCGCATGAGCGCGACGCCGCGCCCGCGGTGGGAGTTGGCCTCGGGCTCGGGGGACTTCCAGCGGCCGCTGTCGGCGACGGTGAGGCGCAGGTTGTCGACCGACGCCTCGACCCGCAGGCGGACGATCTCACCGGGGGCGTGCCGGTGGCCGTGCTCGATGGCGTTCGCGCACGCCTCACCCGCCGCGACCAGGACGTTCTGGACGATCTGGGTCGGCAGGTCGCACTGGCCGAGCCAGCTCCGCAGCGCCTTGCGTACCGGCGCGAGCTGGGACGACTCCGCCGGGAAGGTCACCTCCAGCGGGGCCGGGTGCCGATAGAGCAGCAGCGCGACGTCGTCGTCGTAGCCGTCCGCGGGCGCAAGGCGGATCATCACGTGCGTGGCGAGGTCGTCGACGGCGACGTTCCTGCCGTCCTGTACGGCCTGACTGGCCTGGTCGATGCCCGAATAGAGCGGACGGCGGCGGCGCTCGACCAGGCCGTCCGTGTAGAGCATGAGCGTGGCGCGCGGGGGGATGACCGTCTCGCTCTCCGGGCGGGCCGCCCCCGACCGTACGGCGAGCGGCACCGAACGCCCGCCGTCGAGCAGGCCCGTGCTGCCGTCGGGGTGGGCGAGGATCCCCGGCGGGTGCCCGGCGCTGGAGTAGGACAGGCGCCCGGTCTCCGGATCGAGGACGGCGCAGAAGACGGTGGTGCACCGGGCCCCGGGGACACCGGCGGCGAACTGGTCCAGGGCCATGAGCACGCGGGCCGGGCTGTCGTCCTGCAGCAGCAGCGCGCGGCACGCGCTGCGCAGCTGTCCCATCACGGCGGCGGCCTGCACCCCGCGCCCGACGCAGTCGCCGACGACGATGCCGATGCGCCCGCCGGGCAAGGCGACGGTGTCGTACCAGTCGCCGCCGACCTCCAGGGGCCGGGTGGCGGGCTCGTAGCGTACGGCGAACCCGTCGGGAAGCCGGGCGGGGCCGAGGATGGCGCGCTGCAGCGCGATGGCGGTCTCGCGTTGCTGGTCGATCTGGTGGGCGCGCACAAGGCCCTGGGCCAGACGTCCGGCCAGCAGCGACAGCAGCACCTGGTCCTCACCCGTGAAGGGCCGGTGGCCGCCCAGGTCGATCCACAGGGCGAGCTGTCCCTCGGGGTGCTCCAGCAGGATGCCGGCCCCGTCGCGCTCGGTGACCGGTGTGAGCAGCGGCCGTCGCAGCAGATCGGCGAGCGCCCGGCGGCGTTCGCCCGGCAGCCCGTGCCAGTCCACCGGCCCGCCCTCGACGGTCAGGGACGGCTCCTCGCCCTGGCCGAAGACCGCGGCGACGACCGACGTCGCACGCCACAGGCCGCGCAGCTCCCGCAGGGCGCCGGTCAGCGCGTCGGAGAGGCTCGCCGCCTGGGACAGGCCGGTGCTCAGCGAGGCGAGGGCGCTCTCGCGCTGGATGGCGTAGTGCTCGGCGGTGACGTCGCGGAAGGTGCCGACGACGACACGCCGCCCGGTGTCGGGATCCTGCGCCTCGTTGAAGGTCACGCTGATCCACAGCCGGTGCCCGTCGCGGTGGACGACCGGGATGGTGTGGCTGCCCCGGCCCGGGCCGAGCAGGCCGCTGAAGGCGTCGGCGACCTGCTGGTAGGCCTCGGGATCGGCGGCGTCCGGCCACCACGGATGGATCGGCGTGTAGGGCAGGTTCTCCGGGCCGTAGCCGAGGATGTCGGTGAAGGCGCTGTTGATCTCGATGACGGCACCCTGCTCGTCGCAGACGAAGAACGCCTCCTGCAGCGAGTCGACCAGCGCGCTGCGCCAGCGCGCCTGGTGCTGGCGCAGCCGTGCCATGTCCATGTTCGCCCGCACCCGCGCGAGCAGCTCCGCGGCGGCGAAGGGCTTGACCAGGTAGTCGTCGGCCCCGGCCTGCAGGCCCTCGATCGACGCCTCCTGGCCCGCCCGGGCCGACAGCAGCACCACGGGCACGGCGGCGGTGCGCGGATCGGACCGCAGCGCCGCGACCAGGGACAGCCCGTCGAGGCGCGGCATCATCACGTCGCTGATCACGACGTCGGGCGCGTCCGCGCGTACGGCGTCCAGGGCCTCCATGCCGTCGCTCGCGGTGCCGACGAGATATCCGGCGCCCTTGAGGAGTCGGACGAGATAGCCGCGCATGTCGGCGTTGTCGTCGGCGACCAGCACACGCGCCGGGGCGGCCGAGCTCCCCGGCCGGATGGCGGAGCCGTCGTGCGACGGCAGCTCCATGCCGTTCCCGGCGGGCTCGCCGTCCTCGTCCGCGGGCAGCCAGCGCAGCGCCTCTTCGACGTACGGATCCGCGGCGGTGGCGCCCGCCCCGGTGCCGGCCGTGATGATCGACTCGGCGGGCAGGTGCGCGGAGCCGTACGGCAGGCGGATGGTGAAACGGGTGCCCGCACCCTCGGCGCTGTCGGCGCTGATCGTGCCGCCGTGCAGGCCGACCAGCTCCTGCACGAGGGCCAGCCCGATGCCGCTTCCCTCGTTGGAGCGCGAGCGCGCGTTCTCGATGCGGTGGAACCGCTCGAACAGCCGCGGCAGCTCGTCGGCCGGGACGCCGACGCCCGTGTCGGTGACGGTCACCACGGCGTGGTCGTCCTCGCCGCGCACGGTGACGCCGATCGCGCCCTCGAAGGTGAACTTCAACGCGTTGCTGAGCAGGTTGAGCACCACCTTCTCCCACATGCCGAGGTCGATGTAGACCGGCTCGTCCAGGGGAGGGCAGTCGACCCGGAACTCCAGGCCCGCCTTGTCGATCGCGGAGCGGAAGAGGCTGGCCAGCTCGGCCGTGACGGCGGCCAGATCGACCGGCTCATAGCCGGCCTGCATGCGGCCGGCCTCGATGCGGGAGAAGTCGAGCAGGGTGTTGACCAGCTTGCCGAGCCGCAACCCGTTGCGGCGGATGACCTCCAGCTCCTCGCGCACCTGCGGGTCCGCTCCGTGCAGCCGGGCGCGCAGCTCCTCCACCGGCCCCATGATCAGGGTCAGCGGCGTGCGGAACTCGTGGCTGATGTTGGAGAAGAAGACGGTCTTCGCACGGTCGAGCTCGGCCAGCTCCTCCGCCCGCCGCTGCTGGGCCTGATAGCTGCGGGCGCTCGCGACGCCCGCCGCGACGTGCCCCGCCGCCAGCTCGATGAACCCGCGATACGCCTCGTCCAGCGGCCGATAGCGGTTGAGCGCGGCCACCAGGAACCCGTACGGCGCGCTGCCCTGCTGGAGCAGCGGCACCACCAGCGCCTGCGCGGGCGGCTCCGGCCAGGCTCCGGCCGGAAGACCGGCGAACGGCGCGCCGTCGAGCGGCACGATCACCGGCTCCCCCCGGGCCGGCGCCGCCACGGGCCACACCGTGCCGGGGTCGCCGGCCGCCAGGGTGAGCGGGGCGGCCGGGTGCCCGGCGGCGATGCCGGTCACCCCGGCCAGCCGCGCGCCGCCGCCGTCCTGGAACAGATAGGTCAGTGTGAACGGCAGGTCGTAGAGGTTGCGGCCGAGCTGCCGGCAGGCGAACCCGAGCATCTCCTGCTCGGTGCGGACCACGCTGGGGTCGGAGCCGAGATCCCGCAGCGTCGCCATGCGCCGCTCGCCGATGACCCGCTCGGTCTCCTCGCTGACGACGCACAGCATGCCGACCACGGCGCCCGAGTCGTCGCGAAGGGGGCTGTAGGAGAACGTGTGGTAGCTCTCCTCCGGATAGCCGGCCCGCTCCAGGACCAGCAGCAGCGCCTCGTCCCAGGTGGCCTGCCCGGTGGCCAGCACGGTGTCGATCCGCGGGCCGATGTCGTCCCAGATCTCCGCCCAGACCTCGGCGGCGGGCCGACCGAGCGCCCATGGATATTTCCGGCCCAGCGTGTCGCGCCGGTAGGCGGCGTTGCAGAAGAAGGTCAGCTCCGGCCCCCACGCCATCCACATGGAGAACCGGGACGACAGCAGGATGCTCACCGCCGTCTGCAGGCTCTGCGGCCACTCCTCCGGCGGCCCGAGCGGGGTGGCCCGCCAGTCCACCGACGCCAGATCACGGCCGACCTCGTCCTCGGCGGCGAACACCCCGGCCCCGGCCGCCTCCGGCGGCCCCTGCTCAGCGTCATCACAGCGCGTCACTTGACACCCTCTCGTTCACGCCGAGCCCGGCCCACCCGCGCCGGACCCCGCCATGCCGTTGCCGTGCTACTGCCACGCGGCGGGTCCCGCAAAAGTCGGGTGACACGTTCGGAGCAGGATATCCGGCCCCCCGAACCCGGATGGATCCGTACGGAATGCTCATCGGCGGCCTGACGGCACGACCGAGGTAGGACTTGTGGGGTTCTACGCTGAGCTGGACACGTCCTGGCGGCGTTTCCCCCGCGCCGCCGCGCACACGGCACCGCCGCGACGAGAACCCGGCGCGCGGAGAGCGGAACAGTGAGCGGAACAGTGAAAGGATCCCGAGGGTGACGGCAGGAACCGGTGACATAGAGAAGGCGGCGGCCGTGCTGCGCGCCGGAGGCCTCGTGGCCCTCCCGACCGAGACCGTCTATGGTCTGGGCGCCGACGCCGAGAACCCCGCCGCCGTCGCGCGCGTCTTCCAGGTCAAGGGGCGTCCGCCCACCCACCCGCTGATCGTCCACATCGGCGGCGCGGAGCACCTGGGCGACTGGGTCGAGGACGTGCCCGAGACGGCACGCCTGCTGGCCGAACGCTTCTGGCCGGGGCCGCTCACGCTGGTCCTGCGGCGCGGCCCCCGGGTGCCCCTCGAAACGACGGGCGGCCTGGAGACGGTGGCCATACGCGTGCCCGACCATCCTGTCGCGCTCGCGTTGCTGGAGGCCTTCGGCGGCGGTGTCGCGGCCCCCTCCGCCAACCGCTTCGGCTCGGTCAGCCCCACGACCGCGGACCACGTCCGTACGGAGCTCGGCGACGCCGTCGACTTCGTGCTGGACGGCGGCGCCTGCGGGGTCGGCGTCGAGTCCACCATCGTCGACGCCACGAGCGACGTCCCGACCATCCTGCGGCCCGGCGGGGTGACGCGCGAGGACCTCGAAGCGGCGCTGGGCCGCCCGCTCGCGGTCCCCTCCACGAGCCGCGTACGGGTGCCCGGCCAGCATCCGTCGCACTACGCGCCACGTGCGCGGGTCGTGCTCGTCGAGCCAGAGAAGGTCGTCGCCGAAGCGGAGCTCGCCCAGGAGCTGGGACACCGGGTGGGCGTCTTCCTTCCCCCCGCTTTCGCCGACGCCGAGGTGAAGGCGCACGCCGTGGTGGAGGTCCCCGCCTCGCCGGACGCGTACGCGCGCGAGCTGTACGGCTTCCTCCGCGAGCTCGACCAGCGAGGATGCGACCTGATCATCGCGTCCCTGCCGGTGGAGGAGGGGCTGGGACTCGCGATCGCCAACCGGCTCCGCCGCGCGGCAGGACCCCGGCCCTCCGACTGACCGGCCGATCACGCTGACCCTCCGTGACCGGTCCATGGACGGGGCAAGACGTGTTGCTGCGACGTTCCTCGGCCGCCGCGGGTGACAGTGGAGCCCGAGCCGGAGGGGGAGCGAAACGATGACGATCGAGCAGACCGTGCCTGACACCAAGCTCGCGACGGAGGCCACCGAGTTCGTCCGTGACGTCACCAGCGACCTGATCTATCACCATTCGCGCCGTGTCTACTTCTTCGGCAGCCTGCTGGGGCGGCGACGGGACCTGAGCTTCGACCCGGAGCTGCTCTACATCGGCGCGATGTTCCACGACCTGGGGCTCAACGAGGAGCATCGCGGCAGCGGGCGGCGCTTCGAGGTGGACAGCGCCGATGCCGCCCGCGGCTTCCTGCGGCGACGCGGGGTGCCGGAGGACAGCATCCGCCGGGTGTGGACCGCGATCGCCCTGCACACCACTCCCGGTATCCCCGAGTTCATGGAGCCGGAGGTGGCGCTGGTCACCGCGGGCGTGGAGTATGACGTGCTCGGCATCGGCTATCACGATCTCGACGACGCCCAGCGGGCCGAGATCACCGCCCTCCACCCGCGCCCGGGGTTCAAGGAGGCGATCCTGCGGGCGTTCACCGAGGGCATCGCACCCAAGCCCGAGACGACGTTCGGCAACGTCAAGGCCGACGTGCTCGAACGCTATGTGCCCGGCTATCGGCGGGGCAACTTCGTCGACACGATCCTCGGCTCCCCCTGGCCGGAGTAGGGCGCGGCCCGCGCCAACGCCCGGGCCGCGGTGGAGCCGCTGAGCGGCACGACGCGGGGGAGCTTCCGCCGCGTGCCCGCCGCGTGTCCCCGCTCGTCCCTGATCGTCCGCCGCGTTCGTCCGCGTTCGTCCGTGCTCGTCCCCGCTCGCGCGCCGCGTTCGTTCCTGATTGTCCGCCGCGCTCGTCCGTGCTCGTCCGCCGCGCTCGTCCCCGCTCGTACGCCGCGCTCGTACGCCGCGCTCGTCCTCGCGTTCGTCCCTCGTGCGAGCTACCGGCGAATGTCCACTGAGCGGTGACGATCTCGGACCACCCGATCCGTAGCGTTACGACGCAGCCACGGCGCCGTGCCCGCTTTCCCGCCGCACCGCCGTGCGCGTCCCCCTGCGTCGAATCCCCCACCGGAGGACCTCATGCTTCCCAGGATCAGGACATCCGTCGTGGCCGCGCTGTGCTGCACCGTGCTCGGCGCGGGAGTCGCGGGCTGCGACGGCGAGTCGCTGGACGACTGGGACCCCCTCGCCCCCGCCACGCGGACGGCCGCCGCCCCGATCTCCGGGACCACGAAGATCGAGGTCGCGGGCCGGTCGGTGAACGTGTCCTGTTCGGGCGACCCGGAGAAGGGCGGGCCCGTCGTCGTCCTGCTGGCCGGGGCGGGTGACGGGCTCGACAAGCTGGCCGCCTTCCAGAAGACGCTGAGCGAGCACAACCGGGTCTGCTCCTACGACCGGCTCGGCGAGGGCGCGAGCGACAAGCCGGACGGCCCGCAGAGCTTCTCCAGCACCGGGAAGATCCTGACCGGGGTGATCGACCGCGTCGCCGGCGACGGCCGGGTCGTCCTGGCAGGCCACTCGCTGGGCGGGCTGATCGCCGCCAGATATGCCCCCGACCACCAGGACAGGGTCAAGGGCCTGGTCCTGATGGACGCCACCCCGTCCACCATGCTGCACGACATCAGCACGGCGATCCCCGAGTCGGCCACCGGCCCGGCGGCCGAGCTGCGCGCGCAGAACCTCGCGGTGTTCAAGGGCGAGAACCCGGAGAAGCTCGTCGTCCCCGACGGCAAGGTCCGTTCCGCCGGGGACATCCCGGTGGAGGTCATCCAGCACGGCATGCCGTACCTCGCGGCCGTCCCCACGTACGGCCCGCGCCTGGAGCGGGCGTGGGCCGCGGGCCAGCGCAGGTGGCTCGCGCTGTCGAGCGACAGCACGCTGAGCACGGCCGCCAAGAGCGGCCACTACATCTACGTCGACCAGCCCGACGTGGCCGTCAAGGCCGTCGAGCGCGTCACCGCCCAGGCCGCACGTCAGGCTGAGGACGAGTAGCCGGGGCCGCGCGATATGACATTTCGCCCTTTCATGGAAGAAAGCGCCGCCGAAAGGCCCGGATATCTTGGCTTTATGCCTTTCCGACATAGAGTCGGGCCATGACTCGACGACGTGTGGTCGTGCTCGGATACCATGCGGCGGAGTTGCTGGACATTTCCTGCGTGACGTCCAGCCTGATAATGGCGAACCTGCACGGCGCCGCGCCGCCTTATGACGTGTGCCTGGCCACCCCGTCGGGCCTGCCCATCACGTGCGCGAGCGGGTTGACGCTGCAGGGGCAGCAGGCCCTTGAGCACATCACCGGACCGCTCGACACGCTCGTGGTGTCGGGAGGAATCGGGCACGAGGACGCCGCCGCCAGCCAGGTGATCGTCGGTCACGTACGCCGTCTGGCCCGGGAGAGCCGCCGCGTCGCCTCGGTGTGCACGGGCGCGGCGGTGCTGGCCGCCGCCGGACTGCTCGACGGACGCCGGGCCACCACGCACTGGAAGTACGGATACGTGCTCGCCACCCGCCACCCGGAGATCACCGTCGACGCCGAGCCGATCTTCATCCGCGACGGCAACGTCGCCACGGCGGCCGGGGTCACGAGCGCCCTCGACCTCACCCTCGCCTTCATCGAAGAGGACAACGGGGCGCCGCTCGCCCGGGAGGTGGCCCGCTATCTGGTGGCCTACCTGCAGCGGCCCGGCAACCAGGCCCAGATGAGCATGTTCACCGAGAGCCCGCCGCCGAGCGACGGCCTGGTCAAGCGCGTCGTCGACCACATCACGAGCCACCTCGACGGCGATCTGACCACGGCCACCCTCGCGGCAGGCGCGGGCGTGAGCGAGCGGCATCTCACCCGCCTGTTCCTCCGGCACCTGGGCCAGACCCCGGGCCGGTTCGTCCGCCGCGCCCGCACCGAGGCCGCCGCCCATCTCCTCGTCTCCACGTCCCTGCCCATGGCCGCCATCGCGGCCCGTTGCGGCTTCGGCACGACGGAGAGCCTCCGGCAGAACTTCCTCGACCGGTACGGCATCCCGCCCTCGCGCTACCGCCTGACCACGGCCATGCGGTGACGGCGGCTATTTCGTGCCGTCCGCGGGCAGGCGCTCCGGCAGGCCGAGCCGCGGGAACCGGTCGGCGTGGAAGATGAAGATCTCCGTGATCACCCCGCCGGTGATGCGCAGGACGTCGATCGTCAGCGGCAGGTAGGCGCCCTCCTGCTCCCGCCAGAGATAGAAGGCCACGGCGGGCTGCCGGTTCACGGAGGCCGGGACGGCGCGCAGGTTCTCCAGGCGCTCGAAGCCGTCCTGGATCCAGTCGTTCACCACCGCCTCACGGCCGACGTACAGGCCGGGGGTGGGCGGCATCGAGCAGCGGACGTCGTCCCGCAACATCGTGGTGATCGTCTTGATGTCCGTGGCCACACTGGCCTCGGTGAAGCGGCGCACCAGCTCGCGCGTCCCGGCGTCCTCCTCGCCGCCGGTCCAGTCCTGCCGCTCGGCGGGCAGGTGCTCCCGCATGCCGGCGCGGGCCCGCTGCAGCGCGCTGTTCACGGAGTTGACGGAGTCTCCGAGGAGCTCCGCGACGTCCTTCGCCGGCCAGCCGAGCACGTCCCGCAGGATCAGCACGGCCCTCGGGCGCGGCGCGAGGTGCTGTACGGCGACCAGGTAGGCCAGCTCGATCGTCTCCCGCGCGACGGCGACGCTCTCCGGCTCGTCCGCGTCGCCCGCGGGCAGCTCGTCCAGCAGCCGGTCCGGGTACGGCTGCAGCCACCGCGCCTCGCCGCCGGTCGCGGGCTCCGGACGGCACTTGGCGAGCAGGTCCAGGCAGGCGTTGGTGGCGATCCGGTAGAGCCAGGCCCGGAACGTCGACCGCCCCTCGAAGGTCTCCCGCCGCCGCCAGGCCCGCAGGAACGTCTCCTGTACGGCGTCTTCGGCGTCCTCGAACGACCCGAGCATCCGGTAGCAGTGCACGTGCAGCTCCCGCCGGTGCCGTCCTGTCAAGGCCGAGAAGCCCGGCTCGTCGAGCTCGCCCAGACCGCTCACGCCCAGCTCCTTCAGCAGCGTGTCCGCACCCATCGCGTCATCCTTCCGCGTCGTCGTGTCCCGTCGTAGGTGTGACGGCCGCGGGCGCGACAACTCATCACCAGGGATCCGCCGGAGGGGCGGGAGGACACCGGGCGGGCGCGGGCTCCCGGTGTAAAGATCTTGTCCCTGGTGTGGATTTATCTCCTATCGCCCCCTCTACGGCCGCTCGGGGGATAAAACCACACCCCTCGTGGTCCAGTCGTGATCATGATCGGATAGTGTCTGCCCACGTGAACACGCTCCCCATGCCTGGGTCGCATGATGGCTGGCGGATCCTGCGGAGCGATGCCGGGCGGCTGTGGGCGACCCGCGAGCGCCCCTTCGACCGCGCGGCCGAGATGGCAGGCGCCTGCCGCACCGTGGATGCCGACGACCTCGGGCAGCTGAAGGCCGAGATCATGCGGCAGGAACGCATCGCCAGCGCGCTCGTGTCGGGGAGCAATAACGCGGCCGAGGCGTGAGCCGGGGGAGGAAATCCCTACTTTGCGCCGATCTCGCCCCCGTCTACGCGGCCTAGAACGCACGGCCACGGCCCTTCCCGGGAGCGTGAGCGCACGCCGGCCCGCTTCCGGGGCGCCGAGCGCCGTCCGGCGGCGAAACCGACCGGAGTAGCGTGGTGAGCGGCGCCGCGGACACGGCCCGGCCGCATGGTCGTCGCCCGCGAGTCCTACATCGAGCGCAATCGACGCGGTGAGCGAGGCTTCGATGGAACTGCATTGCATCGGCAAAATCGTGCACAGTCTCGGGATTTCGACCATTCGGTATGGTCTTGCGCTCAACCTTCTGGAGATCGGCCGGCTGAAATTCGAGGACTACGAGGTGGACAACATCCGCCCCCTCGTGACCGCAAGCCCCCCGCTCGCATGGCTCGTCGCCAGGCTGGGGGAGAAGAGGCTCGCCGGCCTGCTCGGCGTCGCCGAGATCGCTCTGGGAGCGCTGATCGGAGCGAAGCCGATCGCGCCGAGAGTGTCGGCCCTCGGCAGCCTCGCCGCCGTCGGCATGTTCGCCACCACCCTCAGCTTCCTGGCCACGACGCCCGGGGCGTGGCAGGAGACACACGGCGAACCGAAGCTGTCGCTCACGGGGCAGTTCCTGCTGAAGGACGCCGTGCTCCTCGGAGCCTGCCTGCTCACGGCCGCGGACGCCCTGCGGGCCGCCGAGCGCCGGTAGCCCAGGCCGGGTGTCGCGCCGGGCTAACGGAGCGCTCCGCTGCTTTTGCCGCGATTTGCCCAGCCCGTACGCACGGTCGTGGTCTTCTCCGGGTATCGGGCGTTGATGAGCACCACCCCCATCGCCGACCTCGCGTTGGTGTCCGATCGCCATTCCGCCGGCCTCATCAGCAGGGACGGATCGGCCGAGTGGCTGTGCTTCCCCCGGTTCGACGGGCCGTCCGTCTTCGCCCGCCTGCTGGACGACGAGGCCGGGCACTGGTCGATCCGCCCGGCCATCCCCTTCGAGACGACGCGCCGTTATCTGCCGCGGACGATGGTGCTGGAGACCACGTTCCGCACCGGGAGCGGCACGGCCGTCCTCACCGACGCCCTGCTCACCGGGCCTGACGACGGCGGCCACCGGCTCGGCGTCGGGGTGCCGCACCTGCTCGCCCGACGGGTGTCCGGCCTCGGCGGCGAGGTGCCGATGGAGGTCGATTACCGGCCCAGGCCGGAGTACGGCCTGATCCACCCGATCCTGTCCGTCGCCGACGGCGGCGTCACCGCCCACGGCGGAGCCGAGTCGCTCGTGCTGACCACGCCGGTCCCCCTCCGCATCGAGGACGGCAGCGCGTACGGCGCGTTCACGGTGCACGAGGGCGAGACACTGCACTTCGGGATGCACCGCTCGACGCCGCAGGAGACTCCCGCGCGGGTGTGGGACCAGACGGAGCTGGCGGCCCGGCTGGACGGCACGATCGCCGCCTGGCGGTCGTGGTCCAGCCTCCACCAGGCCTATGACGGCCCATGGTGCGACCTCGTGCACCACAGCGGGCGGGTGCTGCAGGCGCTGTCCTTCCAGCCGAGCGGCGCGATCGTCGCGGCCGCCACGACGTCGCTGCCCGAATGGCCCGGCGGTGCGCGCAACTGGGACTACCGGTTCACGTGGGTCCGGGATGCGTCACTGACCATGAGCGCCCTGTGGGTCGCGGCCTGCCCCGACGAGGCGAGCGACTTCTTCTCCTTCCTCACCACCGCGGCCCCGACTCTGGACGAGGACCGCGCGCTGCAGATCATGTTCGGCGTCCGCGGCGAGCACGACCTGAGCGAGCGCACCCTGCCGCACCTGCGCGGCTGGCGCGACAGCCGGCCCGTACGCGTCGGAAACGGCGCGTGGAACCAGCGGCAGATCGACGTCTATGGCGAGCTGCTCGACGCGGCCGCGCGCCTCGAACGCCAGATCGGCGGCATCGACGACGACGTCAGGCGCTTCCTCGTCGCCTGCGCCGACACCGCGGCCGAGCGCTGGACGGAAAAGGACCAGGGCATCTGGGAGATACGCGGAGAGCCACGCGACTTCCTCTACTCCAAGCTCATGTGCTGGGTGGCGCTGGACCGCGGCATCACCCTCGCCGGCCTGCTCCGGGCGCAGGATCGTACGGAGTCCTGGCGGCTGACCCGCGCCGAGATCCGCGACGCCCTGCTGCGCGAGGGCTGGAACGAGCGGGTGGGGGCGTTCACGCAGTCCTTCGGCTCCGACGAGCTGGACGCCAGTGCCCTCATGGTGCCGATCACCGGCTTCCTGCCGCCCGACGACCCGCGGGTGCTCTCCACGATCGACGCGATCGCGCAGCGGCTCACCGACGACCAGGGCCTGGTCTACCGCTACCGCACCGAGGACGGCGTCGACGGCCTCGCCGGCGAGGAGGGCACGTTCCTGCTGTGCTCGTTCTGGCTGGCGCAGGCGCTCGCCGTGTCCGGGCAGGTCGGCCGGGCCAGGGAGGCATTCGAGCGGGCCGCCGCGTACGCCAACGACGTGGGCCTGCTGTCGGAGGAGGTCGATCCCGGGAGCGGCGCGCTGCTCGGCAACTTCCCGCAGGCGTTCAGCCACATCGGGCTCATCAACGCCGCCTGGGCCATCGACCAGGCCGAACGGACCGCGCGGGCGCACACCTCCTGACTTCGGCGTAGGCGCCCGCGTAGCCGGCGGGCGGCGCCCTCAGGCAGGTGTCCTGCGCTCGTCGCCGGCCGACGGCAAGCGCGTTCAGGGGCTCGTACGCATGCACGGCTCGACCACGGGATCAACGCCCTGGTCACCGGTGGCGTCGACACGCCGCTGCTGCGCGACAACATGGGTCCGTCGCCGGGAGAGTCCCTGCGCGTGGCCGGGGCGATGCACCCGATCGGGCGGATCGGGCAGCCGGAGGAGATCGCCGCGTTCGTGGCGTTCCTGCTGAGCGACGAAGCCCGGTTCATCACCGGTGCCGCGCTCGCCGTCGACGGCGGAATCACCGCCGCCTGAGTGGCAGGGAAGCGGTGTCCGCGAGCACGTCCGGGAAGCCGAACATCGCGACCAGCGCGGGATCATGGAACTTGACCACGCGGGAGACACCCGTGGCGGTCGCGGCCAGCACCACGGCGCCGTCGGCGCGGAGCACGCCGCCGGCGTCCCGGTGATACACGACGGCGGCGGGCCGGCCGTTGGCCGCGGTGGCGATCATCCGCCAGTCGCCCGGAGTGCCCAGCACGTACGTGCCGAGCATGTGGACGCACCTCGCCCGGCCCGACTGCCAGTCGCGGAACGGCGTCGCCTCGAGCGTGGCGTCCGCACGCAGCACCTGTTCAAGCAGGCCGGCGTCGGAGCGCTCGAAGGCCGCGATGTAGCCGTCGAGCAGCGCGCGTGGGGGCCCCGGTCCCGGGGCGGTCACCCCCTCGCCCATCGCGACGACCTCACCGGCGGCCTCGAAACCGGCATCGAAACCGGCCTCGAAACCGGCCACGTACGGCGGTCGCGGGCCGTCCAGGAACGTGCCGTACAGACCCCGGTCGCCGCGAAAAGGAATCGGCCGCACCCGGACGGAGGGGGGTCACTTCGCCTGGTCGAGGATCACCCTGGCGAGGGCGTCGGCGGCGTCGGGCCGTCCGCGGGCTCTGGCGGCATGGGTCATGCGTACGCGGAGGCCGGGATCGGCGAGCAGCACGTCGAGTTCGGCCAGGAGCTGCTCGGGGGTGGGGCCGGGTTCGAGCAGGGCGCGGGCGGCTCCGGCCTCGACGAGGTAGCGGGCGTTGCCGCGTTGCTCGTCTCCGGCGGCGGGGATCAGCGGGATGAGGACGGACGGCTTCCCGACCGCGACCAGCTCGGCGACGGTTCCCGCGCCGCTGCGGGAGACGACGACGTCCGCGGCGGCGTACACGTCGGGCAGTTCCTCGCCGACGTACGCCGTGGGGTGATAGCGCGCGCCGATCCCGGCGGGCAGGCCGGCGGCGACCTCGGTGAGGTGGCCGATCCAGTCCCGGCCGCACTGGTGGAGCACCTGGGCGCGGGTGAGCAGCGTGGGCAGGATCCGCTCGATCAGGGTGTTGATCTGCCTGCTGCCCTGCGCGCCGCCGGTCACGTAGACGAGCGGCAGGTCCGGGGCGAGGCCATACCGCTGGTGCGCTCGGACAGGGTTTCCGTGCAGGAGCTGGGGACGGATGGGGTTGCCCGTGACCACGGCCCGCGCGCGGGCCCGCGCGGGGAGGTGGTCGATCGAGGTGGGATGGGTGAGCGCGATCGTCGTGGCCACGCGGGCCAGGATGCGGTTGGCCAGGCCGAGCGCGGTGATCTGCTCGTGCATGACCAGCGGACGGCCGAGCAGGCGAGCGGCGAGACCGAGGGGCACGCAGACATACCCTCCCGTCGACAACACCACGTCGGGCCGGTAGCGCGCGGCGATCCCGGCGGCCTGCAGAACCCCGATCGGGATCCGGAAAAGATCGGCCACGTTCCGGCCGAGCTCACGGAGGTTCGGCGATCGCCTGACCTTGCCCGCGCTGATCGCCCTGAACGGGATGTGGTGCTCCATGGCGATCCGCGCTTCCAGCCCGTCGGCCGTGCCCACCCACAGCACGTCCAGGTCGCGGCCCTGCGCCGCGGCATGCCGGCGGACGGCCGAGATGGTCGTGAGCGCGGGATAAGTGTGCCCGCCGGTCCCGCCTCCGGTGACGAGCATCCGGATCTTCCGCGCGGCTGTCATGCGGTGGTCTCTCCTCCATGTGTACGGCATCGGCACTCATGATCGTTTCACGGGTGCGGCCGTGCTCCGGTGCCCGCCTCGGTCCAGGCTCGGACCGGCTCAGGCCTGCTCGGTGCAGGCTCAGGCCGGGCGGTCGGCGGGTCGGAGGCCGTCCATCAGCAGGTCGAGCAGGCGACCGGCCCTGGCGTCCTGCTCTCGCCGGGGTGCCACGGTGAAGATGCCGATGAGGGAGGCGGCGATGTCTTCGGCGCCGACGTCGGAGCGGAGGTCGCCCGCCGTCCGGCCGGCGTCGAGGATCGTGGTGATGGCCGCCAGCAGCTCGTTCCGGGTCTGCGCGTGGGCGATCTCGCCCGACTCGATCATCGCGAGCAGCGTGCCGAGCATGCCGTTCTTGGTCGCGATCCAGTCGCCGAACAGGTCCATCCAGCGCCGCATCGCCGCGGCCGGAGGCATCTCGCCGAGCAGCTCGCGGGCGCCGGTCGTCAGCCGTACGACCTGGTCCCGGTAGACCGCGTCGACCAGCGACTCTCGGGTCGGGAAGTGCCGATAGAGCGTGGCGATGCCGACCCCGGCCTCGCGGGCGATCGCACGCATCGACGGCTCGGCGTCGGCCGACGCGAACACGCGGGTCGCCACCGCGAGCAACTGGTCGCGGTTCCGGGCCGCGTCCGCCCGTGTCGCGCGCATCTCTGCCTCAGTCAAAACGGAACACGCTCCGGTTGTGTTAGGGTCGTCCATCGAAACGGAGCATAGTCCGTTTCGTGTTCCCCCAAGGAGGCAGGCGCACATGCAGCACGATCAACCGCCGACGGGCAGGGGCAGGGCGGTCCGGCTCGACTCGTTCGGCGGCCCCGAGGTTCTGGACGTCCGCGAGGTTCCCGCTCCCCAGGCGGGCCCGGGACAGATCCGCGTACGGGTCACCGCGGCCGGGCTGAACCCGATGGACTGGATCATGACCGCCGACGCGGACACCGCCGCCCGGTTCGGCCTGAGCCTCCCGGCCGGGTTCGGCACCGACTACGCGGGGCTGGTCGACCAGGTCGGTGGCGGGGTGACCGGCTTCGCGCCCGGCGACCGGGTGTTCGGGGGCGCCCTGTCCCGCGCGGTCGCCGACTTCGTGGTGATCGACCCGGCCGGAGGGATCGCGGCGAACGAGGCCCATCACACTCCCGACGGCGTCGACGACCGCACCGCCGCCACCCTCACGATCGCCGGGCGAACGGCGTCCGCCGCCCTCGCCGTGATCGACCCCGGCCCGGACGAAACCGTGCTGATCGGCGGCGCGGCGGGCGGGGTCGGCGTGTTCGCCGTCCAGCTCGCCCGGCTCGCGGGAGCGCGCGTGATCGGGACGGGATCGGCGAACTCGGCCGGCTTCCTGCGCGATCTCGGAGCCGAGCCGGTCGTCTACGGCGACGGCCTGGCCGACCGGGTCCGCGACCTCGCCCCCGGCGGTGTCACCGCCGCCATCGACCTGCACGGCACGGAGACGGTGCACGCCGCGAGGAAGCTCGGCGTCCCGGACGGCCGCATCTGCACCATCGCCGCACAGGTCGAGGGCGTGGCGGCGGCCAACGGCGCGAACGCCGCCCCCGGCGCCCTGGAAGAGATCGCCCGCCTGGTCGCGGCGGGGCGGCTCCGGGTGCCCATCGCGGCGAGCTTCCCGATCGAGGAGATCCGCCGCGCGGCCGAGCTCCAGGCCGGCCGGCACGTGCACGGCAAGGTCGTCATCGACCTCTAGCCCGCGACCGCGGCCGGGGGTCTGCGCGCCCAGCCGCTCCGGGCCCGTACGGCACCGGCGGCGCGGCAGGCCAGATAGATGACGAAGGCGATCGTGGTGACATACGGGCTGATCGGGATGCTGCTGCCCAACGCGATGAGGATGCCGCCGACCACGGACGTGACGGCGAACAGGACGCTGAGCAGCGGGATAAGCCGAGGGGAGGCGGTCACCCGGGTGGCGGCGGCCGCTGGGGTGACCACCAGGGCGAGCACCAGCAGAGCGCCGACGATCTGGATGGTCGTGGCCACGGCGAGACCCAGCACCAGGGTGAACACGGGAGACAGGGCCCGGACGGGCACGCCGCGGGCGGCGGCGACCTCGGGATCGAGGCTGGCGAAGGTCAGCGGACGCCACATGACCGCCAAGGCGACCAGGACGACGACCGACACGCCGATGAGCCAAGCGGTCTGCGGCGTGTCCACGGCCACGATCTGACCGGTGAGCAGCCCGAACTTGTTGGCGGCGCGGCCCTTGTACAGCGAAAGGAACAGCACGCCCAAGCCCAGGCCGAACGGCATCAGCACGCCGATGGCGGAGTTGCGGTCGCGGACGCGCACTCCCATGGCGCCGATGACCGCGGCGGCCAGCACCGATCCGGCCAGGGATCCCGCCACCACGTTCACCCCGAGCAGGAGCGCGGCCGCCGCGCCGGCGAAGGACAGCTCGGCGATCCCGTGCACGGCGAAGGCCAGATCCCGCATCATCACGAACGTGCTGATCAGGCCGCCGACCACGCCCAGCACGGCCGCGGCGATGATCGAGTTGGTGACCAGAGCCAGCAGTTGCCCGTAGTCGTCGTAGTTGAAGATCTGGTGCCAGATGCCGGTGCTCATGACGGGACGCCTTCGGTGTGGTCGAGGTGATGCGGGACGGATGCGCCGGCGACCAGGTAGCGGCCGTGGGCCCGGACCACCTCGACCTGGCCGCCGTACAGGTCGGACAACACGGACGACGTCATCACCTCGTCGGGCGTGCCGACGCGGAACCGGCCCCCGGCCAGGTAGAGCACCCGGTCGACCAGCGGCAGCACCGGGTTGAGCTCGTGGGTGACGAAGAGCACCGCGGTGCCGCGGGCGCGCCGCCGCCGGTCGAGCAGGTCGACGATCGCGTGCTGGTGATGCGGGTCCAGCGACAGGAGCGGCTCGTCGCACAGCAGGAGCGCGGGATCGGTGGCCAGGGCCTGCGCGATGCGCACCCGCTGCTGCTCGCCGCCGGACAGCAGGCCGAGCGGCATGTCCGCGTACGTCTGCGCGCCGACCTCGGTCAGCAGTTCGTCGATGCGGCGCCGCAGCCCCCGGCCGCCGAGGGGCAGACCCCAGCGGTGGCCGTCGACGCCGAGCCGTACGAGATCGCGGGCGCGCAGTGGCGTGTGCGGGGCGACGGCGCGCTGCTGGGGGATGTAGCCGATCAGATCGCCGCCTCGCCGCGGCGGGCGGCCGCCGATCAGCAGGGTGCCGGCGGAGAGAGGCACCTGGCCCAGGACGGCGTGCAGCAGGCTGGTCTTGCCCGCTCCGTTGGGCCCCAGCACGGCGATGAACTCGCCGCCGTGCAGCTCCAGGTCCAGCCCGGACCACAGCACGCGCTCGCCACGGCGCAGTTCCGCGCCGGTCAGGCTGAGGACGACGGGCGATCCGCCGGTGGGGGCGGCCTGCGGTGCGACGGCGCCCGGTCGCTCGATCATCGGCCCAGTCACCGGCTCGGCCACCGGCTCGGCCACCGGCTCGGTCATCGGCTCAGTCATCGTGCAGGGCCTTGCCGAGCGCGTCGAGGTTGGCGGTCATCCAGCCGATGTAGTCCTCACCGGAGGGCAGGGTCTCGGTGACCGGGACGACGGGGATCCCGCTGCCGTCCGCCGCCTCACGGACCTTCTCGGTCTCCGGGCCGGAGGTCTGGGAGTTGTAGACCAGGGCCCGCACCTTCTTGCCGCTGAACAGGGCGAGGGTGTCCCGCAGGACGCGGGCGGAGACGTCGTTGCCCTCCTCGATGGCCTCGCTGAAGTCCTCGGGGGTGGCGTTGGTCAGGCCGCAGGCCTCGATCATGTACAGCGGGACCGGCTCGGTGATCGCCACGGCGGTGCCCTTCGCGCTCTGCGCGATCGTCGCCTCCTGCTCCTCCAGCGGCGTGAGCTTCTGCTTGAAGGCCTCGGCCCCTGCGGTGAAGGCGGCGGCTCCGGAGGGATCGGCCTTGCCCAGCGCGGCGGCGATCGAGTCGGCCAGCCGCGCGACGGACGGGAAGTCATACCAGACGTGCTCGTTGAGCTCCTCCCCGGCGGCCGCCGTCTTCCCGGAGATCTCGACCGCGTTCAGCACCTGGGCCGTGGTGTTGCCGGCGGCGTCGCGCATCTTGTCCATGAAGTCGTCGTAGCCGCCGCCGTTCTCGATGATCACCTTGGCGTTCGACAGGGCCAGCTGGTTCTGCGTGTTGGCCTCGTAGGAGTGCGGGTCCTGGTCGGGGCTGGCGATGAACGAGGTCACCGCGACCTTGTCGCCGCCGATCTGCCGCACGATGTCGCCGTACACGTTGGTGGAGGTCACCACGGCGACCGCGCCGGTGGACGCGCTCGTGGACGCGCTCGCGGACGGCGCCGCGGACGCCGCGGGAGCAGGCGAGCCGCCGCAGCCGGCCAGCAGCACGGAAGCCACGCCCGCGACGACGAGCACGGCGGGACGACGGAGGGAGGAGGTGTTCATGTCAATCCTTGTGGTTCGAACGGGTCGACGGTCTGCCCGCCGAGGGCCGGGGGCGCCGTGCCGGTCAGGAACGCGGCTGGGATGCGTAGGGGAGCAGCGCCATCTCACGGGCGTTCTTGATGGCGCGGGCGATCTGGCGTTGCTGCTGCACGGTGACGCCGGTGACGCGGCGGCTGCGGATCTTGCCGCGGTCGGAGATGAACTTCCGCAGCAGGTCGGTGTTCTTGTAGTCGACGTAGCTCACGCCCTGCAGCGGGTTGCCCTTCTTCCGGGGCGTACGGCGGGGCTTCATGCGATCTCCTTGAGGTCGAGGATGTGGGCGAAGGGGTCGTCGTAACCGGCCCACACGCCGGAGCCCGCCCGTGCCTCCTCCCCGGTGAGCAGGCAGGAGTCGAGCAGGGCGTGGAGGCGCTCGCGGTCGAGGTCGGGCCCGGTGAACACCAGGTGCTGGACCCGGTCGCCGGTGACGGGGTCCCAGTCGAGGCCGGCGGCCGTACGGCGGGCGGGGGAGACCATGTCCCAGGCGGCCTCCGGCAACGCGGCCAGCCAGGGCCCGGCGTCCTCGACCGACACGATGCCCGCGACCGCGTCCCAGGCGAGCTGCCGATCGGGCCGGCTGGCCAGCCAGAACCGCCCGCGGGAGCGTACGGACTGGGTGACCAGCTCGTCCACGGCCTCGAACAGGCGGGCGGGGTGCAGCGGGCGCAGCCGGTGCCAGACGACCGTGGTGATCTCGTCGGTCTGGGCGTCGCAGGGCAGCTGGGCGGTGGCGGGGTCGACGCGTTCGGCCAGTTCCCGCGTGCACAGCCGGGCGCCGGTCACGTCGGGCAGCGGCGACTCGGCGGAACCCGGGGCGAAAACCGGCGTGCAGGGCGCGAGGTGGGCGAGCACGGCGCGGGAGAGCTCCACATCCTCTTCGTCGCCGCCGTGCACGGACAGGGCGGTCGCGTACTCGATCTGCCGGGCCAGGACCTCGGCGAGAAAGCGCTGGTCGCCGGACGCGGCGATCTGGCCGGTCTCGCGGAGGCGGTCGCCGCGGGTGATGTCGACGGGCATGTGCTCGGCGTGCAGCGCGGTCAGCACGCAGGTCAGCCGCAGGATGTCGTGGGCCTCCTCACAGTCGAGCGCCTCGGCGACCGAGCGCGGCTCGACCGAGTCCCACAGGTCGACCACGAGCAGCGACGCGGTGGCGGCGTGCCGCACCAGCTGAGGGAGCAGGTCCTCGCGGACGGTGCAGGTGACGCAGCCGTGCGCGAGCCGTACGTCGGCCAGGTCGAGCACGGTGGACGCGTCGCGCACCACGCGCTGCACCCGGTCGGCGGTCACCTCCCGCAGGTCGTGGTGGACGGCCACGGAGCCGGGATGGTCGCGCAGGAGGCGATCGACGACGGCCGTGCGAGCAGAGGCGTGCAGGCCCGCGACCAGGACGACGGGGGTGGACATGGGTGCCTCCGGGTTGCCGGAATGAAAACGATTATCGTTATCATTACACATACCGACGGCGAGAGAGGAACGGCCCATGGCCAGAAACGAGCTACGCCCCGTGATCAAGCTGCGATCGAGCGCGGGCACCGGCTACACCTACGTGACCCGCAAGAACCGGCGAAACGACCCCGACCGGCTCACGCTCCGCAAGTACGACCCGATCATCCGCAGGCACGTCGCATTCCGGGAGGAACGATGAAGAAGGGCATCCACCCCGACTACCACCCGGTCGTGTTCCGCGACCCGGGCGCCGGGTTCGCCTTCCTCACCCGCTCGACCATCACCAGCGGCAAGACGATCGAGTGGGAGGACGGCAACACCTATCCCGTGGTGGACGTCGACGTCTCCTCCGCGAGCCACCCCTTCTACACCGGGCGCAGCAGGGTGCTCGACACCGCCGGCCGGGTCGAGCGGTTCAACCAGCGCTACGGGAGGGCCTGATGTCGGCGCACTGCCAGCTCACGGGAGCCGCGCCGGTCTTCGGCAACCGCGTCTCCCACTCCCACCGCCGCACCCGCCGGCGATGGAACCCCAACATCCAGCACCGCCGCTACTGGCTGCCCAGCGAGAACCGCTATGTACGGCTCACGCTCAGCACCCGGGCGATCAGAACCATCGACAAGATCGGCATCGAGACCGCCGTCGCCCGGATCCGGGCCCGCGGAGAGAAGATCTGATGGCCAAGAAGAGCAAGATCGCGGCCAACGAGAGGCGCAAGGCCGTGGTCGCCCGCTACGCCCGGCGGCGTGCGGAGCTGAAGGAGGTCGTACGCACCGGCACTCCGGAAGAGCGGGCATCGGCCGTACGCGAGCTGGCGCGCCAGCCGCGCGACGCGAGCGCGACCCGCGTGCGCAACCGCGACTCCGTCGACGGCCGCCCGCGGGGATATCTCGGCACGTTCGGGCTGTCGCGGATCCGGTTCCGGCAGATGGCCCATCGGGGCGAACTGCCGGGCGTGACGAAGGCGAGCTGGTGATCGTGGCCGTTCCCAAGCGCAGAACCTCGCGCAGCAACACCCGCCACCGTCGCAGCCAGTGGAAGGCGACTCCGCCCGACCTGGTGCCGATCACCGTGAACGGCCGCGAGCTCCTGGTGCCCCGCCGGCTGGTACGCGCCTACCAGCGCGGGCTCATCGTTCCCGGCTGAGCCACCTCGGGGGCGGGGTCACCTCGGGGGCGGGGTCATGGTCCCGCACGGGCCTGGGCCGAAGCGGCGGCGACCTGTGGGCCGCATCGCAGGTCGCCGCCGCCCCTGCCCTGCTGGGCACCCCTCGGCGCAACCCTTCGCCGCCCATCTGCCGCGCGCCCGTGATGCGGCCACCCCGAACGGCCGCCGACGGCCACCCCGAAGGGCCACCGCTCTCGCGGGGGTACCGAATCGTGGTCTTGGCCTACCGGGACACACCACGCAGGTACTCGTCGAGACGGCCACGGACGTGGTTCCGGGCGCGGGCCAAGGAAGCCGTCGCCGATGGCTCATCGAGCCCGAGTGCCCGCGCCGCGCCGGTCAGCGGGTAGCCCTGTATGTCGACGAGCGCGAGAAGGTCGCCGAGCGGCTCGGGCAGTTCGCCGAGCGCCTTGTCGACCAGGTCGTACACCTCTCCGGTCTCGTCCACTTCCTCCGGGCCCAGGATCTCCGCGCCGTACCGCCACCGGCTCGGGCTGACGACCCACCCGTCGATCCCGCCCTCACCCGGGTAGAGATCCGGATAGAAGAGCTCGGGCTCATCGGCATCGCTGTTGAGGTCGTCCAGTGAGCCCGCCCGGGCTCGGGCGGCCGCGCCGACGTCGACGGCGGGCGTCGTGCGGCCCTCCAGCCGCATCTGCGCGTCACTGAGCGCGTGCATGATCGTGGTCAGCTCGGCGATCCCTCGCGGGCGGGAATCCCTGCGTTGCAGGGCCAGGCCCACCTCCAGCGATCGCTGGGCGAGGTCCTCGGCGTTCGCGGGGTCGAGCAGTTCGGCACGCGCGAAGAGAGCACGTCGCAAGGCCTCGGCGCCCGCCGGGGACCCGTCGTTCCGTACGCCACCGGGACCTGAGCGCCGTCCGAGGACCTCGCGGGTCGTGGCGATCTGTGAGACATACGACGCGCAGTCCGGGCAGTCGGCCAGATGAGCGGTCAGCGAACCCCGGAGGTGTTCCGGTGCCAGCCCGAGATCGCCGCCGAATCGCACCATGTCGGAGCATCTGCCATCAGTCACGGAGTCACCTTCTCGGTTCGCCAGGCCGCGCCACGACATCACCGGCCGGAGGCGTTGATCGACAGCCTGCCTCCCTGGCCATCTCGTCGGAGTTTGGTCTATGTAGTCCAATTTCTGCAACCTATCTCATGGTCACATGCGGCATATAGCGGGCCAGGTACGCTTTGACACCGGTCGCAGCCGGACCCTAGTTTGGACCAAAGAGTCCATCAACTCGTCCGTGAGGCGCCCACCACTAGAGACCGTTGGGTCTGGAAGAGAGCACAGGGTGACAATCTCGCGTGGCTTCTTCGGCCATCACGACCCGCGTGCCGCCGATCTGCCGCCCGGCCAGCATCTGACCCACGGATTCCCCGTGCTGACGGCCGGTCCGACGCAGCTGATCCCGACGGAGAGGTGGAGCTTCACCATCACACCGGAGATCGGCGAGCCGAAGCGGTGGAGCTGGGACGAGATGACGGCCCTGCCCTCCGAGGAGATCAACGTCGATATCCACTGCGTGACCCGGTGGACGAAACTCGGGACCCGGTGGCGGGGCGTCGCGCTCGACACCTTCTTCGAGGACGTCGAGACCGACGACGACTATGCGATGGTCCACTCGTACGGCGGCTACACCACGAACCTCCCTCTGGAAGACCTGCTCGGCGGCAGGGCCTGGATCGCGTACGAGTTCGAGGGAGAGCCGCTTCACGCCGAGCACGGCGGTCCGGCCAGGCTCCTGGTGCCGCATCTCTACTTCTGGAAGTCCGCGAAGTGGGTGAAGGGCATCACCATGCAGCGCTCCGACGAGCCGGGCTTCTGGGAGAGCTTCGGCTATCACACGTACGGCGACCCATGGCGCGAGCAGCGGTACGCCGATGACTGACACGAACACGGCCTTGGGCTCCGTGGCTCTGGCAGGGAATCGCTGGCGCAAGGCAACGCTCGTCGGTGTGCACTCGCAGTCGTGGCATTCCCGGACACTCGATCTCCACGTGCCCGGCTGGACCGGACATCTGCCCGGCCAGCACGTGGATATCCGTCTCACAGCGGCGGACGGCTACTCGGCCCAGCGGAGCTACTCGCTGGCCGAGCCCGCCACACCCGACCGCGTCGCGATCACCGTCGACCTCCTGCCCCATGGCGAGGTCTCGCCCTACCTGGTGGAGACCATGGAGATCGGCGACGAGCTCGACGTACGCGGGCCCATCGGCGGATGGTTCGTCTGGGAGCCGGGCGACCCGTCCATCGGGGACGGCCCGGTGCTCCTGATCGCCGGTGGATCAGGAGTGGTGCCGCTGGTCACCATGGTGCGAGCCCGGAAGCGAGCGGGGGACCCGACGCGGACCATGCTCGTGTATTCGCTTCGCGGCCGCGCGACCTCATGTACGGGCCCGAGCTGGAAGAGATGTCGGCCGATCCGTCCGCGCCGGGGTTCGCGGACGTGCGCCTCGTCTACACGCGCAGGGTCCCCGACGGGCACCTCCGTGCCGCCGGACACCTCACGGTCGAGGACATCCGGCCTCCGTCCGCGTGGCCGGAGCCTCTGGCGGCCCGGGTCTACGTGTGCGGCCCCTCCGGCTTCGTCGACCACGCCACACGGCTGCTCCGCACGACGGGATACCCCGAAGATCGCATACGTACGGAACGATTCGGAGCAACGGGAGCTACTCGATGACCTCGGACTTCTCGACCCCGGCCGCACCCGGCGGCGGCACCGGCCCGGTCCTGGACGGCAACGCCGCCGCCGGCGAGTTCGCCGGGATCATCGCGGGCGACCCGACCATCGCCACCGTCCGTTGCGCCGGCTGCGGCGCCGCGCAGGCGTTCGGGCAGTTGCATGCCTACATGGGCGGGCCTGGAACCGTGCTGCGCTGCCGCGAGTGCGAGGCGATGGTCGCCCGGGTGGCCCGGACACCTCGGGGCACGTGGCTCGACCTCTCGGGCTCCAGCTCGTGGTCGTTCTCGCCCGCCCCTGGCCTCGCCTGACCGCGACCATCGGCCGGCCAAAGGATCGATGAAGGGAAACGGACATGCGGGCAGTGGTGGGGGAGACCGTGGTGGCCGAGGCCGCGGACGACGCGGTGGTCAGGATAGAGGGGAACGTCTACTTCCCGCCGGACTCGGTCGTGGCCGGCACGCTCCGCGACAGCCCGACGCCCTACACCTGTCCCTGGAAGGGGAAGGCGCAGTATCACGACGTCCTGGCCGGAGAGACGGTGCTCAGCGACGGCGCGTGGTCCTACCCCGGCATCAAGGAGTCGGCGGCGGCCCGCGTCGGCCGCGACTTCAGCGGCTATGTCGCCTTCGACAGGCGGCAGGTTCGGATCGAGAGCTGACAACCGCCCACAGGCACCGACTGGAGACGAACGAGGCGAGAGGACGGCATGAATCGATCACCGGCCGCCGTTGAGGTGCGCAAGGACGAGACCACCCGCCTGTACGAGGCACTGATCGACGGGCAGGTCGTCGGCAGTCTCGCGTACGAGACGACCGGTGGGCGGATCTCGCTCACGCACTCCTACGTGGACCCGGACCAACGGCATCGAGGCGTCGCCTCGGCCCTGGCGCGCTACGCGCTCGAAGATCTGAGCCGGAGTCGGTCCAGGGCCGGCGTCTACTGCGGGTTCGTCGCCGACTACGTCGAAGACCATCCCGAATGGAAGGACGCCGTCGACATCAACCGTTCGGCCTTCATCGCCACTCGCACCGCGCGGGACTCGAACCGCGACCGGTGAGCGATGGACTCGTCAGATCCGCGGGGCCGATCTGTGCGGAAGACAACAAGGCAGGTGGACGTGGACCCGCAGGTCACCGCCGAGCCCGCACGCCTCGCCATATGACCCGGCCCTGCCTGCGTCGTCGTACGACCACGGGGAAGCGAGGGCGCGTGTGACGGGGTGGCTCGCTCGGCTGCCGGCTTACGCGGGTTCCGGGCAGGGCGTGCTCCCGGCCTGCGACTTCGGCTCGCGGCCGGGACCGTACGGCGACGAGCTCAGTCTTTCGACAGGCTCTCGATGTGCGCGAGTGCCATGTCGAGTGCCGTCGCCATCGGGGTGACATCGCGCGCGGTCTGGGCCAGCATGTACCCGCCCTGGAGGGCGGCCATGAGCCCGGTCGCGAGCTGGTCCGCCGACGCCTCGGGCGCGAGCCCACCACCGTCTTGAAGTCGTCGCAACACGCCGGCCAGCAGTCCCTGCCATTCGTTGAACAGCCGAGACAGGGCTTCGCGTGCGACCGCGTCGTGATCGGAGACCTCGGAGGCCAGCGAGCCGAGCGCACAGCCGTAGGCGCCATGCCGAAGGGCGTTGTTCTGGACCAACGCGTCCCGCCAGCGTCGCAGGCCCCGGATCGTCGAGACATGGCCGAGTGCCTCGCGCTCGCGCTCGATGACGCGTTCTCCCACGTGGTCGATGACGGCCCGCACGAGCGCGTCCTTGCCGTCGAAGTGGTGATACAACTGCGACTTGCTGACTCCGCTCGCCGCCAGCACGTCATCAAGCGTGGTAGCCCTGACTCCCTTTACGTACATCAGGTCGCTCGCGGCGGTGACGATCCTTGTCCGCGTCTTTGCACCGCGCGCCGTCAGGCGTCTGCCATTGTGCGAGTCAGCGGTCGTCATCACGGGCTCATGGTACCGATCGGACTACTCATTACCGTCCTTGCTGGGCCGTTGTCCTCGGTTGCCACAAAAGGTGCGAGCGCGAGGTCGAGCGCGGCGTTGAGCGGCCAAGGGTCTTTCGCGATCTGGCTCAGCGTGCTGCCCCCATGCAGCGCCGCGAGAATGAGCACCGCGGTTTTCCGGGGATCGGCATCGGCCTTTCGCGTCTGGCCCGAGGAGCAGTGTGTGTCGCCCGTCGAGCCGGACCGCAGCAATCGGTCCAGCGTCTCGGTGATGAGCTCGCGCCACCGATCGAGGAAGTCGGCTCGCTCAGCGCCGTCACCTGCTTGTCTCAGCGCGAGCGCGTACGGCGACCTGGGCGTCATGAGCTCCTCGACGACCCGGCGGCGCCAACCGGCCAGCTTCGCCCCGTTTGTGACTGCGGCCAGACACACGCTCTCGCGGGCCAGGACCTCCGCGAAGTGGGTCCTCATCAATCCCTCCCGGCTCACACGCTCTGCCCTTTATGGGACTATCCAGTCCATTTTCTCATGGTGGACAAATGGAAATAGGTCGCAACCCGCACAATAAGTGAACTTCTCAGTCCAATATCGGATGGGCCACCCCGAGATCGGCGCAACCACGGCGCGCCGATGATCGAACCGGTGGCAGTGACCTCGTACGCCAACGCTGCTCCTCCACGCGGGGACGGGCACGCCCGGCGGCGCGCACAGTGGTCGACAACGCCACGCCGCATTGGACTGAATAGTCCATTCGCGGCACCGCGAGCGGACGTAGGAGATGCGGACGTAAGAGACGCGGACTCCCCGGCACTAACCAGGAGAGAGCCAGGGGCCATGACCTGGCCGGCCGACGCCCCGCCGCCGACGCCGATCGCCGATCGTCACCACCAGGGAGTCACAGATGGACCCGACCCGGGCACACGAGTTGATCGAGCGTGAACGTGCACGCGTCAAGGAACTGCTCACATACTCGGCCGCGGTGCGGGCGGCCGACCTGGAGGCGGCCGCCGACGCGAGGATCTCGGTCTTCGACTCGGCGAGCCCGCTCGCTCAAGAGCTGCTTGACGATGCCGTGGCCGAGCAGCTCAGCGCACGGTTGGCCGCGCTCGACCGGGCCCGCGAGCGCCTGCGGGCCGGCACGTACGGAGTCTCGTTGCGCAGCGGCCGGCCCATTCCGGACGAGCGGCTCGAAGCCGACCCCGCGGCGGAGCTTCTCGTCGACGAGGCCGAGTAGGACCCGGCACCGCGTACATTGCACAGAAGCGACAACTCGCCCTCGCCGCCACCGTGTTCACCGTCATCGCCGCACGCGACCCGCATCCCGACATGAGCGGGAACGGCCGGCGTGGGAGTAATCATGACGAACCCCACCGTCACCCAGACCTCACTCGCCCCTGAGCGGGGTGCCACCGGCGCTCGCCGGCGCCCGTCGATCGCCGCGCGGATCGGCGCGATGGGCCAGAACCGGATCGGCGCCCTGATCCTCCTCGTCGCGACGCTCGCGGCGATCGTCTGGGCCAACGTGTCCCTGCCGTCGTACGAGACGTTCTGGGCGACCGATCTGATGGTCGGCGTCGGTGACCGGCATCTGGACTTCACGCTTCACGCGCTGGTGAACGACGCGCTGATGGCGATCTTCTTCTTCACCGTCGGGCTCGAAGTGCGCCGGGAGTTCGCGATCGGCGAGCTGACGAGCTGGTCCCGTGCCCTCGTGCCCGTCGCCGCCTCCGTCGCGGGCCTGGTGGTGCCCGCGCTCCTTTTCGTCCTCATCGCGCAGGGCTCCGGAAACGAGCACGCGTGGGGAGTCGTGATCTCGACCGACACGGCCTTCCTCGTAGGCGCCCTGGCCCTGGTCGGCCCTCGCGTCCCCGGACGCCTGCGTGTCTTCCTCCTGGCGCTCGCGGTCGTCGACGACATCGGGGCGCTCAGCATCATCGCGCTGGTCTACACCGAGAGGTTCACCCCGCTGCCGCTCCTCGTCGCCGCCGCCGGGCTCGCCGGGGTGTACGTCACGCGCTATCTCCCCAGCGGCCGCGGGCCGGTGTACGTATCCCTCGCGATCGTGGTGTGGCTGGCCTTCCTCGCCTCGGGTGTGCACCCGACCCTCGCGGGCGTCGCGATCGCGCTGCTGGTGCCCGTGTATCGCCCCAACCGCACCGACGTCGAACACGCACTGGAGCTCGCGCGCACCTTCCGCCAGTCGCCCAGCACCGAGTATGCCCGCGCCGCCGCGAACAGCCTCCGCGAATCCATCTCGATCAACGAGCGGCTCCAGGCGGCCTACGCCCCGTACGTCGCGTACGTCATCCTTCCGCTGTTCGCCCTCGCCAACGCGGGCGTCGTACTGAGCTCCGAGCTCCTGGCCGGCGCCGCCCGCTCCGCCCTGACGTGGGGCATCGTCGTGGGTCTCGTCGCCGGCAAGCTTTTCGGTGTCTTCGGATCGAGCGCGCTCCTGCGGCGCCTGAAGCTCGGCGAGCTCGGGGCGGGGCTCACCCTGGATCGCGTCCTCGGCGGCGCCGTCCTGTGCGGGATCGGGTTCACCATCTCGCTGTTCATCGTGGACCTCGCGATCGACGACGAGCTCGCGCGCAACGAGGCACGGGTGGGCGTGCTCGCGGCATCCGTCATCGCCTTCGTGCTCGCGACGATCACTTTCCGGATCTCGGATGCCGCGCGCCCCGACGACGACTCGGGTCAGACGCTCGCGCGCCCGGTCGACCCGGAGCGCGACCACGTGCTCGGCGACCCGCACGCTCCCTTCACGATCGTCGAGTACGGCGACTTCCAGTGCGGCTTCTGCCTCAAGGCGACCGGCTCGATCCTGGAGGTGCGCGACGTGCTCGGAGACCGGCTCCGCTATGTGTGGCGGCACGCCCCGCTCGTGCAGATCCACCCGAACGCCCTCGCGGCGGCGGAGGCGGCCGAGGCCGCGGCGGCGCAGGGCAGATTCTTCGACTTCGCGCGCACGATCCTGGACGACCAGGACAACCAGCGGCCGTCCGACATCATCCGGATCGCCCGCGACCTGGGCCTGGACCTGGAGCGGTTCGAGAAGGACCTCATCTCGGCCGAGGTCACCGGCCGGGTGCGCGACGACATGCTCGACGCCGAGGCCATGAACATCACCGCCGTCCCCACGCTCTTCATCAACGGCCGCCGGCACGTCGGCCCGTACGACGCCCGATCGCTGCTTCGAGCGCTGACGACCACGACCGACGCCCCGGTCGCCGAGTGACGGATGCCGTAGTCGCCCGACGATCAACGGCGCCTCCGCCGACGACGACACGAGGGCCCGATCGCGCTGCCGCCGAGTCGGCACACGCGAGTTCTGGTGGCGCAGACCACCAGGCCGCGGGCCTCGCGACGTGGTCGGGTGCCGGCCTCGTTGTTCCGCGGGCCTCAGGACCTCGCGACCTCAGGACCCCAGGACCCCAGGACCTCGCGACCTCAGAACCTCAGGACCCCAGGGCCTCAGGGCCTCAGGCGCCTCGGGCAAGGTAGCCGCCCGCCACCAGCGCCGCGCGGAGCTTCTTCCGGGCGTCGAAGAGCACCTTGTAGAGCGCGTTGTGGGTCGAGCCCAGCTCGTCGGCCAGGACATCCATCGGCATGCCGTTGAGGACCGTCGAGAGGAACACGATGCGCTGACGCTCCGACAGATGCTCTTCGACCGCGGTCGAGACCGCCGCCGCGAACTCCCGGACCTGCGCCTCGTCGTCGGGGCCCACGTCGGCCCTCGATTCGATCCTGGACCAGTCCTCCTGATCGTAGGAGACCTCGTGGCGACGCCAGAAGTGCCGGTTCATCTTGGCGGCGACGTTGAAGAGCACGAACTTGCCCGCCCACGTGGTGAACCGCGCCTCACCTCGGAACGTGTCCAGCCGCTCGGTGACCGCCATCAACGCGTCAGCGGCGGCCTGGCGAGCGATGTCCTCAAGCTCCGGGCCGTACAGCCCCAGGCTCGGCGCACGGCGACGGGCCTCGGAACGCGCGATGCGAAGCAGCAAGGGATACAGCTCCCTGCATGCCGCCTCCCTGGCGGGACCGGCCGTGGCGAGATCACGCACCCATCGGCGGTTGTCGCGATCGGTCTCCGGGTCGCTCACTGCCTCCTCTTTCGAGCATCACGACTTTCGAGCATGGCAACGCCACGCACGCGGCGGCCGGGTCACTGCCCGACTGTTTTGTCCATATGGCAGAGCCGGCCGCGATCACGCGGCGTGCACGCCGGATGGCAGGCCGGCCCGGCCACCACTCCCGTACGAGTCGGGAAATGTCGCTGTCGTCAAGAACTCACGGACGTACGCGGATGATCGTCTTCCCCTTGAGCCGCTCGGTCGGATTGAGAGCGGCGACGGCGTCGTCGAGGGGGGCGATGGTGCCGATGTTGGTCCGCAGCCGTCCATCCCGCACCCGCTGGACGATCGCATCCAGCTGGGCGCGATCGGCCTCGACCACGAAGTCGATCGCCAGACCGTCTGCGGGCCGCGCCTCGACCGGGCCGACGACGGACACCAGCGTTCCCCCGGGCCTGATCAGGGCGGCGGACTGCCGTTGCACGTCCCCGCCGATGACGTCGAAGACCAGATCGACGCCACCGACGTCGCTCAGCGCATCGTTCTGCAGGTCGAGGAACTCATGCGCGCCGAAGTCGAGCGCCTTCTGGCGGTCGGCGGCGCGCCCGGTGCCGATGACGTACGCCCCGGCCTCCCGCGCGAGCTGGGTCACCATCGTCCCGACCGCCCCGGCCGCACCATGGGCCAGGACGGTCTGCCCGGCCTGAAGACGGCCGTGCTGGAACAGCCCCTGCCACGCGGTCAGCCCGGAGATCGGCAGGGACGCGCCCGCGGTGAAGTCGACATCGCCGGGCAGCGGCGCGAGATTGCGCGCCTCGATCGCCACGTACTCGGCGAGGGTGCCGTCGCGGTGCCAGTCGGCCAGGCCGAACACCCGCTGCCCGACCGACAGCCCGGTCGTGCCGTAGCCGAGGGCGCTGACCACTCCGGCCAGCTCGTGGCCGGGGATCGACGGCGTCCGGTCCCGTCCGGTGCGGTCGGTCCAGGTCGACGGCCATTCCATCTCGGTCGGGACGAAGCCGGAGGCGTGAATCCGGACGACGACGTCGTTGATCGCCGCGGACGGCTCAGGCCGCTCCGCGAGCGTCATCCCGGCCGTTCCAGCGGCCTGGTCGGTCACCACGATGGCTTTCATCGGGACTGTCCCCTTCTGTGTTGTGAGTGTCGGCGGTTCAGACGAAGGTGAACAGCCGGTCGGCGTCGAACCGCGAGATCGGGTTGCTGTACACCTTGCGCGGGTCGGGGTAGCCGAGCGCCAGCAGCACCGTCGTGCTGTGCCCGGTCTCGCGGACCTTGAACGCCTTGTCGACGCTGGCCGGGTCGAACCCTTCCAGCGGTGTGGCCTCGACGCCCAGCTCGGCGGCCGCCATCATGGTCAGGCCCACCGCCATGTAGGTCTGCTTCTCCATCCAGTGGTTCAGGTCCTTGTAGCCGTAGCTGCGCAGGTTGAGGAAGTCACGGGTCATCGATTCCCACAGCTCCTGCTTGGCGGGGTCGGGAAAGCGGCCGTCGGCCCGCTCCTTGGCGAACACCGCCTCAAGGTGGCTGTCAGACACATCCGCCCTGGTGGTGAGGATGATCGTGTGCGACGCGTTCAGGATCTTCTCGCTGTTGTCCATGAACCGTTCGCCCAGGTTGCTCGCGAGCCGCTGTTTCCCTTCCGGCGTGGCGACGACGTAGAAGTGGTTGGGCTGCACGTTCACCGACGAGGGCGTGGAGCGCAGGAACCGCAGCAACCGCTGAAGGGTCTCCTCCGGAATGGTCCTGCCGGGGTCGAAATACCTGGTCAGGTGCTTGCCCATGAGCCTGTCGAGATCCATGTCGATCTGCCTTCTTCCTACGCGGAGTGAGTGAAGAGCGGCGGACCGGCCGGCCGCGCGCATCGATGGGCGCGTCGCTCACGGACGAGCGCCACTGATCGTCTTCGGCGAGAGTTACAGATAGCTGTCGAGAATCAGCCGGACACCAGCATAGTGGACCCAATAGTCCAAGTTATCCGATGCCACGACCGCCTTGAAGGCATGATGCCAGCGTGGTTCACCAGCAAGAGGCCACAGTACATGGACTGTATAGTCCACTTTGCCGAGATGCGACCCGCCGTCGCCAACCTCGCTCCGGGCGGATGCGGCAAGGCTTCCGGCCCGGGACGTCGGCGATCCAGGGCGGAGACGTTCGTCGGACATCTGCCGCGCCTGGCGTGGTCGCCGCCCGTACCGCTGGAAGCCGTCGGCGTCACCGGACGTGGGGGCTCACTGCGCCCTGGCCGCCTCCAGGACGGGTACGGACGCGGCCCGGCGCGCGGGCAGCGTCGAGGTCGCCAGCGTCGCCACGGCCGCACCCGCCGCGACCAGCGGGAACAGCCACCACTGCGGGGCCGGGCGCAGGTACGAGCTGCCGCTCGTCAGATGCAGCAGCTCCAGCGTGCCCATCGCGATCACCAAACCGAGGATCGTGCCGAGGGCGACCACGGCCGCCGCCTCCCAGCGGACGATCGAGCGGATCTGCCGCATGGTCGCGCCTACGGCCCCCAGCAACCCGAACTCCCGCCTGCGTTCGGCGACGCTCATCGACACCGTGGTCGCCATCCCGAACAGCGCCAGCAACAGCGCCATGCCGACGAAACTGTGCGTCGCGCGCAACGCCCGGGTGAGCGACTGCGACGCCGCCTCCACGTACGCGTCGCGGCCGAGAACGCGTACGCCCGGCACCCCGGCCACGGCGCGCGCCAGGGTCTCCGCCGAGCCGCCACGCACGAGCACCGCCACGGTGGCGGCGTTGGCGTCGAGCAGGTCCATCGTCGCCGGGGCCACCAGCGCCTGGTCGGCGAACAGGTGCGACGGATCGTGGTACGCGCCCGCCACCGTAAGCGTGACGCGGCCCCGCGCGCCACGCACGACGAGGTCCTGGCCGCGGCGGAGTCCCCGTTCCTTCATGACGGCCGACGACAGCGCGATCTGCCCTGTACGCAGTGCGGGCGGCCGGCCGCCCAGCCTCAGGACGTCCCGCAGCCCGGCCGGCTCGACACCACTGACCAGGAATCGGAACGGCTCAGCCGCCTCCTCCGATCCGGCGATGCCCGGCTCTTCCAGGCCGGCCGCGTCCGGCTCCGGCGACACCAGCGTGACCTCGGTCCGGGTCAGGACGACCGCCCGGGACACCCCATGTGCGCCCGTGACCTTCGCCGCGACATCCCTGGCCAGCGGAGCGGGCGCACCCTCGGCGGTCCTCGCGGTGGAGGCGATCGCGTGCTCGGCCGCCATCACCTGCCGTCCCGCCTCACGGAACCGGTCCTGCACCGACATCGTGACCAGCACCACGGAGGCGAGCAGTGCGACGCCGAGCATCAGCGAGGAGGCGGCCGAGGAGACCCGGCGCGGGCTGCGGGTGATGGTGGCGCGCGCCAGCCGTCCGGTCTCCCCGCTGACCAGCGTCCCGACGCGGCCCACCAGCCCGCCCAGCGGCCCGACGAAGAACGGCGTGAGCACGGCCAGCCCTGTCACGGTCAGCAGCGTCCCGAAAAGGTTCATGAGGGCGACGGAGAACGTGCGGTCCGGCCCGGGCGGCTCGTCTGCGCGGACCACGACCGCCACCATGTACCAGAAGCAGGCGCCCGCGAAGATCACGGACGCGGACAGCAGGCGCGGCCAGCGGCGCTCCCGGGGCTCCGCCACGCTGCTGCGCAGCGCCTGGACGGGCGAGACGTCCGCGGCACGGTGCGCCGCCCGCCACGCGGCGGCCTGAGTCACCACGATCCCGGCAGCGGCAGGGAGGGCCAGCGCGACCCAGCCGTACTGGGCGTCGGAGGCGGAGACGTCGAAGCCGTCTCGTGCGAACAACCGGATGATCAGCTCGGACACCGGGAAGCCCGCGGCCACGCCGCCTGCGGAGGCGATCCCGCCCAGCAACAGTGCCTCCAGCCGGATGAGCCTGCCGACCTGCCGCGGCGTGGCGCCGATCGCGCCGAGCAGCGCGAGTCGCCGGGTGCGCTGCCGTACGAGGGTGCCGAAGGTGTTGGCCACCACGAACAGGCCGACGAAGATCGCAACGGAGGCGAGCATGCCGACGACGCCGGCGACGGAGGCGCCCTCACCGGCAGCGGCGGCGGCCTGCGCCTGGCGTACGGATGCGGCGGTGCGCACCGCGGCCGTGCCGCCCAGATCACGGGCCATGTCGCGGGCCAGGGCGTCGCGAAGCCGATCGGCGGACACGCCCGGTGCGGCCTTCAGCCAGACGCTCTGCCACCTGCCCTCGGGCAGCATGGCGGCGCGCCGGACGGTCTCGGGCGGGGCCAGCACCAGGTCGCCGGCGGCCACCGCGCCGCGGCCATGGACGCTGACGATCCCGGTGATCCGCACCTGGCGCGTCTGGTGGGGCAGCGTCAGCGTCATGGTGTCGCCGACGCGCAGTTCCCCGGCGCGCGACACATGCCGGACGACGGCCACCTCGTCGTCGGCGGCGGGTGCGCGTCCCGCCTCCAGCAGGTAGGGGTTCAGCCGCGGGTCGGGCACCCAGGGGCGCAGCAGGGTGCGGCCCTCGGCGGCGGCCGTGATCGCCTGCCCGTCGGGACGCATGGCCGTCACCGTCACCGTGGCGTCGCCGACGGCCGCCGCCACGTCCGGTCTTGAGGTGAGGCGATCGAGCCGCACCCACCCGTCGGGTGGCGCGTACGGGTCGTCCGGATCCACCGTTCCGCCCTGCACCAGCACGTCCGCGCGCACGTACTCGCTGGCGTCGCTGCCCGCCACCGCCTCCTGCGCGCGCAACGCGAACTGCAGCGAGCCCGCGATGAGCGCGACCGATCCCAGTGCCGCCAGCAGTGTGGCGGTCAGCCGCAGCCAGCCCTCGGCGAACGTCCGGCGCGCGATGAGCCACAGAGGGTTTCCCATGGCCTCAGTCCTCGATCTTGCGCATGCGGGCGTGTACGGCGTCGATGGTGGGCGCGGCCAGCTCGTCCACGATCGTCCCGTCGCTCAGGAACAGCACCCGGTCCGCGTACGCGGCGGCCACCGGGTCGTGCGTCACCATGACCACGGTCTGCCGGTAGTCGTCGACGGCCGCGCGCAGGAAGCCCAGCACCTCCGCGCCGGAGCGGGAGTCCAGGTTTCCTGTCGGCTCGTCCGCGAACAGCACCTCCGGCCTGCTCAGCATCGCCCGCGCCACGGCCACCCGTTGCTGCTGACCACCCGACATCTCCGCGGGCCGGTGCGCCAGCCGTGGGCGCAACCCCAGCGCGTCCACCAGCGTGTCGAACCATTCCTGCTCCGCGTGACGGCCTGCCAGCCCCACGGTGAGCCGGATGTTCTCCTCGGCGGTCAACATCGGCAGGAGATTGAACGACTGGAAGACGAAGCCCATGCGCTCGCGGCGGACCTCGGTGAGCCGCGTGCGTGACAGGGTGGTGAGGTCGACCTCGTCGACGAGGACGGTGCCGGAGGTCACGGTGTCGAGACCGGCCAGGCAGTGCAGGAACGTCGACTTCCCCGACCCTGGCGGCTGGAGTAATCGGTAGCTCGCCCGCCTCTAATGATCACGGGCGCTCATCATAGGTTTCGGAATCTTCACCCAGTGAGCCGATGTGCCCACGCGAGCACACCAACCCGGTGGGACTCGAGCCACTGTAGAAAGCTTCACGCTAGACCACACGGTTCCTGCTGTCGGCAGGAGCTCGACCAAGCCCGTCAGGCGCGAACCGGTCAGCGGCAGGTCACCATGAGCGCGCCCAGGTGGGCGAATTCGGCGGCGACCGGGCGGCCCGGTTCCAGCGGGACAGCGTCGGTCATCCCGCCGGTGAGGACGATCCAGCCCTCCTCCAGGGCCAGCCCTCGCTCGGCGAGGGAGTTCGCGGCGAGCGCGAGCGCCCGCGCCGGATGGCCCTGCACGGCCGCGCCCGTCGCGGTGTCCACCACCGTCCCCGCCACACTCAGCACGCACGCCTCGAGCGCGAGGTCGAGGCCGGCCGGGTCCACTTCCACGTCACCCACCACGAACTGGGCCGACGACGCGTTGTCGGCGACCACGTCGGGGAGGGTGAACCGGAAGTCGCGGTAGCGGCTGTCGATCACTTCGAGGCCCGCGGACACGCTCCGCACCGCCGCCATCGCCGAGGCCGGGGTGACCCCGGGGCCCTCCAACCGCCGACCGAGCGTGAAGACGATCTCGGGCTCCACCCGCGGGTGGATGAGGCGCTCGGTCCGCACGTGCGCGCCGGCGTCGAGCACCATGCCGTCGGTGAGCCAGCCGGTCAGCGGGGCGTCCACGCCCATCCGCCGCTGCTTGGCGCGCGAAGTGAGTCCCAGCTTCACGCCGACGATCCTCTCGCCTCCGGCGACCCTGGCCGCCACCAGCTCCGACTGCACCTGGTAGGCGGTGCCGAGGTCAAGGCCGGGCCAGTCCTCGGTGATGGGGTGGCGCGCCGTACGGGTCGACTCCGCCGCGCGCAGTTCCTCGACGGCCCGATCGACCGTCCATGTGTTCGCCGTCATGGTGGCCAAGGTGGACCGGAGCGGCCACGGCTTCCACCTGGCGTTCCCGCATACCGGAAATCCGGATAGTTGCGTCCGTCACTATCGGTCCTACGGTCACTCCAACCCGCCGTCGTGCCTTGAGGCGGGGGAAACATCCCAGGCTGGAGGAATCCGTCGATGAACAGACAGGAACTCAAGGTCGTCGGCGCGTCGGCCGTCGGCACGGCGTTCGAGTGGTACGACTTCTTCCTCTACGGCGCGCTCGTCCCCGTGATCGGCAGCAGGTTCTTCAGCGACTACGGCACGGCGGCGCAGACCGTGTTCGCGCTGTTGACCTTCGCCGCCGGGTTCATCGTCCGCCCGATCGGTGCGCTGGTGTTCGCCCGGATCACCGACCTGGTCGGCCGCAAGATCGTGTTCCTGATGACGCTCGTGCTGATGGGCACCTCGACGGTCGTGGTCGGGTTGCTGCCCACCGCGGACGAGATCGGCATCCTGGCCCCGATCCTGCTGGTGACCTGCCGCATCCTGCAGGGACTCGCGGTCAGCGGCGAATTCGGCGCGGCGGTCACCTACGTCTCGGAGTACGCCCCCGCGCGGCAGCGCGCGTACTTCGTCGGCTGGCTCACCGGCACCACGGCTCTCGCCTTCAGTCTGTCGCTGGGCGTGCAACTGCTGGTGCAGGCCGTCGTGGGCGCGGACGCGTTCGAGGAGTGGGGCTGGCGGGTGCCGTTCCTCATCTCCGTCGTGCCGCTCGCGCTTTCCGTGTGGATCCGCACCAAGCTGAACGAGAGCCCGATGTTCCTCAAGATGAAGGAGGGGGGCACCCAGACCAAGGCGCCGCTGCGCGAGGCGTTCGGCTCGCGGGCGCGGGTGCGGATGGTGGCGATCGTGTTCGTGATGGCCGCGACGCAGTCGTTCATCGGCTACCTGTCCACCGTGTACATGGTGACCACGATGAAGACCTACCTCAAGGCCGACTCGTTCACGGTCAACGCGATCTTCATGGTGATCATGTTGATCGGGTTCTTCCTGTGCGTCCTCGCCTGCCGGGTGTCCGACCGGATCGGGCGCCGGCCGGTGCTGTTCGCGGGGCTCGGGCTGGCCGCGCTGCTCGTGTTCCCGATCACCGGCGCCATCGTCTCGACCACGAACCCGGATCTCGCCCGGGCCCAGGAGAACGTGTCGGTCGTCATCCAGGCCGACCCGGCCGAGTGTTCCTTCCAGTTCAACCCCGCGGGCACCGCCACCTTCACCTCCGACTGCGACCGGGCACGGAATGTGCTCCAGGCCAACTCGGTCACCTTCGAGCGGCAGGACGCGACCGGTCCTACCAGGGTCCTCGTGAACGACACCCAGGTCTCCGGTGGCCCGCGGATGACGGACGAACTGCTGTCGGCGCTCAGGACGGCCGGATATCCGGTCGGCGGATCGGGCGGCACGATCAAGATCACCGGTTTCGGGGACCTCTTCAGCGGGCCCGTCCTCACCGTCGCGCTGCTGCTCCTCGCGCTGGTCGCGTTCGCGCAGATGGCCCAGGGACCGGCCGCGACGGCGATGGCGGAGGTGTTCCCGACCCGCGTCCGGGCCACGGCGCTCTCGATCCCCTACCAGCTCGGCGTCGGCGTGTTCGGCGGTCTCCTACCGGCGACGATGGTCGCCATCGGGGCCGAAGTGGGCAGCACCACCACCGCACTGTGGTACCCGGTCGGGGCCATGGCGCTGGGCCTGTTGATCCTGGTGTTCACGCTGCCGGAGACCAAGGGTGTGGATCTCGCCGATGTGCGCCTGGCCGGCGACGAGGCCGTGGAGCCCGTCGTACGCCAGGCCGGCTGATCGTCGCATCCGTCCCGGAACCGCATCCAGAAAGGTAAGGCTTCATGCCGATCATCGACGTCTCACTGCTGACCGGCCGTACCGAGTCCGAGCTGCGCGAGATGATCTCGGCCGTCCACGACGCGGTCGTGCGCAGCCTCGGGGTCCCGCCCGAGTCGGTGCGGATCCTGGTGCGTGAGCTGCCGCCGACCCTCTGGGCCGCGGGCGGCGAGACGATCGCCGAGCGCAGGGCGCGCTCCTAGGAAGCCGGGACGGGCCGGGGCCGACGTCGGCCCCGGCCCGTCCCACGTCGCCGTCAGCCGCGGAAGTGCGTGCTGCTCCAGCCGCCGTCCACCGGGATGGTGAGGCCGGTGACGAACGCCGCCTCGTCCGACGCCAGGAACGCGACAACCCGCGCGACGTCGATCGGCTGCCCGACTCTCGGCAGCGGGCGCGACCGGGTCACCAGGTCGTCGAAGACACCTGCTGCGATCTTCGCGCGGGTGGCCGGGGTCTCGATCAGGCCCGGCGCCACCGCGTTGACCCGGATGCCGCGCCGGCCATACTCGGCCGCCATCTGGCGGGTGAGACTTGAGACCGCGCCCTTGGCCGCCGAGTAAGGCGCGGACCCCGCGACCCCGGTCAGCGCGAACGTCGAGGACGTGTTGACGATCGCCCCGCCCGCGTCGCCGAACGCGATCACCGCGCGGCGGCTGAGCGCGAACGTCGTGCCGAGGTTGGTCCGCAGGAAGAACTCGAAGTCCTCGTCCGTGGTGTCGGCCGCCGGGCGGTCCCCGGCCCGGCCCGCGATGTTGGCGAGCACGTCCGGCGTGCCCACGACCTCGGCGCAGTGGTCGAAGACCCGCTCGGCCGCGCCCGCCGAGGTGAGGTCGACGGCCAGCACGGCCAGCTCGTCACCCGCCGCCGCCACCTCGTCTCGCAGTTCCAGCAAGCCCTTCTCGTCGCGGTCCACGGCGAGCACCGCCGCGCCGCGGGCGGCGAACAGCGCGGCGGTCGCGCGTCCGATGCCCGACGCCGCCCCGGTGACGATCGCCGTCTTACCGCGCAGCTGCCCGTTCACGAATGTCCTCCCGAACCTCGATGCCATGCGCTCCGATGATGCGCGACGGCTCGATGCCCGGCCGCCTGCGGGCTTCCGCTCAATGAGAACCGGTCCTGGTGGCCGGAGCACGCGTCAGGTCAGTTTCGGACCATGGACGTACGTGGACTGCGGGTGACGTTCCCCTCCGATGGGGTCGCGCTGCTGGAACTGGACCGGCCACACCGCCGTAACGCGCTGGACCGCGCGCTGCTCGACGGACTGCCCACGGTGCTGCGTGAGCTGGACGGCGACTGCGCCGTACGGGCCCTGGTGGTGACCGGGCGCGGCGGCGCGTTCTGCGCGGGCGGCGACCTGGACGCGATCGGCGACATGGGGAACGAGGCGCCGCGAGATGCCCGGGAGCGCATGACGCGCGAGTTTTCCGCCGCCGGGCTGCTGCTGGATTTCCACGCGCCGACCATCGCCGCCGTGGACGGCGCGGCAGTCGGCGCCGGGATGGCTTTCGCCCTCGCGTGTGACCTGCGGATCGGCTCGCCCGGCGCGGTATTCGCCAGCCCGTTCATCAAGATGGCGCTGGTCCCCGACTTCGGCGTGACGTGGCTGCTCACGCGGGCGGTCGGCGCGGCGCGAGCGACGGAGCTGGCGCTGTCCGGGCGGAAGGTCGCGGCGGAGGAGGCCGTGCGGATCGGCCTGCTCGACGTCGTCGCGGACGACCCCCTCGCGCAGGCGCTCGGCCGCGCCGAGACGCTCGCGGCGGCGCCGCCCGAGGCGGCGAGGGCGACCAAGCGCCTGATCGCCGCAGCGGCGGGCGGCGGGCTGGCGGAGGCGGTGGACCGGGAGATCGCCGAGCAGATCCGGGCGGTGAACTCTCCGGAGTTCGGGCGGCGGTGGGCGGAGTGGTCGCGCGCGGTGCGCGGCAGCTCTTCCCGGCGAATGGAAACCGGTCGTTGAGCGCACACCGGTCGCGCGCGGAGAGTTACGGCACAGCGATAAAGAGGAGGACCAGCGTGGAATCGTTCGGGCACGTCATCGCGGGCGAGGAGGTCGCCTCCGCCGACGGGACGGCGTTCGAGTCCGTGGACCCGTGGACGCGGGAGCCGTGGGCCACGGTGGCGCTCGGCTCGGCCGGCGACGCGGAACGCGCCGTACGCGCCGCGCGGTCGGCCTTCGACGAGGGTCCGTGGCCGCGGATGAGCTTCACCGAGCGCGGTGCGATCCTGCACCGCCTCGCCGACCTGCTGGAGAAGCACTCGGAGGAGCTGGCGGCGGCCGACACCGCGGACATGGGCAAGCCGATCACCCAGACCAGGGGCCACGACGTCCCCCGCGCGGCGCGGAACTTCCGCTTCTTCGCCGACCACGCGCAGCTCACCCCCGCCGAGACGTTCCCGATGCCGACAGGGCACCACGCCTACACCGAGTACGACCCGGCGGGCGTCGTGGCCGCCATCGCACCGTGGAACTTCCCGCTCATGATGGCGAGCTGGAAGGTCGCGCCCGCGCTGGCGTGGGGGAACACGGTCGTGCTCAAGCCCGCCGAGCAGTCGCCCGCCTCGGCCACCATCCTGGCCCGGCTCGCGATCGAGGCCGGCCTGCCGCCGGGCGTGCTCAACGTCGTCCACGGGTTCGGGCCGAACTCGGTGGGCCAGGCACTGACCGAGTCGCCACTGGTCGACCGGATCACCTTCACCGGCGAGTCGGCCACGGGCCGCCTGATCTCCAGGGCCGCGGCGGCCAACCTGACCCCGGTGAGCCTGGAGCTGGGCGGCAAGGGCGCGAACATCGTCTTCGCCGACGCCGACCTCGACCAGGCGGTCGGCTGGTCGATCCAGGCGGTCTTCAGCAACAGCGGGCAGGTCTGCCTGGCCGGAAGCCGGCTGTACGTGCAGCGCCAGGTGTACGACGAGTTCCTGGCCAGGTTCACCGCCGCCGCCGAGGCGCTCGTGCTCGGCGACCCGAAGGACCCGGCGACGCAGATCGGCCCGCTGTCCTCCCGGGAGCACTTCACGAAGGTGGCCGGCTATCTCGACATCGCGACGGCCGCAGGCGCGCGACTGCACACGGGCGGCGTGGGCGAGGGGTGGACCGTACGGCCGACCGTGGTGGTCGGCGCGGGACAGCGCGACCGGGTCACCCAGGAGGAGATCTTCGGGCCGGTCGTGGTCGTGCTCCCGTTCGACGACGAGGCGGACGCGGTGGCGGCGGCCAACGACACGCCGTACGGCCTGAACGCCATGCTGTTCACCCAGGACCTCTCCCGCGCCCACCGGGTGGCACGCGCGCTGCGGGTCGGCACGGTGTGGACGAACTGCTTCTTCGTCAGGGACCTGCGCGCACCCTTCGGTGGTGCGAAGGACTCCGGCGTCGGCCGTGAGGGCGGAACGTACAGCCGGGAGTTCTTCACCGAACCCAAGGCCGTCATCATGGAGATTTCGTGACGGGGGTCGCCGCACCGCGGCCGCGCGTCCGACCGGCAAGGAGCACATCATGACCGACATCCGACCCGTCAGCACCCGCAACGCCCCCACAGTGGGCTTCTCCACGGGGACGGCAGCGCCGCTCTCCCAGGCGATCGTGCACGGCGACACCATCTACTGCTCGGGCACCGGGCCGCTGGACCCGCAGACCCGCACCATCGTCTCCGACGACTTCGCCGAGCAGGTCAGGCAGACGCTCACGAACCTGGTGGCGGTCGTGGAGGCGGCGGGCGGCAGCCGGGAGAGCATCCTCAAGTGCACCTGCTTCGTGCGCGACGTGGCCAACTTCCCCGTGTTCAACGCCGTCTACCGCGAGTTCTTCGAGGGGAACCCGCACTTCCCCGCGCGGACCACGGTCATCGCGACCCCCCACCGCGCCGGGGTGCAGGTCGAGGTCGAGTGCATCGCCGCCGTGGTCCGGCCATGACCGACCTGGTCCTGCTCGGCGGCCGGGTGCGCACGCTGGACGCGAACGACACGGTCGCCGAGGCGGTCGCGATCCGCGACGGCCGGGTGTCCGCGGTCGGCTCCGACGCCGAGATCGCACGCCTGGCCGGTCCGTCCACCCGGGTCGTGGGGCTGGCGGGCCGGACCGTGATCCCCGGGCTGATCGACTCGCACTGCCACTTCGAGAACGCGGGCATGGACGGGCACACCGTGTCGTTCGCGGGTGTCCGCACGCTCGACGCCGCGTTGGACCGCATCGCGGCGATGGCCGCCACCCGTGAGCCGGGCGCGTGGCTGCTGGGACAACCGTGGAACCCGGCGCTCCAGCTCGCCGAAGGCCGCGGGCCCGACCGGCACGAGCTGGACCGTGCGGCGGGCGGCCGTCCGGTGTACCTGCCGGAAGGCCACGCCGCGACGGCCAGCACCGCCGCGCTGGAGCTCGCCGGCATCGACCCCGGCGGTCACGACGGTAGGTTGATCGAGGGCGCGGCGCACGCCGTCGCCCGCGTGGTGCCGGAATGGACCCGCGAGGAGCGGGCCGCCCAGCTCACCGCCGCCATGCGGGCGCTCAACCGACGCGGGATCACCTCGGTCGTGGCGGGCGCCCTGCCGTCGGCAGACGTCGAGGTGATACGAGAGCTGGCCGCCGACGGACGGTCCACGCTCCGCGTCGCCGCGATGATCACGCCCACCGGCGAACTCAATCCGTCCGTCCCGCTCGCGGACTGGGAGGCGGCGCTGGCCTCCGGCCCGCCCGGGCCCGTCGGCCGCCACTACCTCACCCGGGGCGTGAAGCTCCAGGTGGACGGCGGCATGACGCTCGGCACGGCGGCCACGCGCGAGCCGTACCGCACCGATCCCGGCTACTACGGCGAGGTGCTCGTCGGCAAAGACCGGCTGGCCGAGCTGGTCGGCGCGGCGCACCGCGCGGGCTGGGCGGTCGGCACCCACGTGGTGGGCGACGCCGCGATCGACCTCGCCCTCGACGTCTACGAGGCCACCCGGCACCGGGGCCTCCCGCCGGACGTGCTCATCCACGCCAGCCTGATCCAGCATGACCAGATCGCCCGTGCCCGCGCGCTGGGCGTCCAGGCGGCCGCGCAGATCCCGTTCCTGTGGCGCAACCGCGCGGCCATCGCCGGTCACCTCGGGGATGCCCGCACCGAGGCCGCCGTGCCCCTGCGCGACCTCGTGGACGGCCTCGGGCTCGACGGCGTCGCGGCCGGCACCGACTATCCGATCAACGCCCTCGACCCGTTCCAGAACATCTACGCCATGACGACCAGGCGCGACGCGGCGGGCGACGTCGTGGGTGGCGCCCAGGCGGTCACCCGGACGGAGGCGCTGCGCCTCTACACGACGTCCGGCGCCGCGCACACCGGTGAGCAGGGGGTGAAGGGCCGGCTGACCGCGGGCGCGCTCGCCGACCTGGTCGTGCTCGACGCCGACCCGCTCACCGCGTCCGACGACGAGCTCCGCGCGATCGAGGTCCTGATGACGGTCGTCGACGGCCAGATCGTGTACGACACCGGCCTGCTCGGCTGAGCAGCACACCAGGAGGTAACGATGCACCCCAGCCAGATGCCCATCGTCGAGTTGCGGAAGGCGGCCGACGAGCTGCAGGAGAGCGGCAGGCGGGTCAAGGTGCTGTGGCAGGAGAGCGAGTCACTCGCCTTCATCGCCCGTGGGCGCGAATACCGCAGCGAGTTCCACCTCAACCCGAGCGACGAGGTGATGTTCATGGTGCGGGGCTCCATGAACCTCCACTACCGCAAGCCGGAGGGCGGCTCGGACATCGCGGTCATCCCCGAGGGCGGGACCATCTTCACACCGACCGGCATCGCCCATTCGCCCCGGTTCGCGCCGGACGCGTTCGTGCTGGTCATCGAACGGCTCCGGCGGCCGGGCGAACTCGACCGCTTCCGCTGGTTCTGTCCTTCCTGCGATGAGTTCCTGCACGAGGAGGCCGTCCACGTCAGCGACTACCGCACCGACCCGGTGGCGGGCGCCTACCAGCGGTTCTACGGCAGCCTCGACGCGAGGACCTGCAAGTCCTGCGGCGCCGTCATGCCGGACGAGCGGCTGTGAAGGCCATCGGCGAGCTGGTGCTCGACGCGCTGCGCGCCCACCCGGGGCACGTCGCGTTCCGGCACGGAAGCGCCGAGCTGACCTACGGCGAGGCGGAGCGGCTGGTGCTTGGCGTGGCGGACGCGCTGGCCGTGGCCGGTCTGCGGCCGGGTGACACGGTGCTGCAGATCCGGCCCAACGACCCGCTGCAGTGGCTGGTGAACGCCGCCTGCTACGTCGCGGGTCACCGGTCCGCCGCACTGCCGCCCGGGGCCCTGCGCGGCGCGGCACTGGCCGAGCGGCTGGACCTCGTCGCGCCGGACGCCGTACTCGCCCAGCCGGGCGACCCGAATCTGGACGCGTGGCTGCGGGCCCATCCGGAGGTCCGGGTGCTGACCGATAGTGACCTGACCGCCGCACGGGAGCCGGGGCCCGCCGTACGTCCGGCCCCGCCCGCGGACGCGGTGGTACGTCTGGCGTTCACCTCCGGCGCCACCGGGCCGGTCAAGGGCGTCGAGCTGTCCGGCGGCGCGCTGGGCGCGGTGGCGACGACGCTGCGCGACACCCTTCCGTGGCCGGAGCGGCCGATCGTGCTGTGCCCGGAGTCGGTGTCCGGCGGCTTCGGCAACATGGTGCTGCCGACGCTGATGCTGGGCGGGACGTTCGTCATCCCGGCAGGTCCCGGACCCGACGCCCTGCTGGAGGCCGCCGCCCGGCACCGCCCGTCCGTGCTGATGGCGATGCCGCCCGCGCTGCGCGCCCTGCTGGCCCACCCGGACGCCGCCTCACACGACTGGTCGTCCCTGGCACTGGTGATCTACAGCGGGGCCTCGCTGACCGACGAGGAGGTCGACCGCGCGCACGCGCTGTTCGGCGAGGTGCTGTGCGGGGTGTTCGGCCAGGTCGAGGCACCCAAGACGATCGCGTGGACCCGCCCGGCCGACCACCTGGACCCGCGCCTGCGCTCCTCGCTCGGCCTGCCGTTCCCCGGCACCGAGGTCCGCGTGTGCGGCCCCGGCGGCCGTGACCTCCCGGCGGGGCAGGCGGGGGAGCTGTGGGTGCGCGGCGCGACCATCGCGCACGCCTATGCCTTCCCCGGGGGCACGCCGGTCGTGGACGGGTGGCTGCGCACCGGCGACGTCTGCCGGCGCGACGCCGACGGCCGCCTTCACTACGTGAACCGCGTCCAGGACGTGCTGCGGATCGCGGACGCGTACGTGTGCCCGAGCGACCTGGAGGCGGCCGTGTCACGGCGAACCGGGCATCCGGCGGCGGTCGTCCCGACCGGCCCCGCGAGCGTCGCCGTGCTCGTCGAGGGCATCGCCTCGTGGGACGCCGCCTCGCTCGACGCCGTGGACGGGCCCGTGCGCGTCGCGCTGCGCGACGCCCCCGTGGTGGTCGACGCGGTCGTCCCGGCCGAGCGGCTGCCGCGCGACTTCATGGGACGGCTCGACCGCGCCCGGCTCGCCGAGGCGGTCCGATGAGTGAGACTCCGCCGGTGCCCGGACGGGTGACCGACGTGCACGCCCACGCGCTGCCGATGCCGTTGCTGACCTGGCTGGCCGGCCGCGGCCTCGCCGACCTGTCCGGCCTCGGAGAGGGCGTGGTCAGAATCGACCCACTGGTGTCCGGGATACCGAAGGGCGCGCCGATCCCGCTGCCGCCCGCCCAGTACGACGTCGCCGAGCGGCTGGAGGACATGCGCCGCATGGGCGTCACCCGCCAGCTCGTGTCGGTGCCGCCGTTCGTGACGTGCGCGGACGCCGTCGATGAGGAGGACGTCCTCGCCGTGGTCCGCCGGGGCAACGACGCGCTCGCCGAGTTGCTCGCCGGGCATCGCGGGGTGCTCGACCCGCTCGGGTACGTGCCCCTCGGCACGCCGGCCGCGCCGGACGAGGCCCGCCGCTGCCTGGACGAGCTGGGGTGCGCGGGCATCGCCATCGGCAGCCGCGGCCTCGGCAGGGAACTGGACGATCCCGTGCACGAGCCGCTGTGGGAGCTCCTCGCGGACCGCGGCACGTTCGTCTTCCTCCACCCCAACAGCGTCCCCGGAGGCCCCCGGCTCGCCGACTACTGGCTGTCCCAGCTCGCGGGCTTCCCGATGGAGACCGCGCTCGCCGTCTCGCGGCTCGTGTTCGGCGGCGTCCTGGAACGGCACGACCTGCGGCTGTGCCTGGCGCACGGCGGGGGGTGCCTGCCGTCCCTGTCCGGCAGGCTGGACCTCGGCTGGTCGCGCAAGCCGGTCGCCCGCACCACGCCGCTCCCGCCGAGCGACTACCTGCGCCGTCTCTACTACGACACCGCCACCTTCTCGGCTCCGCTGTTGCGGCGGCTCGTCGAGGACTTCGGGGTCGACCACGTGCTGGTCGGCACGGACTATCCGTTCGAACTCGCCGACACCGACCCGCTCGCGACGGTCGCGGCGCTCGGGCTCGGGCCCGGGGACGCGGCGGCCGTCCGGGCGGGGACGGCTAACGCGCTGCTGACCGGATCGGCGTGACGGTGCCGGGCGGGCCGGCGGCCTCCGGCCCGCCCGCGTAGCCCTTGGCCAGCTCGCGGGAGATCGACATCGCCGCCAGCCGCAGCGCGGGCTCCACCGCTGCCAGCGATCGGGTGTGCGTGACGGTGTGCGAGACGACGGAGAGCGCGGCCACGACCCGGCGGTCGGGTCCGTGGATGGGGGCCGCGACGGAGGCGGTCCCCAGCGACAGCTCCTCGGCGCAGCGGGCGATGCCGGTCTCGCGGATCTCCTGGAGCGACCGCATCAGCAGGCCGGGCATGACGATCGTGTGCGGGGTGTAGCGCTTCAGCCCGGCCGCGAGCACGGCCTGCTGCAGCTCGCGGGGCGCGTGGGCCAGGAGCACCTTGCCGACCCCCGTGGCGTGCAGCGGCGCGCGCCCGCCGACGCGGCTGACCACGCCGACCGAGCGGCGTCCCCACACGCGCTCGACGTAGAGGACCTCGTCACCGTCGAGCACGGCGAGATGGACGTTCTCCCCCGTGGTCTCGTACAGGTCGTGGATGAACGGCAGCGACACGTCCCGCAGCGTGCGCGGCTGCGGGCACAGCGAGCCCAGCTCCCACATCCGCAGGCCGATCCGGTAGGTCCCGTCGCGCTCCTTCTTCAAGGCCCCCAGCTCGACCAGCTCGGTCGCGATGCGGTGCACCGTTGAGACCGGCAGCCCGGTGACGGCGGTCAGCTCGACGAGGCGGAGCGCCGGCCGCTCCTGGGAGAAGGCGTTGAGCAGGGCGAAGACCCGACTGGACACCGTCCGGCCGGCCTTGTGGGCGTGTCGGGGCGCGTTCATGCAGATAATCTTGGTTTCGGTCGTCGAAAACCGGTTCACTGATCGTACCTTTCCGGGCGTCGCAGGTCACGAGCGAGTATGACGATCACGACCGCCGCGACGGCGGTCATCGCCACCGCGAGCCCGCGCGGGTCGGCGGGCTCGGACGGGTCGGCGGGGGAGAACGCGCCGACCAGCCCGACCGCGAGGATCGCGCCAACGTAGCGGGCCGACTGGAACAGGCCGCCGACCACACCGGTCATGCCGGCGGGCGCGCGCTCGTACATCAGCCGCTGCAGGCCGAGGTTGCACAGCCCGTACGGAACACCGAGCACGACGCCGTCGAGCACGACGGCCCACGCGGGCGTCGCCGCGCCGAACGTCGTGATCAGGGCGACCCCGGCCAGCAGCAGCCCGCCGCCGGCCAGCAGGGCCGGCCGGGCGCCGAACCGGCGCATGACCGGCCCGCCGAGCACCGTCGCCACGACGCTCGTGGCGGCGATCGGCATGATCAGCAGCCCGGCCTGCGCCGCGTCGAACCCGAGCGCGGTCTGCAACCACGGCGGCAGCCCGTAGAACGCGCCGTAGTAGGCCAGGTTGAAAAGCACGAACGCGCCGAGCACCGGCACCGGCCCGCCCGCCGCGGCGAGCGCGCGGACGTCCACGAAGGGCTCGGCGGCACGGCGCTCCCACCACAGGAACCCGGTTCCGGCGACGACCACCGCGACCGCGCCCGGAACCGAGACCGCCGGGAGCGCGAGCATCAGGACCAGGAGGCCGACCACCGTCGCCGCGAACAGCACGACGCCCACCGGATCGACCGCGCGGGCCAGGCCGCCGCGCTCGGGCCGCCGTTCGTCGGGGCCGATCGCGCGCCATGCCAGCACCAGTGCGCCCAGCATGACCGGCAGGTTGATCCAGAAGACGGCCTGCCACCCGGCCCAGGAGGTCAGCAGCCCGCCGAGCACCGGACCGACCGCTCCGGCGGTCGTGTTGACCGTCGCGACGGCGGACAGCCGCGAGGCGTCGCCGTCGCGCCGGATGACGACCATCGCGCACGGGAACGCCGCCGACACGCCCACGGCCTGCGCGCATCGGCACAGCACGAGCAGCGGCAGCGACGTGGCCGCGGCCGACGCCGCGGAGGCGAGCGCCGCCAGCGCCATCCCGGCCGCGAACAGCCTGCGGGGGCCGACGCGGTCCGCCACCCGGCCGAGCACCGGCTGGCATACGCACGCGGTCAGGTAGAAGACGGTGACGACCCACGTCGTGGTGGCCAGCGGCTCGCCGAGGTCGCGCTGGATCGGGGTGAGCGCCACCGCGACCATCGAGGAGTTGAGCGGCGCGAGCAGAGTGCCGCCGAGCAGCGCCGCGAGTGCCGCCCTCGTCCTGCGCGGCGGCCGTACGGTGGTCGTCATCCCGCCGGACCGCCGGCCCGCAGCAGCAGCTTGCCGCGGACCCGGCCGTCGGCCAGCTCGCGCAGGGCGCGCGGCCCCTGCTCCAGCGGGAGCACATCGTGGACGCGGTGCCGCAGCCGTCCGGCCGCCGCCCAGTCGAAGATCTGGCGCAGGTTCCGCTCGTGGACGGCGCGCTCCCGCCGTACGAACTCGCCCCAGAACACGCCGACCACGGAGGAGCCCTTGACCAGCGGGATGTTCAGCCCGACGCGCGGGATGCCGCCGGAGGCGAAGCCGATCACGAGGTATCGACCGCCCCACGCGACGGCGCGCACGGCCGCCTCCGCCACCGGGCCGCCCACCGGGTCGAACACCACGTCCGCGCCGGCCCCGCCGGTCAGCTCCTTGATCGCGGTCTTCGCGTCCACGGGATCGGCATAGGAGAAGGTCTCGTGCGCGCCGTATCGGCGGGCCGGCTCCGCCCGCTCCGGCGTGGAGGCGCCCGCGATCACCCGGGCGCCGAGCAGGTTCCCCACGTCCACGGCGGCGGAGCCGACCCCGCCGGCGGCGCCGAGCACGGCGAGCGTCTCGCCCGCGCGCAGCCCGGCCCGCTGGACGAGGGCGTGGTAGGCGGTCGAGTAGGTCACCAGGATCGCCGCGGCGTCCCGGTCGGTGACGTGACCGGGCAGCACGGTGACCCGGTCCGCCCGCACCAGCACGGCGTCGCGGGCGCAGCCGTACTCCTCGTTGCCCGCCACGCGGTCGCCCGGCCGTACGGACGTGACCCCCTCGCCGACGGCCAGCACCGTCCCCGCGTACTCGCTGCCGGGGGTGAAAGGCGGTTCCGGCTGCACCACGTGCGTGCCCGCGATGATCAGGGTGTCGTGGAAGTTCAGCCCCACGTGGCTGACCGCGACCACCACCTCGCCCGGTCCCGGACTCGGCGTCGCCACGTCGGCGAGTTCCAGGTCTTCGGGCCCGCCGAGCCGGGTGCAGACCAGCACGCGTCCTGTCACTTCCCACCTCCGGGAGCGAACACGACGCCCGCGGACAGGAAACCGTCCACCTCACCCTCGGAGAACCCCGCCTCGCGCAGCACCTCCACGGTGTGCGCGCCGAGTTCGGGTGGCGCCGTGCGCAGACCGGGCAGCTCGCCGTCGTAGCGGACCGGGTGCCGCAGCACGGTCGCCCGTTCCTCGCCCACCGGGAACTCGGCCAGCAGTTCTTCCGCGGCCACCTGGGGGTCGTCACGCACGTCGTCGTAGGTGGCGACCCGCTCGAACCAGAAGCCGAGCGGCTCCAGCCGGGCAGCCACCTCCGCATAGGTCATCCCGGCCAGCACCCGGGCCACCGCCGCGGTGTACTCCTCCCGTTTGGCCCGCCTGGCCGGCTGGTCGTAGCCGGCGAGCGCGGGGGAGCCGAGCGCGTCGCCGAGGCCGTCCTCCGACCCGTTCAGCGCGATCACGATCGACGCGTCCAGCAGCCGATACACCCCGTACGGGGCGTCAATCGACCAGCACGCAAGCTCGGCGGGGCGGCGCACGTCGGTCTGCGTCCTGCGGCCGGAGTAGTACAGCGCGAGCGATTCGGCCTGCAGGTCGAGCCCCGCGCCCAGCAGGCTCGACTCGACCCGGGTGCCCTCGCCGGTGGTCAGCTTGCGCGCGTAAGCGGCCAGCACGCCCATAGCGAGCAGCGCCGCGCCGTGCTGGTCCACGACGGGTGTGCCGGCCGCCGTGGGGCGGTCGCCGGTGACGTCCACCAGTCCGGTGCGCGCCTGGACGAGCAGGTCCACCCCCGGCCGCCCGGCCATCGGGCCGCGCGACCCCCAGCCGCTGGCCGAGGCGTAGATGATGTCGGGCTTGATCGCCCGCACCGCCTCGTACCCGAGGCCGAGCTTCTCCAGGGCGCCGCCCCGGTAGTTCTCCAGCAGCACGTCGGCACGCTCGATGAGCGGGCGCAGCACATTGCGGGCGTCGGGATGCTTGAGATCGACGACGATCGAGCGCTTGTTCCTGTTGACCGCCAGGAACGTCACACTGCGCCCGGCGGCCCGGATCCCTCCGCTTCCGATCCTGCGCTCCCACGACCCGCCGGGCGGCTCGACCTTGACGACGTCGGCGCCGAGGTCGGCCAGATACTGCGAGGCCGCGGGCCCCTGTACGAAGTGCGAGAAACTCAGGACCCTCATCGTTTCGATCATGTAACCTCCCGGCAGCGCGACCCCTCCGCACGCCGACCGTAGGAACGCGGGGTTCCCGCACCCAACGACGCGTTCCCGGTAGATGGAAACGCGCCACGCCGGACGGGACCGCCGGTCCGGCACCATGGTCGCCATGGCTGAAGGGTTCTCCCCGATACGCGTCCGGCTCCCGGGACACGTGGTCAACTGCGTGGTCGCGGGGCAGGGGCCTGCGGTGCTGCTCCTCCACGGGTGGCCGCAGACCGCCCACGCGTGGCGCGAGGTGGTGCCGCTGCTCGCCGGCCGCCACACCGTCGTGGCCCCCGACCTGCCGGGCTTCGGGGCGAGCTCGCGGCCGGCCGGCGGATACGACAAGCGCACGGTCGCGGGCATCCTCGCCCGGCTCATGGCCGCGCTCGGGCTGACCCGCTACCACCTCGTCGGCCACGACGTCGGCGGCCAGGTCGCCTACCCGCTCGCCGCGCTGCACCCGGAGGCGGTACGCAGCCTGACGTTCGTCGAGGCGGGCATCCCCGGCCTCGGCGACAGCCTCGCGGCGGCCAACCCGCTGACCGGCGGGTCCTGGCACTTCGGCTTCAACATGGTGCCCGACCTGCCGGAGTTCCTGCTCGCCGGCCGCGAGCGCGGCTATCTGGAGTTCATGTTCCGTCGCGACACGGTGGGCCTGTACGTCACCGACGCGATCGACGACGCGGCGATGGACGTCTACACCCGTGCCCTGGCCGCCCCCGGGGCGGTACGCGCCACAATGGGCTACTACCGGGCGCTGCCCGCCGACATCGCCGACAACCGCGAGCTGTGCGCCGCCGGGCCGCTGCGGGTGCCCACGCTCGTGGTGGGCGCGCGGCACGGCGTCGGGTTCGGCTGGCTGGACACGGTCCGGGAGGCCGTGGCGGACGTGTCGGCGCGCTGGGTGGAAGATTGCGGACACTATGTGCCCGAGGAGCGTCCCGCCGAGCTGGTGCGGCTGCTGACGGAGGTGTGGCAGGAGGTCGACGTCGCATGACCGGTACGAGTGACGTGGTGCTGATCCACGGGGCCTGGCACGGGGCCGGGCACTTCGCGGCTCTCGCGAAGGAGCTGACCGCCATGGGCCATCGCGTCCTGGCGCTCGACCTGGCGGGCCACGGCTCCCGAGCCCGCTTCCCCGTCAGTTACCTGGCCAGGGACGTCGAGGCGCTGCGTACGGAGGTGTCCCCACTCGCGGACCTGACCCTCGACGACGTGGCGCGGGACGTGGTGGCCACGCTGCGCCGGCTTCCCGCCCCGCCGGTCGTGGCCGCGCACAGCATGGGCGGGGCGGTGGCCACCCGGGTCGCCGAGATCGCCCCCGAGCTGGTGGCCGGGCTGGTGTACGTCGCCGGGTTCGTCCCCACCCTGCTGGGTTCCTCGGGCGCCTACCTCGACCTGCCGGAGGCGAAGACCGCGCTCGGCGGCGGGCTCTACCTGGGCGATCCTGCCGCCGTCGGCGCCGTGCGCATCGATCCGCGCAGCACCGACCCCGCGTACCAGGCCGAACTGCACGCGGCCTACTTCTCGGACCTCGACCGGCCGGACTTCCTGGCGCTGGCCGCCTCCCTCACTCCCGACCAGCCGATGTCGTTCCTCACCACCGCGACCGGCGCCACGGCCGGGCGCTGGGGGACCGTGCCCCGGACGTACCTCCGCACCACCCTCGACCGGGCGCTGCCCGTCGAGCTGCAGGACGTCATGATCCGGCACGCCGACGAGCTGGCCCCCGCGACCGCGTTCACCCAGGTGACCGTCGAGGCCGGGCACGCCGTCTTCGCCGGCGTCCCGGCCGAGGTGGCGGACGTCATCCACCACGCCGAGGCCCGCCCGGAATGGCGGCGAGCAGCTCGCGGGTGAACGGCGCCGCGGGCGCGGCGAGCACGTCGGCGGTCGGGCCGGACTCGACGATCCTGCCGTCCCGCATCACCGCGAGCCGTTCCGCGGCGGCGGCCACCACGGCGAGGTCGTGCGAGATGAGCAGGTAGGCCATCCCGTGCTTGTCCTGCAGCCGGCGCAGCAGTGCGAGGATCTGCGCCTGGGTCACCGTGTCCAGGGCGGACACCGGCTCGTCGAGCACGATCACGTCGGGCGACGGCGCCAGGGCCCGGGCGATGGCGACGCGCTGGCGCTGCCCGCCGGACAGCGCCGAGGGCCGCCGCCGGGCGACCTCTGGGGGCAGGCCGACGTCCTCGAGCAGGCGCAGCACCCGCTCCCGGCGCTCGGCCCGGGTGCCCGCGCGCAGTGCCCGCAGCGGTTCCGCGACGATGCGGCCCACGCTCATGAGCGGATCGAGTGACGCGTACGGGTTCTGCGCGACGAACTGCACCCGGCCGGCCCTGACGGGCGCGCCGTCCAGCAGCACGCTCCCGCTCGTCGGCTCGACGAGCCCGGTGACGACGCGGGCGATGGTCGACTTGCCCGACCCCGACGCGCCGACCAGCCCGAGCGTGCTCGCCCGGTCCAGCGTGAACGAGGCACCCTCGACCGCGATCGTGCCGCCCGGATACACCTTCCGCAGGTCGCGGACCACGAGCAGCGGCTCTCCCGGGGCCGGTGCGGGCCCGGTGAGCGGCTGGGGGGCAGAGCGGAGCAGCAGCCGGGTGTAGGCGGCCCGCGGACTGCCGAGCACCCGGTCCGCCGGGCCCTCCTCCACGACGCGGCCCTCGGTCATGACGGCCACGCGGTCCGCACGGTCCGCGGCGACGCCGAGGTCGTGAGTGATCAGGAGGACGCTGGTGCCGTCCCTGGCCGCGACCTTCTGGACGAGATCGAGCACGGTCTTCTGCACCGTGGTGTCGAGCGCGGAGGTCGGCTCGTCGGCGATCAGCAGCGCGGGCCGCCCGGCGAGCGCCATGCCCAGCAGCACCCGCTGCCGGAAGCCGCCGGAGAGCTGGTGCGGGTAGCGGCCGAGCAGCGCCGCCGGGTCGGGGATGCCCACCCGGCCGAGCGCCTCCTCGAGTGCGTCCTCGCCCGGCCGTGGGGTGCCGGTCAGCCGCAGCGCCTCGGCGAGCTGGGCGCGCACGGTCATCAGCGGGTTGAGCGCGGTTCCCGGATCCTGGGGCACGAACGCGATCCGCCGCCCGCGCAGCCGCCGCCACGCCCGCTCCCGCAGGCCGTCCACCCGCTCGCCGCCGAAGGTGACCACGCCCCCGGTCACCCTGGCCGTGTCCGGCAGCAGGCCGGCGAGCGCGTGCGCGAGCGTGGACTTGCCCGACCCCGACTCGCCGACCACCGCCACGATCTCCCCGGCCTCCACCGTCAGGTCGGCGCCGTCCACGGCCGGCCGGCCGCGCCCGGGCGGCCCGTAGCGGATGGTCAGGCCGCGTACGGCCAGCAGGGGTGTCATCGTGTCTCCGATCGCGTACGCAGTACGTGGCCGAGGTGGTTGACCGCGAGCGCCACCGCGGCGACGACGAGACCGGGCACGGTCGTCAGCCACCAGGCCGAGGCGAGGAAGGGGCGTCCCGCGGCGACCAGCGAGCCCCATTCGGGCGCCGGGGGCGGGGCCCCGAAGCCGAGAAAGCTCACGGCGGCGACGGTGAGGACGGCGTTGCCGAGTTCGAGCGTCGCCAGCGCGGCGACCGGCCCCGCGGCGTTGGGCAGCACATGGGTCAGCAGCACCGTGACACGCCCGGTTCCACACACCGCGGCGGCCTCGACGTACCCCGACCCGCGGACTCTGACGACCTCGGCGCGCATGACCCGGGAGAACACCGCCGCGGCCGACACACCGACGGCGAGGGCCACCTCGCGCGTCCCCGGCCCGAGCACCGCCACGACCACCAGGATCAGCAGGAACGACGGCACGGCGAGCAGCACTTCCACCGCACGCATGACCAGTCCGTCCAGCCGGCCCCGGGCTGTCCCCGCCACCAGCCCGATCGCCGAGCCGGCGAGGACGGCGACGCCCACCGCGATGACGGCGGCCTGCAGCGAGGGGGCGGATCCGTGCACGACTCTGGTGAACACGTCCCTGCCCAGCTCGTCCGTGCCGAACGGATGCGCGGTCCCCGGAGGCAGCAGCCGCTGCGTGAGATCGCCGCGCAGCGGGTCGGCGGGGGAGAGCAGGCCGGGCGCGAGCGCGGCGGCCGAGGCCGCCAGGAGCACGAGGGCCGACGGCACGACGCCGAGCCGCCTCATGAACGTCATGCGGCACGCTCCCGCAGCCGGGGGTCCACCAGAGGGTGGGCCACGTCCACCGCGAGCGTGAGCAGCGTGACGACCGCCGTGGTCACCACGACCAGGGCCTGCAGCATGGGCAGGTCCCGGGTCGTGACCGCCGACTCGATCAGGCGGCCGAGCCCGTTGCGTGCGAAGACGGTCTCCACCACGACCGACCCCGACACCAGCCAGCCGACCAGCAGCGCGGTCATCGTCAACGCCGGCATGGCGGCGTTGCGCAGCGCGTGTGCCGTCACCGCCCGCGCCCGTGACGCGCCCTTGGCCCGCGCCGTGTCCACGTACGGCTGCCGCATCTCCACGGTCAGCCGTTCGAGGAGAACCTGCGCCACGAAGGCCGACGAGGGCACCGCCAGGGTCACGGCCGGCAGCACCAGACCGGCGAGCCCGTCCTCGGCCCTGGCGGGGAACAGCGGCAACCCGAACGAGAACGCCTGCAACAGCACCAGCCCGAGCCAGAAGGTCGGGACGGACAGCGACAGGCCGGGCAATGCGCCGAGCGAGCGGCGCAGCCACATCCGCCGGGTGTGCGCGGCCCACCAGGCGATCAGGAAGCCGAGCGGGAGCGCCAGCAGCAGCGCGCCACCCGCCAGCGCGAGCGTGCGCGGCGCCGCCTCGGCGATCGTCGCGCCGACCTCCCGCCCGGTCTGGAACGAGGTGCCGAAGTCGCCGTGCAGGGCGTGGAGCAGCCCGCCGATGTAGCGCTCGGCCGCCGGGCGGTCCAGGCCGTACTCGGCGCGCAGCGCGGACACCCGCGCCTCGTCCACGCCGTTCTCCGGCCCGATCATGATCCGTACGGGGTCGGCCGGGAGGAGGTAGAAGACGGCGAAGGTGAGCGTGTAGACCGCCAGCACCACGGCCGCCGCCTGCGCGAGCCGCCGCGCCACGAACCGGCCCATCTCAGCCCCGGATGTCCAGGAGGACCCGCTGCCCGCCGACCGCCTGGCCGGTGTACAGCACCACGTTGCCCGGCCGGAGCCTGCCGAGCAGCGCGAGGGTCAGCGCGCGCTGACCGCCGGTCGGGATGACGCCGCCGTCGGGCACCGCCACCTGCCCGTCCTGCCGGAGCACCGCGCACCCCGGCCAGGCGGCCGCGTCTCCCGGTTCCGTCGTGGCCTCCGCGGCGGCCGGGCGGGCGGCGTAGCGGTGGCCGCGCAGCGCACGTCCGAGGTCGGTCGTCCATTCGTGGCCGTCGAAGCCCACCACCAGGCTCAGCGTACGGACGACGGGGCCGGCGGCGCCGGAGGGATTGACGGGCGGGCCGGGCACCAGCCGGTCGGTCAGGCCGACCACCTCGACGTCGCCGATCGCCCGCGCCGGGACGGACAGCGTGCTCGCGGTCTCCCCGTCCTCCTGTCCCTGGACGAAGTACGCCGTGTCCTCGGCGACCAGCGTCCCCTCGCGCAGGCCCAGGAGATACGCCGGGCCGAGCAGGTCGCCGTCGAGGGCGACCGGCGGCAGGACCACCGTGCCCCCGTGCTGGAACCCGTAGGCCCCCTCGGCGTATCCGCCCGTCACGGCCTCGGCGGCGAACCGGACGATCGCCGCGTGCGGAATCCGCCGGGTCATCAGCTGGACGGTGAACCAGTCCCGGGCGTCCCGGAGGCGGGTCAGGCCGTCGGCGTCGGCGAGCAGCCGCACCCGCGATGGATCGGTGAACGGGATGAGGGCGTCCCGCAGCAGCACGAGCTGCCACAGCCACTCGTTGTACAGGTTGCGCGCGGCGTGCAGGCCGGGCTCGCCGATGAGCCGCTCGACCACCGGGGGGATCCAGGCGTACCCCACGCAGTTACTGTGGATGTCCAGCGGGCCGGGCGTGCCCGTGCCGGACGTGCTCCGCACCAGGTCCAGCACCACCTCGGACACCGCGATGGCGTTGTCCCGCAGCTCGCCCCTGACGCCCTGGTCGGCGAGCCCGGCGTCAAGCCGCAGGGTGGCGTAGGGCCCTGATGTGGCAAGACTCGCCTCCAGCCCGGCGACGAAGTCGGCCCTGGCGGCCTCGCCGCCGCCGGCTGCGGCGACCGCCGATTCCAGCAGTGCGTGCGCGGCGGCGACGAACGCCGCCGGGTCCACCGCGCGGCCCGCGGCGAAGTCGTTCCATGTCATGCCCGTACCTCCGCGTCCTGGAAAATCGGCCGTCCCGAGGCGTCGAGGCGGACCCCTGTCACCCGCTCCGCGAGGCCGATCGACGAGGCCTGCTCGAAGAGCGGGATGCCGTGCCCGCCGGAGAGGATCGCCTCGGCCGCGGCGTCCACGGCGCGGGCGCGCTCGGCGGGATCGAGCACCGTGGCGATCCGGGCGATCGTGCTGTCCACCTCGTCCGGCCGGGTGCGGCGCAGCGGGTTCGCGCTCTTCACCGGATACACGCTGGCGAGGACCGTGGGGTCGCCCCTGGTCACGGCCCACGAGACGAAGTCGTAGTCGCCCGAGCCCTGCCGTGCGCTGTTGGTGGCGTCGTCGAGTGGCGTCGGCCGCAGCTCGATCCCGGCCTCGGCGAGCTGCTGGGCCATGAGCTGGTACAGCGAGCCGTAGGGCTCACTGGCGGAGTAGACCAGGTCGAACGACAGCCGCTGCGATCCCTTCGCGCGCACGCCGTCCGGGCCGCGCCGCCACCCGGCCGCGTCGAGCAGCCGGGCCGCCTCACCGGGCGCGTACGCCAGGCCGGCCGAGCGGTCCTTGTAGCCGGGCGTGGTGGTGGCGAGCACGTCGGTCGCCGGGCGCTCGCCCGCCGCGAGCAGCGGCGTGAATTTCGACCGGTCGAGGGCGGCGCCGATGGCCCGCCGTACGGAGGGGTCGCGCAGCGCGGGTCGCGACTCGTTGGGCAGCAGCGTGTACACGATGCCGGGCCGGGTGGCCGACAGCAGCCGGGGACCTCGGTCGCCGAAGGATCGCTGGTCCTGCTGGAGCACCTGCAGGTCGGCATCGAGCTGCCCGGACAGGAGGCTGCCGTGCCTGGCGCTCGGGTCGGTGACGATGGCGAAGGTCAGCTCGCGCACGCGCGGAACGCCCCGGTTGGCGGCCAGCGCGCTCGCCCAGGCGTACCCGGTGCGGGCGGACAGCCGCACCTCCTCGTTGAGCGCGACCCGGCCGAGCACGTACGGCCCGGAGCCGGCGATCCCGCCCGCGCAGCGCTGCTCTGGGGTCTTGCGCAGGGTGCCCGGGGAGAGCATGCCGAGCGTCACCATCGAGGTGGCCTGGAGGAACTGTGCGCTCGGCGCGTCGAACCGCACCTCGACGGTCTTCGCGTCGAGCGCTGAGGCCCCCGCGTAGCCGGCGAGGTAGCCCGAGCCGAGCGGCGACCGCGCGCCGAGCTTGACGATGTCGTCGAGGTTGGCGACGACCGTGGCCGCGTCCAGCGGCGCGCCGTCGTTGAACGTCACGCCGTCGCGCAGGGTGAAGGTGAACCGCTTGGCCTGCTTGTCGACCTTCCACGACGTCGCGAGCCACGGCACGATCTCTCCGGTGCGCGGGTCCTGGTCAGTCAGCGAGTCCACGAGCTGGCGCGATACGTTGAGATTCTGGGTCTGTGGGGTCTGATGCGGGTCGAGGCAGCTCACCGGCTGGGCGAGCCCCGCGGTGAGGGCGCCGCCGGCGGTCTGCCGGGCGTCCGCGGTCGCGCAGGCCGCGGCCAGCAGGGCGCAGCACGCGAGCACAGGGGTCAGTCGAAGCACGGGCCCCAGTGTGGGAACCCGCCTCCCAAAACCCCTAATCCCGATTTTCATTGTGTGGGAACCCTCGAATTCTCGTTGAATGGAACTCGGGCGTTGAGCCCCGCACCACCGGGGCGAGACCGTGCGGGCTATGGACACAACGGAGCGTGACAGGCTCGTGGGCGAGCTGCTGGACGCCTACCGGACCCGCGAACCGGTCGATCCGCCGACCAGCCGGCTCGCCGGGCTCACGATCGACGACGCGTACGCGATCCAGCTCGGGCAGATCGACTGTCTGCTCGCGGACGGCGCGGTCGTCAAGGGCCACAAGGTCGGCCTGACCTCCGCCGCCATGCGGCGGCAGCTCGGCGTGGACGCGCCCGACTACGGCCACCTCACCGACACGATGTTCCACCCGGAGGGCGCGCCGATCGACGTGTCGCGCTTCCTGCAGCCGAGGATCGAGCCCGAGATCGCCTTCGTGCTCTCCCGGCCGCTGCGCGGCCCCGGAGTGACCGTCGCCGAAGCGGTGGCGGCCGTGGACTTCGTGCTGCCCGCCCTGGAGATCATCGACTCCCGGGTCAGGGACTGGCGGATCACACTGATCGACACGATCGCCGATAACGCGTCCTCAGGCGGCGTGGTACTGGGCGGCACCCCGGCCCGGCTGTCCGACCTGGACCTCCGGCTGACCGGGTGCGTGCTGCGGCGCAACAGCGAGGTCGCCGGCACCGGAGCGGGCGCGGCGGTGCTCGGCTCGCCGCTGAACGCCCTCGTGTGGCTGGCCAACACCCTGGGCGAACGCGGTGTGACGCTGGAGGCGGGGCACACGATCCTGCCGGGCTCGGTAACCGCAGCGGTGCCGGTGGCCGTCGGCGACGTTGTCCAGGCGAGCTTCGCTGGCCTCGGCACGGTGACCGCGGTGTTCGGGGAGGACCGATGAAGGTGCCCGCCGCGATCGTCGGGCCGGGCAACATCGGCACCGACCTGCTGGTCAAGCTGCTGCGCAGCGACGTGATCGACGTACGGTACATGGTCGGCGTGGATCCGGCCTCCGACGGCCTGGCGCGGGCCCGCGCGCTCGGCGTCGAGGCGAGCGCCGGGGGAGTGGACTGGCTGCTGTCCCGGCCGGAGCCGCCGCGGATCGTGTTCGAGGCGACCTCGGCGCGGGCCCACCTGGCCAACGCGCCGCGTTACGCCGAGGCGGGGATCCAGGCGGTCGACCTGACGCCGGCGGCGACCGGGCCATTCGTCTGCCCGCCCGTGAACCTGCCCCAGCACCTCGACGCGCCGAACGTCAACATGATCACCTGTGGCGGGCAGGCCACGATTCCGATCGTGCGCGCGGTGGCCGACGTGACGCCCGTGCCGTACGCGGAGATCGTCGCCTCTATCGCCTCCCGCTCGGCGGGACCGGGCACCCGGGCGAACATCGACGAGTTCACCGAGACCACCGCCCGCGCCATCGAGGACGTGGGCGGCGCGGGACGGGGCAAGGCGATCATCATCCTCAACCCCGCCGAGCCCCCAATGATCATGCGGGACACGGTGTTCTGCGCCATCGGCCCCGATGCCGACACCGGCGCCGTCGCCGAGTCGGTGCAGCGGATGGTCAAGGAGGTCCAGCGCTACGTGCCCGGTTACACGTTGCGCGCCGAGCCGCAGTTCGACCGGCCGCGGCCGGAGTGGAACGACCACGGGCGGGTCGCGCTATTCCTGGAGGTGCGAGGCAACGGCGACCACCTCCCACCGTGGGCGGGAAACCTGGACATCATGACCGCCGCCGCAGCGCGGGTGGGCGAACTTCTGGCGGTGTCCCAATGAGTGTTCCCATGAGCGCCCCGGTCAGTGAGGAGACGCACGTGGACGTCCGCATCACCGACACCACCCTGCGCGACGGCAGCCACGCGATGGCACACCGGTTCACGCCCGACCAGGTGCGGGCCGTGGTCCGCGCCCTCGACGCCGCGGGAGTGCGGGTCATCGAGGTGACGCACGGCGACGGTCTCGGCGGGTCCTCGTTCAACTACGGCTTCTCCGCCGTGGACGACATCGAGCTGGTGCGGGCGGCCAGGGAGGCGGCCCGCGACGCGCGCATAGCGGTGCTGCTGCTCCCCGGCCTCGGCACGGTCGCCGACCTGCGCCACGCCCATGACGCGGGCGCGACCGTCGCGCGGATCGCCACCCACTGCACCGAGGCCGACATATCGGTGCAGCACTTCAGCGCGGCCCGCGACCTCGGTATGGAGACCGTCGGGTTCCTGATGCTCGCGCACATGACCACCCCCGAGGTGCTGGCCCGCCAGGCGCGGATCATGGCCGACGCGGGCTGCCAGTGCGTGTACGTGGTCGACTCCGCGGGCGCGCTGCTGCCCGACGACACGCGGGCACGGGTCGCCGCGCTCGTCGCCGAACTCGGCGGAGACGCGCAGGTCGGGCTGCACGGGCACCAGAACCTATGCCTCGGCGTCGCCAACTCGCTGGTCGCCTATCAGGAGGGCGCCCGGCAGATTGACGGCACGCTGTGCGCGCTCGGCGCGGGCGCGGGCAACTCGCCGACCGAGGTGCTGGCCGCCGTGTTCGAGAAGATGGGAGTGCGGACCGGCCTCGACGTGCCCGCGCTGCTCGACGCGGCGGCGGAGGTGGCGCTGCCGTTCATCCCACGGCTGCCGTGGGCCGAGCGCACCGCGATCGTGCAGGGCTACGCCGGGGTCTACTCGTCGTTCCTCCGGCACGCCGAGCGCGCCGAGGAGCGGTACGGCGTGCCGGCCCACGAGATCCTCCGCGAGGTCGGCGCGGCCGGCTACGTCGGCGGCCAGGAGGACATGATCATCGACATTGCGGTCCGCATGTCGTCCGCCGCGAACGCCGGGTGACCCGAACTCCATCTGGCCGCCGCGTCGGTCAGATGGGATTGTGGCCGGGTTCTCATGGACGGGCTTCTGTGGGGTTACTGGGTTGCGGGGGCGGCTCGGGGCCAGGGCGTCGCCTGTGCTGCGTTATTGGGGGTCTCGTCGGCCCGACGAGCGACCGCCGAAGACTCCATGTGCGAGGTCTGGCCGGGGACGTTAGCGCGTTTTCCTGGTTGAGTGCGGCCGGCAAGGTCGGGCCGCACGCGAAGCCTCCTTCCAAGGAGAAGCGCGGGGCCGGCCGTCGGACCATCCGCACCACAGTGTCCGAGCCCGGCCATCAGCGGGCCGCCGACCTGGTCAAGCGCGACTTCACCGCCGCCCGGCCCAACGCCGTGTGGGTCGCGGACTTCACCTACGTGCATGCCTGGTGCGGCATCGTCTACGTCGCCTTCGTGGTCGACGTCTATTCCCGGGCGATCGTCGGCTGGTCGGCCTCGACGTCCAAGCGGGCCACGCTGGTGCTGGACGCCCTGGACATGGCGTTGTGGCGGCGCGGCCGGGCCGGTCGCCCCGCCGGCCCCGGTCTTATTCATCATTCGAATGCCGGCAGTCGATGCACCTGTTTTCGCTTCACGGATGACCGCCGGGATCGACGCCTCCATCGGTACGGTCGGGGATTCCCTCTTAACCGGCTAACGTTTGCGTTTCCCCAGGTCAGCGACACGCCGTGAAATGCTTGTTGCTGGCTGGATGTGGTCATCGCCGGTACATCTGTTTCCCGTGATTGCAGAGTCGGGGCTTCGACTGGAGGAACGGGACGGCGGCTGGGGGCTGGCCGGGCCGAGCGCCGCACGGTTCGCACTGGTGGATGAGTACCTGGCGCACCTGGCCGACCGGAACTACTCGCCCAAGACCGTCCGCGCCTACGGGTATGACCTGCTGGCGTTCTGCCGGTGGCTGGCCGCCGAGGATCTGTCGTTGCCCGAGGTCACGACGGAGACGCTGTTGAAGTTCCTGCGCGCCTGCCGGGAGGCGAGGATTCCCGGCAGGCCCGGACCGAACGTGATCACCTTGTCCGGACGCCGGATGGATCAGTACGCCGCCACAACGATCAACCGGCGGCTCGCGGCCGTCTCGGGGCTGTTCACCTTCGCCTCGATGCGCGACCCGCAGGCCAAGAACCCCGTCCCGAAAGGCCGGGAGGCCCGCTGGCGGGTGCCCGGTGAGCGATCCGGGATGCTGGCGCACACGATCCGCCGGCCGAAGAACCGCTCCTCGCTGCGGCTCCGCGAACCGCGCCGCCTGCCCAAGGCGCTGTCGCAAGCCGAGGCGGCCGAGCTGCTGGCGAGCTTTCGCACCTGGCGGGACCGGGCGATCGCCGGGCTGATGCTGTATTGCGGACTGCGCTCGGCCGAGGTCCTCGGCATGAACGTCGCCGACGCCGACATCGGCGGCCGGTGGCTGAAGGTGGTCGGCAAAGGCGACCGCGAACGACGTGTCCCGCTGGACGCCGACGTCGCCTCGGTGATCCAGGTCTACCTGCTGGCCGAACGCCCCGACTCCGACAGCAGCCGCCTGTTTTTGGTGGCCAAGGGCCCGAACCGGGGCCGGCCGCTGACCGCGGCCGGGCTACGCACGATCTTCCGCTATCACCGCGCGATCACCGGGATCGCCGGCGGGCATCCGCACGCGCTGCGGCACACGTTCGGCACCGCTCTGGCCGAGGCCGGGGTTGATCTTGCGGTGATGCAGGCTCTGCTCGGTCACGCGCATGTCGACACCACCGCCCGTTATATCCATCTGGCTCCCGCCCACGTGAAAGCCGAGTTCGATGCCGCCCGCACTCGCATCCGCGCCCAGCAATGACCTGCACGCCGCCTACCTGGACTACCTGGGGCGGACCGGACGGGGCAACCACGCCTACTGGTGGGCCGCCCGAGTGTTCTTCGCACGCTGGCCCGACCCGCGGCGGTGGGCGGCCGAACCGTTGGAGGTCCGCTTGTCGGCCGGGAGTTCGACCCGGCCGATCATCACGTTCCTCATGCTGCACCACGGACTTCGGCCCGGCTATGACTACCTGTTGGAACGCAAGCTGTCCACCTTCTGGCGGGAGATCACCGACTCGCCCATCGCCGGTGATCTGGATCGGTTCATGGCTGCGGCCGCCGAGCTCGGTTTCACCCAGCGGGTCCGGTTCGCCACCGGCTCTCAGGTGCCGGCCCGGCTGCTCATCCAGGCCGGACGCCCTCTGGAGCAGCTCACCCAGGCCGACCTGGAGGAGTTCACCGCGGCCTGCGCCGAACGGCACCAGCGCACCGGCAAGGGACACCGCCACTACCTGTCGGCGATCAGCAACGCCCAACGGGTCCTGTTCCACCTCGGGATCATCGATACGTTGCCCCGGATAGGCGGGCCGGTTCCCTTCACCGAGCGGCTGGCCGGGGTGGCAGAGCCGATCCGCACGACGATGATCGCCTATCTGGAGCGCAAACGCGCGACCTGCCAGCCCAAGACCGTCTCGGGGATCGCGACCCGCCTCAACCACTTCGGCCTGTTCCTGGCCCGCGTCGATCCTGAGCTGGAGTCGATCTCAGCGTTGAACCGGCAACGCCACATCGAGCCTTACCTCACCTTTCTAGTCGACGCCGTCAACTCCAAGACCGGCGAGGCCATCACGGTCGCGGACCGATCCCGGCGGGTCATCGCATTGATCGGGTTCTTGACTGACATCACCGAGTGGGGCTGGGCCGAGGCACCCGCCCGCAAGCTCGTCTTCCGCGATGACAACCCCAAGCTCCCGCAGGTTCTGCCCCGCTACCTGCCCGTCGATGCCGACCGTCGCCTGGCCGAAGTGTTGCGGGATCACCCTGGCAACGAACTGGCCGCCTGCGCCCTGCGACTGCAACGCGCCTGCGGGCTTCGGATCGGGGAACTGCTCGACCTTGAACTGGACTGCGTCCACGAGGTTCCCGGCCACGGCAGCTGGCTGAAGATCCCGCTCGGGAAGCTGGACACCGAGCGGATGGTCCCCCTCGATGACGACGTCCTGGCGTTGATCGACCACATCATCGACCTACGCTCACACGGCAGGCCGATGCCGCACCCCCGCTATCGACGCCCCGCCCAGTTCCTGTTCACCCACCACGGACGGCGTCTGGGGCAACAAGCGGTGCGCGCCGAACTCGACCGCGCCGCCCAGCAAGCCGGTCTCGGCCACATCACCTCCCACCAACTCCGGCACACCTACGCCACCGCCCTGGTGAACGCCGGCGTCTCGTTGCAGGCGCTGATGGCGCTGCTCGGGCACGCCTCCGCCGAGATGAGCCTGCGCTACGGCCGGCTGTTCGACACCACCGTCCGCGCTGAATACGAGCGCGCCCTCGACCTGGCCAAACAGCAAGTCCGCACCCCGGCTCCCGGGCGGGTGAGCCTGCCGCTGGCCGACGTCACCGGCGGCGCGGACTGGAAGGATACTCCTCTGATCAAGTCCAGGATGTCCGGCGGGTTCTGCCTGCGCGCGCCCGCCCAGGGCGCGTGCACCTACGCCAACATCTGCGAGCACTGCCCGAGTTTCCACGCCGAACCCAGTTCGCTGCCCATCCTCGCCGCGCAGCGCGTCGACGCCGAAGCGCTCGCCAAGGACGCCGAGAAGCGGGGTTGGATCGCCGAAGCCGAACGGCACCGCAAGCTCATCGCCCGACTCGACAACCTGATCAGCGAGGCTCAAGCCGGATGACCAGCAGCGAAACCCTTAACCGGGTCGAGCGGGCCTGCACCCGACTCCACCACGAGGGCCAGCCCGTCACCTTCACCGCCGTCGCCGCTCTCACCGGCCTTGGCCGCACCACCCTCTACCGCAACCCCACGCTCCGGGCCGTCATCGACGAGCACCGGCACCGCACCGCCGCCAGCGGAACCCTCACCGGCCTCACCGACGAGATCGCCACTCTCCGCGCCGCTGTCGATGCCATCGCCGACCGCGTCCGTCGACACGAAGAGCAACTCCGTCGGCTGGCCGCCCGCACTAAATGAAAGCGTTAACCGGTCAACCCGGAGAACCGCGATTATTAGCCGGTTAAGCGCTGGACAACGCGCTGATGGAATCGCAGATCGGCCTGTACAAGACCGAGCTGATCAAACCCCGCGGGCCGTGGCGCAGCCTGGCCGAGGTGGAACTCGCCACCGCCGAACGGGTCGAGTGGTTCAACACCGCCCGCCTGCACTCCTCCATCGGCAACATCCCACCGGATGAATACGAAGCTCTCTACTACGCTCAACATCACCCCAGCGAACCCGCTGGAATCACCCTGAGGTCTCCACCGAAGCCGGGGCGGTTCAGCCGTCAGGTCCCTCCGCCTCCGCTGTCTCTCTAGCACGTAGCTTGCTGCCACATGGTGGCCGAACTCCGCCGACTCCTGGATATCGCTACCTTGTCGAGGTCATCGAGTTGCCTCCGTTTGCGATGCCGCCCACCTGATGCGCGGATGCGGCTGGCCTCGACGCCGATACCGACAGCGCCGTAGCGCACGCCAATGCCACCACCCGACGCGCCGATCTGATCGGCCAAGACCTAGCCCATCGGTTCGCCCCGACCCACCCGCTCGCCAGGCCGATTCTCAAGCAGCGGACTGGTGCCGAACCGGACCTGAGGCGCCAGTGGCCGCAGATCTTCCGTGTTCAAGCAACCAGGAATGATCGTCCAGGTCGAACCTGCATGCTGTCGATGTGGACTGATCTCTATCACCTGGTCAGGGCCAGCCCACTAACGAACGGCTAACAAACGATCAAAAGGCCAGGTCCCTGATCGCGGGAACTGGCCTCTGAGCTGGTACTTCGTGGTGGGGCTACCAGGACTTGAACCTGGGACCTCTTCCTTATCAGGGAAGCGCTCTAACCGACTGAGCTATAGCCCCGCACCGCGCAACGAAGGTTACCGCATCCCGTATCCGGTGGCGAATCCGTCGTTCCGAACGAGGAAAAGCTTACCGTGTCCGGGCCCGTGGTCGTGCCATCGAGGCGCATTCGTACGGCGGGCCGCTCGTGTGGGCGGCCTGCCGCACCGGTGGGTCACTCGGCTTCGCTGAAGGTGACTTCGACACCGCCTACGAGGTCCGCGGAGATGTTGTAGATGACGGCACCGAGGGTGGACAGCGCGGTGATGAGCACGACGTTCAGCGCGCCCAGCAGAGCCGCGTACCCGAGGATGCGGACGGGCTCGAACCAGCTCGCGATGTCGATCGCGCCGGCCCCGGCGCCGCCGGCACCGCTGGTGAGCTGGTTGACGGTGTCGGTGATCGAGGAGAAGACGCCGAGCGCCGACAGCACGCCGTACAGCACGGCGACTGCCACGAAGAGCACGACGAAGCACACCAGCGACACGACGAAGCTGAACTTCATCGCCGACCACGGCTCGATCCTGCGCAGGACCAGGTGGGCCTTGCGCGGCGGGCGCACGCCGAGCTGCTTCTTGTCCTTCTTGGCGGGCTCGGGCCGGTCTCCACCGGCAGGCCCGAAGCTCAGGCCGCGTACGGAGCCGCCGTCCACGGAAGGACGAGCGTTGTCCACAGACGGACGGCCGTTGTCCACAGAGGGTGTGGACGTACCGAGGCCGGCGGGCCGGGGATACTGCGCGGTCGCCCCACCGCTGTCGCCCCTGCCGTTGTCCGCCCTGCCGCCGTCCGGTCGGCCGTTCTCGGACCGGCCGTTCTCGGACGCGCCGTCCGAGCCCGGCTGCCGCTTCCACGGCTGGTCGGCGGCCGAGGTCCGGATGCGCATGGTGTCGTCGGCCTTCGCCTTGTCGGCGGCGGTCACGTCATCTCCTTCGGAAGCCACCTTGGCGACGCTACCGCCATCGTGCGCCCGTGCGGTAACGCCGTTCGAAGACGACGTCGGGCGGGCGCCCGAAGGTCTCTTGGCGCCGGGTGTCCGCGGTCCGCCGGTGTCACTCATGCCACGCCCTCATCTGACGGCTCGGGTGCGCATCCGCGAATCGTGCTGTGCTCAGCGATTCGCCCGCTACGCTCGCTCATGCCTCGCCTCCTGCCCCGTTCTCCTCGGTCTCCAACGACTCGGCGTTGCGAGCGAGGGCCACAACGCTGTCACCCTCGGCCAGATTCATCAAGCGGACGCCCATGGTCTGGCGGCCCGACTGCTTGATCTCACCGGCGCTGGTGCGGATCACCCCGCCCGCAGAGGTGATCGCGAAGACCTCGTCCTCGGGACGCACCATGACGGCTCCGACCAGCTTGCCACGAGAACTGACGATCTTCGCCGTCAATACGCCCTTGCCGCCCCGGCCCTGCACCGGGTACTGGTCGGCGGGTGTCCGCTTCGCGTACCCGCCCTCGGTCGCGATCAACACGTCGTCGCCGTCGCTCATGACGTTCATCGCGAGCAGTTCGTCGCCGTCCACGAACCGCATGCCGATCACACCGCTGGTGGCGCGGCCCATCGGGCGCAGCGCCTCATCCGAGGCGGTGAACCTGATCGACTGCGCGTTCTTGGACACGAGCAGCAGGTCGTCACCCTCGGAGACGAGACGGGCGGCGATCACCTCGTCATCCTCGCGCAGATTGATAGCGATCAGGCCACCGGATCGCGGCGAATCGTACTCGGACAGCCGCGTCTTCTTCACCAGGCCGCTGCGGGTGGCCAGCACCAGGTAGGGCGCGACGTTGTAGTCCCGCAGGTCCAGGATCTCCATCACGTGCTCGTCGGGCTGCATGGCGAGCAGGTTGGCCAGGTGCTGGCCGCGCGCGTCCCGGCCCGAGTCGGGCAGCTCGTACGCCTTGAAGCGGTAGACCCGGCCCTTGTTGGTGAAGGCCAGCAGCCAGTGGTGCGTCGTGGTGACGAAGAAGTGCTCCACGATGTCGTCCTGGCGGAGCTGCGCGCCCCTGACCCCCTTGCCGCCGCGCCGCTGCGCCCGGTAGAGGTCGGTGCTCGTCCGCTTGGCGTAGCCACCGCGCGTGATCGTGACGACCACGTCCTCCTCGGCGATCAGGTCCTCGATGGACATGTCGCCCTCGTACGCGGTGATCTCGGTCTTGCGCTCGTCACCGTACCTGGCGACGATCTCGCCGAGCTCGTCCGACACGAGCCGGCGCTGGCGGGGCTCGGAGGCCAGGATGTCCTGGTAGTCGGCGATCTGCGCCATCAGGCCGTCGTACTCGTCCTGGATCTGCTGCCGCTCCAGCGCGGCCAGCTTGCGCAGCTGCATGTCGAGGATGGCCTGCGCCTGGACCTGGTCGATGTCCAGCAGCGTCATCAGGCCGCCCTGCGCCTCGGCCGCCGACGGCGACCGCCGGATCAGGGCGATGACGTCGTCGAGCCGGTCGAGGGCCTTGAGCAGACCACGCAGGATGTGGGCCCGCTCCTCGGCCTTGCGCAGCAGGAACCGGGTCCGCCGGACCACGACCTCGATCTGGTGCGTGATGTAGTGCCGGACGAACTGGTCGAGGCGCAGCGTCCGCGGCACGCCGTCCACCAGCGCGATCATGTTCGCGCCGAACGTGGTCTGGAGCTGGGTGTGCTTGTAGAGGTTGTTCAGCACGACCTTGGCGACCGCGTCGCGCTTGAGCACGATCACGAGCCGCTGGCCGGTGCGCGAGGACGTCTCGTCGCGGACGTCCGCGATCCCGGTGACCTTGCCGTCCCTGACCAGCTCGGCGATCGTCAGCGCGAGGTTGTCCGGGTTCACCTGGTACGGCAGGGCCGTGACGACCAGGCACTGCCGTCCCTTGGGGTCCTCCTCGACCTCGACGACGGCCCGCATGATGATCGAGCCGCGGCCGGTGCGGTAGGCGTCCTCGATGCCGCGGCGGCCGACGATCAGCGCGCCGGTCGGGAAGTCGGGACCCTTGACCCGCGCGAGCAGCCCGTCGAGCAGCTCCTCGTCAGTGGCTTCGGGGTTGTCGAGCGCCCACTTGACGGCCTCGCCGACCTCGCGGAGGTTGTGCGGCGGGATGTTCGTCGCCATGCCCACCGCGATGCCGGCGGACCCGTTGACCAGCAGGTTCGGGAACCGCGACGGGAGGACGACCGGCTCCTGCGACCGCCCGTCGTAGTTGGGCTGGAAGTCGACGGTCTCCTTGTCGATGTCGCGGAGCATCTCCATGGCGATCGGCGCGAGACGGCACTCGGTGTACCGCATCGCGGCGGCCGGGTCGTTGCCCGGCGAGCCGAAGTTGCCCTGCCCGTCGACGAGCGGGTAGCGCAGCGACCACGGCTGCGCGAGCCGTACGACGGTGTCGTAGATCGACGTGTCGCCGTGGGGGTGATAGGAGCCCATGACGTCGCCGACGACGCGGGAGCACTTGAAGTAGCCGCGGTCGGGCCGGTAGCCGCCGTCGAACATCGCGTACAGCACACGGCGGTGCACGGGCTTGAGGCCGTCGCGGACGTCGGGCAGCGCGCGGGACACGATGACGGACATCGCGTAGTCCATGTAGCTGCGCTGCATCTCGGCCTGGATGTCGACCGGCTCGATGCGATCGGCGGGAGGCCCAGGCGGCGTGTTCACTTCCGTCACGAAAAGTCCTTCTGGTCGGCCACGCTTGCTCAGACGTCGAGGAAGCGGACGTCGCGTGCGTTGGTGATGATGAAGTTCCTGCGGGCCTCGACGTCCTCACCCATCAGCACGCTGAACAGGTCGTCGGCCTGCGCGGCGTCGTCGAGGGTGACCTGGCGCAGCACCCGGGTGTCGGGGTTCATCGTGGTGTCCCAGAGCTGGGAGGCGTTCATCTCGCCCAGACCCTTGAACCGCTGCACACCGTCGTGGAGCCGGGGGTCGCGCCGGCCGCGGGCGACGCCGTCCTCGATGATCGCGTCCCGCTCCCGGTCGGAGTACGCGTACGACGCGTCCTCGCCCTTGCGGTCCCACTTGATCTTGTAGAGCGGCGGCTGGGACAGGTAGACGTGCCCGGCCTCGATCAGCGGGCGCATGAAACGGAACAGCAGCGTCAGCAGCAGGGTCGTGATGTGCTGGCCGTCCACGTCGGCGTCCGCCATGAGGATCAGCTTGTGGTAACGCAGCTTCGAGATGTCGAACTCGTCGTGCACGCCGGTGCCGAGGGCCGTGATGAGCGCCTGGACCTCGTTGTTCTTGAGGACCTTGTCGATCCGGGCCTTCTCGACGTTCAGGATCTTGCCGCGGAGCGGGAGGATCGCCTGGAACTTGGGGTCGCGCCCGCCCTTGGCCGAGCCGCCGGCCGAGTCGCCCTCGACGATGAACAGCTCGCACTTCTCCGGCTCCGACCACTGGCAGTCGGCCAGCTTGCCGGGCAGGCCGCTGCCGCTCTCCAGCAGCGACTTGCGCCGGGTGAGGTCGCGGGCCTGCCGCGCCGCGATGCGGGCGCGGGCCGCCTGGAGCGACTTGTTGATGATCTCCTTGGCCTCGCCCGGGTTGCGCTCGAACCAGTCGCGCAGGTGGTCGTTGCAGGCCTTCTGGACGAACGACTTCGCCTCGGTGTTGCCCAGCTTCGTCTTGGTCTGGCCCTCGAACTGGGGGTCGGCCAGCTTCACCGAGATGATCGCGGCGAGGCCCTCGCGGACGTCGTCACCGCTGAGGTTGTCGTCCTTGCCCTCCTTGAGGAACTTCTGCTCGCGCGCGTACCGGTTGACGATCGTGGTCAGCGCCGCGCGGAAGCCCTCCTCGTGGGTGCCGCCCTCGGCCGTGTTGATCGTGTTGGCGAACGTGTAGACCGACTCGGAGTAGGAGGCGTTCCACTGCATGGCGATCTCGACCGAGATGCCGTCGCCGTGCTCCTCGAAGTCGATCACCGAGTTGTGGATCGGCTCCTTCTTCGAGTTCAGGTGCTTGACGAAGTCGGACAGACCGCCCTCGTAGTGGTAGGTGACCACCTTGGGCGCGCCGTCGATGATGTGGTCGGGCCGCTCGTCGATCAGCGTGATCTTCAGGCCCTTGTTGAGGAAGGCCATCTCCTGGAACCGGCGCGCCAGCGTCTCGAAGTTCCACGTGGTCGTCTCGAAGATCGCCGGGTCGGGCCAGAAGCTGATCGTGGAGCCGTGCTCGTCGGTCGGCTCGCCCTTCTCCAGCGGGGCCGTCGGCTTGGCCATCACGTACTTCTGCCGCCACACGTGGCCGTCTGTGCGGACCTCGACCTCAAGTCGCGTCGACAGGGCGTTGACTACCGAGGCGCCCACGCCGTGGAGGCCGCCGGAGACGGCGTACGACTTGCTGTCGAACTTGCCACCGGCGTGCAGCACGGTGAAGACGACCTCGACGGCCGGCCTGCCCTCGGCGGCGACGATGCCCACGGGAATGCCGCGTCCGTGGTCCATCACGCGCACGCCGCCGTCGGCGAGCAGGGTGACCTCGATCAGGTCGTTGTAACCGGCCAGCGCCTCGTCGACGGCGTTGTCGACGATCTCGTAGACGAGGTGGTGCAGCCCGCGCTCACCGGTGGAACCGATGTACATGCCGGGGCGCTTGCGGACCGCTTCCAGCCCTTCGAGAACGGTGATAGAGCTAGCGTCGTAGGACAAGTGCGAAATCCTCCTGCCGCGGACACGCGGCGGGCGACACCGTGGAATGGCTGCCCCTGCCGTGCCCGTCACCGTCGTGAGTGCCCCGATGCGCACACCCAGGGGATGTCGGCCCGTGGGACCGGGGTGACGCAAACCGGACGTGTCCTTGAGTCCATTTGCATTCTACCGGTCCGAGAGACAACAGGTGGCATTCACGGGGGCTGTGATGCCCTGTCGCTTGACGATCATGTTTCTGAGCACCCCCCACACGGAACGGGGGTCGAAGCCTCAGACGCGATTTTGGGCCGGTTCGGGGTCTCCGCGGGTCGGTTCGCCGCTCCCCGTGGGCCGATCCGGCGGGCCGTCGCGCGGCCGGTCCCGGGGTTCGTCACGGACCGACGCGGCGTTTCACCACGGTCGGTTCGAGGTTGGTCGCCGACCGGGCTTGCCTTTCGCCACGGCCGCTCCGGCTTACGTCCGGCGGGTGTCGCCTAACGGGTCCGAGGTTCGGTCGCCCCCGTCAGCCGTACGTGTCGCCCGGCCCACGACTCCCGCGTACGCGCAGGCCGCCCTCCGGGCGGGGGCCCGCGCCGGGGCCGTGCACCTTGACCCGGGTCACGGTGCCGTCGCCGAGCTCCTCGTTCAGCCGCCTGACCAGCGTGGACGCGAGGAGCCTGACCTGGGTCGCCCAGGCGGTCGAGTCGGCGGCGACCACCACCTCGCCGTCCTCGAAGCTCTCCGGCCTGGTGTGGGCGGCCAGGTCGGGGCCGACGATCTCCGCCCAGCGGCCGAACACCCCGCCCACCGCGACCGGCTGTTCCCATCCCCGGGCGGCGAGCAGGTCGCGGATCGCCCGGCCGAACGGCAGCGGATCGCCGGAGTCACGCCGCGCGCCGCCCGGCCCGGAACGGCGACGGGGCTCGCTGCGGGGGAGCTGCCCCCGCTTCAGCGCGTCGGCCTTCGCCTGGGCCAGCTTCTCCCGCGCCAGCGCGGCGCCCCGCGCGGCCGAGCCCTGCGGGGATTGTCCACCGCCTGTGGATATCTCATCGGACACGGGTCACGCTCCCTTCCATCACGTCGAACCGGGCACCGGCCAGCTCGGGCGGCACGTCGTCCGGCACCGCCGCCGTGATGAGCACCTGCTCGGCCGGGGCGACGATCTCGGTGAGCCGCCTGCGCCGCTGACCGTCCAGCTCGGCGAAGACGTCGTCCAGGATCAGCACGGGGTCGCCGCCGTCGGCCCGCAGCAGGTCGTAGGCGGCGAGCCGCAACGCGAGGGCGAACGACCACGACTCGCCGTGGCTCGCGTAGCCCCGGGCCGGCAGCTCGCCCAGCCGCAGCAGCAGGTCGTCGCGGTGGGGGCCGACGAGGGTCACGCCGCGTTCGAGCTCCGCCTGACGCGCCTCCGCGAGGCCCCCCCGCAGGTGCTCGGCCAGTAGTTCCCGGTTTGTCCCCAGGGTGGGGATATCTGTGGATAACCCCGACGGCCGGTATTCGAGATCGGCGAGTCCGGACGACGGGGCGAGAGTGGCGTACGCCTTCGCCGCGAGCGGACGCAGCGCGTCCACCAGGTGCAGCCGCGCCGCCAACAGCTCCGCGCCATGGCGCACCAAGTGGGAGTCCCAGACTTCGAGCGTGCTCAGGACGTCTCCCGCGCCGGCGGCGGCGAAGGCCGCGTCGTCCTCCTGCCTGCGGCCGCCGCGCCGCCGTCCCGCCCGCGTCGCCGCGGCCGTACGCAGGAGCGCGTTGCGCTGCTTGAGCACCCGCTCGTAGTCGGCGCGCACACCCGCGAACCTGGGGACGCGGGCGACGAGCAGGTCGTCCATGAACCGGCGGCGCTCGGACGGGTCGCCCTTGACCAGCGCGAGGTCCTCCGGGGCGAACAGCACGGTCCGCAACAGGCCGAGGGCGTCGCGCGGCCGGGGGACGGGGGAGCGGTTCACCCTGGCGCGGTTGGCCCGGCCCGGGTTGATCTCGATCTCGACCAGCGCCCGGCGGTCGTCCCTGACCACCGCCGCGCGCACGATCGCCCGCTGCGCGCCGTGCCGTACGAGCGGCGCGTCGGTGGCCACGCGGTGGCTCGAATGGGTCGCGACGTAGCCGAGCGCCTCGACCAGGTTGGTCTTGCCCTGCCCGTTCGGCCCGACGAACGCCGTCGCCCCCGGTTCCAGCACGAGTTCGACCTCCGGGTATGACCGGAAGTCGGTGAGGGACAGGCTCGCCACGTGCACCCCGCCAGGCTAGTGCCGGTGCCCGGCCTTCGTGTCCCGGCCGCGACGTCCTGTGGAGAAACGGCTCGCTGTGGAGAAACGGGCCGGTGCGGGGTGGTTCGTCCACAGCCTGTGGAAGATCAACGCCTGAAGAGCCGTCGACCGGCGACCAGGCTCGGCAGAAGGCCCGGATCGCCCTGTGTACGGACGAGTCCGGCGGGCGAGCGATCAGGCCCAGACGTCCGACGAGCTGTCCGGCTCGGTCCGCCGGGCCGCGCTCGCGCGGGACCGCCTCGCCGACGAGGACAGGTCATCCGGGCGAGCCCCCCGGCGTCCACAGGGTGTGAACGCCGCCCGTGAACGTCGGCCGGCAAACGTGGGCCGGGAACGTCGAGGCGCGTCAGCCCTCGACCTCGACCGGCGGGGTGACGTCGGCGCCGGGGGCGTCGGCGCCCTTGCCGGTCTGGCCCTCGGCGGAGGCGACCGCGTGCCCGCCGAACTGGTTGCGCAGCGCCGCGACCATCTTCATCGCCGGGGAGTCGGCCTGGCGCGAGGCGAAACGCGCGTACAACGCGGCCGTGATGGCCGGCAGGGGCACCGCGTGGTCCACGGCCGCCTGGACCGTCCACCGGCCCTCGCCGGAGTCCTCCGCGTAGCCCTTCAGCTCGGAGAGGTCGGGGTCCTCCTCCAGCGCCCGCACCAGCAGGTCGAGCAGCCAGGACCGGATCACCGTGCCGTGCCGCCAGCTCTTGAACGTCTCGGGGACGTTGGTGACGGCGTCGCTGGCCTCCAGCAGCTCCCAGCCCTCGGCGAAGGCCTGCATCATGCCGTACTCGATGCCGTTGTGGACCATCTTCGCGAAGTGGCCCGCGCCCACGCCGCCCGCGTGGACGAAGCCGTCCTCGCCCTCCGGCTTGAGCGTCTCGAAGATCGGCATGAGCCGGCGGACGTGCTCCTCCTCGCCACCGGTCATCAGGGCGTAGCCGTACTCCAGGCCCCAGACGCCGCCGCTGACGCCCACGTCGACGAAGCCGATGCCGTGGGTGCCGAGGTCGGCCGCGTGCCGCTGGTCGTCCAGGTAGTGCGAGTTGCCGCCGTCGATGACGATGTCACCCTCCGACAGCAGCTCGCGCAGCTGCTCGACCGTGCTGCGTGTGGGCTTCCCCGCGGGGACCATGACCCAGACCGCGCGCGGCGCCTGAAGCCTCTCGACGAGCTCCTTCAGGCTGCTCACGTCGCTGATGGAGGGATCACGGTCGTAGCCGACGACGTCGTGCCCGCCGCGCCGCAGTCGCTCGGCCATGTTCCCGCCCATCTTGCCGAGCCCGATCATGCCGATCTGCATCTGAGCCACCCCTCAAACGTCTGCGTCGTCCACGGAGGCACGCGTACCCATGCACAAGGGGTCCATGCCCGCAGGAGATCGTACGCCCGGGGTGTTCGGGCCGTGTCAGCTGGACAGGCGGATGGGCATGATGAGGTAGCGGTAGTCCTCGCTGCCCCCGTCGTCCACAGGCTTGCCCCCGGTGAGGATGGCGGGCTTGGTCGGCGTGGTGAACTGCAGCCGCGCGACGTCGGAGTCGATCGCCCCCAGGCCCTCCAGCAGGAACTGGTGGTTGAAGGCGATGTTGATCTCGTCGCCGTCGAAATCGACCGGCAGCGCCTCCACAGCCTGTGCCTCGTCGCCGCTGCCGGCCTCCAGGACGACCTCTCCGCCGCGGAAGGCCAGCCGTACGGGGGTGTTGCGCTCGGCGACCAGCGCGACGCGCTTGACGGCCTCGACGAACGAGGCTGTGGACAGGTCCGCGCGGGCGGAGAACTCGGTGGGCAGCAGCGAGCGATATTTGGGGAACTCGGGGTCGAGCAGCCGGGTCGTCGTCCGCCGTCCGGAGCTGGAGAACCCGATCATGCCCTCGCCGGTGCCGCCGGCAGAGCTCAGCGCGATCTCGACCTCCGCGCCCGTGCCGCCCAGCGCCTTCGCCGTGTCCGCCAGCGTACGGCCCGGGATCATCGCGATGGCCTGGAAGTCCGGCTGCTCGGGCTGCCACTTCAGCTCGCGTACGGCGAGGCGGTAGCGGTCGGTGGCGGCGAGGGTCACCGTGTCGCCCTCGATCTCCATGCGTACGCCGGTGAGCATCGGGAGGGTGTCGTCCTTGCCCGCGGCGACGGCCACCTGGCCGACGGCGGAGGCGAACACGTCGCTGCCGACCCGTCCGGCGGCGGGCGGCATGGCCGGCAGGGACGGGTAGTCCTCCACAGGCATGGTGAGAAGTGTGAACCGGGCGCTGCCACAGGTGACGACGGCCTTGGCGCCGTCCACGACCAGCTCGACCGGCTGTGCGGGGAGCGCGCGGGTGATCTCGGCGAGGAGCTTGCCGGAGACCAGCACCACTCCCGGCTCTCCGGTCTGCACTTCGAGGGTCACCTCCGCGGAGACCTCGTAGTCGAAGCCGGAGAGCTTCAGCCGCTGGTCGTCGGTCACCTCCAGCCGCATGCCGGCGAGCACCGGCACCGAGGGACGGGCCGGAAGGCTCCGTGCCGTCCACGCCACGGCCTCGGCGAGCACGTCGCGATCGATCCGGAACATCACGTGGATCAGCCTCCTGGGTGTCGCTGCTTCGTCAAGTCTTCACTCTCCCGCACCTGTGCGCCTCCAGAACCCCTTCTATGGTTCTTGAGTTCTTAGGGAGAGAGATACAAGTCGTCTCATTAGGCAGTGTGGATATGTGGATGTCGAGCATTTTCGCAGCTCAGCGGAGCTGATTCATCCACTGCCGGTGTGGGGGAAACGTGGACGGACCCCCTGTGGACTGTGGGCGGCCGCGCTGTGCCCACACCCGTTCCCCAGGCGGAGTGCCCTCTGTCCACGAGTAATCCACGAGGTTTCCACCGGTTGTCCACGGGGTAAAAGGGACACCTGAGTTGTGTGTGACGTGTACGCACAGGGCGTCCCCAGGTCGTCCACGGGTATTCCCCAAACGATCCCCAGGTTCTCCCCAAAGTTGTCCCCAAGTGGGGACGGCGTGTTGGAGGGCCGGAGAGGGTGGGGGTATCGCGACGGAGCCGCCGCCGAGGGCGGCGTTTTTGATCCACAGAGTTATCCACAGCTGTGTACTAAGCGTTGCGTGCCCGCTGCTTGATCCGTGTCGTCAGCTCGTTGACCTGGTTGTACATCGAGCGCCGCTCCGCCATGAGCGACCGGATCTTACGCTCCGCGTGCATCACGGTGGTGTGGTCGCGTCCCCCGAACTGCTGGCCGATCTTCGGCAGCGACAGGTCGGTCAGCTCGCGGGCCAGATACATGGCGATCTGGCGGGCGGTGACCAGGGCGCGCGAGCGTGAGCTTCCACACAGGTCGTCGAGCGACACACCGAAGTATTCGGCGGTTGTGGACATGATGAGGGAGATGGTGATCTCCGGGCTCGCGTCCTCGCTGATGAGGTCCTTGAGGACGATCTCGGCGAGCTGGATGTCCACGGACTGCCGGTTGAGGCTGGCGAACGCGGTGACCCGGATGAGCGCGCCCTCGAGCTCGCGGATGTTGGTCGCGATGCGGCTGGCGATGTACTCCAGCACGTCGGGCGGCGCGGCCAGGCCCTCCTGGATCGCCTTCTTGCGCAGGATCGCGATGCGGGTCTCCAGCTCGGGCGGCTGGACGTCGGTGATCAGCCCCCACTCGAACCGGTTGCGCAGCCGGTCTTCCAGCGTCACGAGCTGCTTGGGCGCCCGGTCGCTGGAGATGACGATCTGCTTGCTGGCGTTGTGGAGGGTGTTGAAGGTGTGGAAGAACTCCTCCTGCGTCTGCTCCTTGCCCTCCAGGAACTGGATGTCGTCGACAAGGAGGATGTCCACAGCCCGGAAGCGGGAGCGGAACCCGTCGGCCTTGTGGTCGCGGATGGAGTTGATGAAGTCGTTGGTGAACTCCTCGGAGCTCACGTACCGCACCCGGGCGCCGTCGTACAGGCTCTGCGCGTAGTGGCCGATCGCGTGCAGCAGGTGGGTCTTCCCCAGCCCTGAGTCGCCGTAGATGAACAGCGGGTTGTACGCCTTGGCGGGGGCCTCGGCGACCGCGACGGCGGCGGCGTGCGCGAAGCGGTTGCTGGCGCCGATGACGAACGTCTCGAAGGTGTACTTGGCGTTCAGCCGGGCCGGCTCGCCGGAGGTGCGGCCACTGCGGGCGTCCCAGCGGTTCTGCCCGGGGCCGCCCGGCACAGAACCGGGTACGGCGCCTGGCACCGGGCCCGGCACGGGACCGGAGGACACGGGGCCGGATGCGGGACCGGCCACTGGGCCCGGCACCGGCTCGGGCTTGGGCGCGGCGGGCGGCTCGGGGGAGTAACCGCCGGGCCGCTGCGCGTGGTCCGGCGGGGACATGTGCTGCGGAGGCTGTGGATACTGCTGGCCCTGTGGATAATGCGGCTCGGCGTCGCGGCGGATCGGGCCGTCCTCAGCTAAGGGAAAGCGCGGAGCCTGCGGACGGGGCTGTGGATAATCTGTGGACGGCGCCTGTGGACGATGATCGGCCGGCGACGCCGCGGCGGGGTCCGAGGCGGCGGGCAGACCGGCGCCGGGATCCACCATCACGGCGATCCGCACGGGCCGGCCGAGCTCCTGCGACAACGCGTGCACGATCAGCGGGCGCAGCCGTACCTCGATGACCTCCTTGGCGAAGTCGTTGGGGGCCGCCAGGAGAATCGTGTCGTTGATGAGGCCGGAGGGCTGCGTCATCTGGAGGAACGCGCGCTGCTGCCCCGAGACGCCCTCGTCGAGCAGGGTCCTGAGCGCCCGAGCCCATACAGCGTTGAGATCGACGCCTTCCATGGCTCGGCCCCTCCTCTCGTTACGCGGCCCCGCTCGCCCGCCGCGATCCGTGTCGTTTCTCAGTCCTGTGCGCCTCGCCGCACCGGTCCTCGTCCGGCTGCCATCCACATATGATCCACACGATGTGCACAGCCCGTGCATTCTCCCCGGGCACATTCACGCTGATGGGGGGAAGGGCCGGACGGCCGACGGTAGCGGTGTGCGCAACCTGCGTTCAAGGCGTTGTCCACAGCCTAACGGCCCATGGTCGCTCGCCGTACTCGCTTGCCGTCACGTGTGCCGGTTTGACCTGACGTACGGTGGGCCCGTAACGTATCCCGGTCGGCTAATCACGCGACGGCTTTTTCGCATGCCCGCGCATCTGACGAGCCGTGACCTTGGAATGTACCGCGCCCGCGGAACGCCGCGGACGTACCCGAAGCATGGAGCCCACCCGTGAGCAAGCGTACTTACCAGCCGAACAACCGTCGCCGCGCGAAGACCCACGGCTTCCGGCTGCGCATGCGCACCCGGGCCGGCCGCGCCATCCTGGCCGCGCGCCGCCGCAAGGGCCGCGCCGAGCTGACGGTCTGACGACCAGACGCCGCCCGCCCGTGCCGAGCGGAGCGGGCGGCCATACGTCGAGGAAGGCCCGGTGCTGCCGTCCGCGTCCCGCATGCGGCGGGGTGACGAGTTCGCCGACGCGATTCGCCGTGGGCGTCGCGCCGGGCGTCCGACCCTGGTCGCACACCTGAACCTGCGTGACGCCGACGAGCCACCGCTGGTCGGCTTCGTCGTGAGCAAGGCAGTCGGTGGCGCCGTGGTGCGGAACCAGGTCAGGCGCAGGTTGAGACACCTTGTGCGGAGCCGTCTGCCACTGCTGCCGAGAGGTAGCCTTCTGGTGGTACGCGCCAATCCACCGGCCGCGTCCGCGCGCAGCGAGCACCTGGCCGCCGAACTCGACGTCGCGCTGAGTCGTTTACTCCGGCGGCGTGGGTCCGATTCCCGGACCCCGACGGATGGACGGTCATGACAGCGCAGCAACCGACTCCGGCCGCGACGGCCGGGGAGGCCGATCGGCCCGCGACCGGGCCGGTCGCTCGCGTGCTGCTCGCGATCATCCGGTTCTACCGTGCCTTCATCAGCCCGATGCTGGGGCCGAGGTGCCGGTTCGAGCCGTCCTGCAGCGCCTATGGTCTGGAAGCCGTCGCCGTTCATGGAGCGGCGCGCGGGGCATGGCTGACCGTCAGGCGTATCGGACGGTGTCACCCGTTCCATCCTGGAGGTTTCGACCCGGTGCCCCCACGCCGAGTCCGGTCTCACGACGAAACGCAAGGGAGCTAGCTCGGTGGAGCTGCCATTCCTGAATTGGCTGTATACGGCGGTGGCCTGGGTGATCACCCAGATCCACGCCGGCTACAGCACTTTCATCCCCTCCAGCAGCGGTCTCAACTGGGCGCTGACCATCATCACGCTGACCGTGCTGATGCGTCTGCTGATCTTCCCGCTCTTCATGAAGCAGATGCGCTCGTCGCGCAAGATGCAGGAGCTGGCGCCCAAGGTCCAGGAGCTGCGCAAGAAGTACAAGAACGACAAGCAGCGCATGAACCAGGAGGTCATGCGGCTGTACCAGGAGGCCGGGGCCAACCCGCTCGGTGGCTGCCTCCCGATCGTCGCGCAGTTCCCGATCTTCATCTCGATGTTCACCGTGCTGCGGGCCATCGCCGAGGACCGGGCCGTTTTCGGCATGACCAAGGAGCTGGTGAACAGCGCGCGTGCCGCGCATGTCCTCGGCGCGCCGCTGGCCGCGAAGTTCTTCGACAGCGCCGAGGTCATCCGGAGCCTCGGCGCCCAGCCGGTGACGACGAAGATCGTCCTCGCCTGCTTCGTGGCCATCAGCTCGTGCACCACGTTCCTCACCGTCCGGCAGAGCGTGAAGCGTTCGATGGCGCAGATGCCGGACAACCCCATGGCGCAGCAGCAGAAGATCCTGATGTACATCTCGCCGCTGTTCGCCGTCTTCAGCCTGAACTTCCAGCTCGGTCTGATCCTCTACTGGGTGACCACCAACCTGTGGACACTCGGCCAGCAGCACTGGTTCTACAGCCGTCACCCGATGCCGGTCGTGGACGAGAAGGGCAACATCACCACTCCCGAGCCGACGAACGGCATCTTCACCAAGCTGGTGGGAAAGCCCAAGGCGCCGGCGCAGCCTGAGCCGGAACCCGCCCCCAAGATCGTCCGTCAGCAGCCGACGCGCCAGCCCCGCAGCAAGCGCACCGGCAGCAAGAAGTCGTAGGAGAAGGAGAGTCCGGACGTGACCGAAGCTGAGGAGACCCTCAAGCCTGCTCCCGACATCGAAGCCCTGGAACAGGAGGGCGAGATCGCGGCGGACTACCTGGAGGGCCTGCTCGACATCGCCGACCTGGACGGCGACATCGACATGGACGTCGAGGGAGACCGTGCCGTGGTCTCGATCGTCGGCGTCAAGGGCGATGAGCTCGTGGGACCCGGCGGCGAGGTGCTGGAGGCGCTGCAGGAGCTGACGCGCCTGGCCGTGCACCGTCAGACGGGGGAGCGTTCGCGGCTCATGCTCGACGTGGGCGGCTATCGGGAGCGGCGCCGTGCCGAGCTCACCAAGGTGGGCACCGCGGCCGCCGAAGACGTCAAGCGCACCGGCGAGCCGAAGGCGCTCAAGCCGATGACGCCGTTCGAGCGAAAGATCGTTCACGACGCGGTCGCCGCGGCGGGCCTGCGCAGCGAGTCCGAGGGCGAGGAGCCCCGCCGCTTCGTGGTGGTCCTGCCCGCCTGACCGCTCTCACAGTTCCGACAGTTTCGACGCGGGGAAGCCGCCGGTCCCGACATCCGGGACCGGCGGCTTTTCCGTCCTGTACGTCCCTTCCCGCCCTCCCGCTCTGGCCGGGTCCGCACCGCAGGCCGTCGCCGAGAGGGAAGGACGGTTACCCTTGGCCAAGAGCGTTCCTGGATGAGTGAAGTGATGACGGAGAGCAACGAGCTGCCCGAGGCGCCCCCGGTGGCCCGGGAGATTTTCACCGGCGAGGCGTTGGAGCGGGCTCGGGTGTTCGCCGAGTTGCTCGCCGGGCCGGGCGTGGTGCGGGGACTGCTGGGGCCGCGCGAGGTGCCCCGCATCTGGGACCGGCACCTGCTGAACTGTGCGGTCGTGGAGGAGGCGGTCCCGCCGGACTCGACGCTGATCGACATCGGCTCGGGCGCCGGCCTGCCCGGCCTTGTGCTCGCGATCGTCCGGCCCGACGTGACGGTGACGCTGCTGGAGCCGCTGCTGCGTCGCACCGTGTTCCTGTCGGAGTGCGTCGAGGCGCTCAAGCTCGACAACGTGGAGGTGCTGCGCGGGCGGGCCGAGGAGCTCGCCGGCAAGCGCGTCTTCGACGTGGCGACGGCGCGGGCGGTCGCGCCGCTCGACCGTTTGCTGTCGTGGTCGATGCCGCTGCTACACGAGGGCGGGGAGTTGCTCGCGATGAAGGGGGAGCGGGCACAGGAGGAGCTGGACGCCGCCCGCCCCCGGTTGGATTCGTTCGGCGTGAGGCACGTCGAGTTGGCCACAGTGGGGCGCGGTAGGGTCGAGCCGCCCGCGACCCTCGTTCGCGTCGTCGCCGGACGATCTCCGCGAACGGAAACGCGGAGGCGACGAAAGAGGTGAGCCGGTGGCGGACGCCGGATCAGGCGGTGTGACAGCGGGCCTGGGTTGGCCGGAGACTCGGCTCCCCCTACGCTGGGAGATCGCGACAGCAGGCCGGTCCTCCGGGGTGGGCTGGCCTCGTCCCCCTGTCTCGCCGGTCGAAAGGACGACGACCGTGTCCCAGACCCCCCTTAACCCTGGCGATTCGCCGCTGGTACGAGAGGCACTGAGTTCTGTGGTTTCACGTGAAACAGCCGCCACGCCCCCGCAGGCGGCTGCGCCTTCCGTCGGTTACTCGACGCGCGACGAGGGGTCCTGGCCCCGGCCTTCCCGGTGTCGCGTGATGACGGTGGCCAACCAGAAGGGCGGCGTGGGGAAGACCACTACGGCGGTCAACCTCGCGGCAGCGCTGTCCATGCACGATCAGCGCGTTCTCGTGGTCGACCTCGACCCGCAGGGCAACGCGTCTACGGCGTTGGCGACCGAACACCGGTCCGGGATGCCGTCGGTGTACCAGGTGCTCGTGGACGACATGCAGCTGTCGCAGATCGTGAAGCCGGTCCCCGACATGCCCAACCTGTTCTGCGCTCCGGCGACGCTCGACCTCGCGGGCGCGGAGATCGAGCTGGTTCCGATGGTCGGCCGGGAGACCCGTCTGCGGCGGGCGCTCGCCTCGTTCGACTCGATGGAGTTCGACTACATCCTCATCGACTGCCCGCCGTCGCTGGGCCTGCTGACCGTGAACGCCATGGCGGCGGCGCAGGAGGTGCTGATCCCCATCCAGTGCGAGTACTACGCCCTGGAAGGGCTCACACAGCTCCTGCAGAACGTGGAGCTGGTGCGCGCCCACCTCAACCAGACGCTGTCGGTCTCCACCATCCTGCTCACGATGTACGACGGGCGCACCCGGCTCGCCTCTCAGGTGGCCGAGGAGGTGCGCTCCCACTTCGGAGACACCGTGCTCGACGCCGTCATCCCCAGGAGCGTCCGCGTCTCCGAGGCCCCCAGCTACGGCCAGTCGGTCATGACGTACGACCCGGGTTCGAGCGGGGCACTGGCCTACATGGGCGCCGCTCGCGAGATCGCCTACCGTGCGGCGGCCCTCACCGGCGCCTGACAGAGCCCGCACAGACGGCAGGAGAGACGGCGGCGTGTGGACGAGCACGCGCCGGCGAAGCGTTCCCGGCCCCGGCGCAGCCAACGCGCCGGGGCAACCCCGGAGAGACAGCACCGGCGCGAGGCGCCACAACGGCACCCGCTGCTGTGCCGTGACGCCCTGGGCGGCCACAGCCGCCGCATGTGCCGGCTGTGACAGACAAGGGTTCAGGCATCTGATGGCATCGGGACGTTCACGGATTCGAGCGCCACAGACTTAGGGACGCTGCTCTGGCGGGGGACGTCGGTTTGGCCCAGCCCGCCGACGACGGCTTACAGAGCCGGCGGTCGACCGGCTTCTCCGGATGTCGGTGTCTAGGACCTCACTGCGCTGGAAGCAACCTCCGCTCCTCGCGAAGCCTGCTCCACCCGCGCGAATTCCTCGCGAAATCCGCTCCGCTCCACCCACAGAAATTGCTCGCAGGCCCGGAACTTGCCTGGGGTCAGGTCTGGGCCTGCGCTGCGGTCCTCGATCTCTTCCGCTCCGCTCCTTACGTACGACCCCACACGCTGCTGTTCGGCGGTGGGCTGTCCACAGCTGGGACGCGCGTCGACTCACGGCGGGGCTTCGCAGCGGTACTCTCTCCTGGTGTGTGCGTGCCGGTGCCCAGTGACCGCGAGTCGCTGGGCATTGGCTTCTGTGCGGGTGCGGGCGTGAAGGAGCAGCGGTGAGCCAGCAGCGTCGGGGACTGGGCAAGGGTCTTGGGGCACTGATCCCCACGGGACCGATCGTCGATCCGGCGTCCACGGCGAGCGCTCCGCCTCTCGGTCTCCAGCCGACCGCGCCGGGCACGCCGGCGACGGGCCTGCGTCCGGTGGAGGGCGCCTACTTCCAGGAGATCGAGGTCGACTCCATCTCCCCGAACCCACGGCAGCCGCGAGAGGTGTTCGACGAGGACCGGCTCGACGAGCTCGCGGCGTCCATCAAGGAGGTCGGCCTGCTGCAGCCGGTCGTCGTCCGCGCCGTGGAGGACGGCCGTTTCGAGCTCATCATGGGGGAGCGGCGGTGGCGCGCCTCGCAGATCGCGGGGCTCGACCGCATCCCCGCGATCGTCCGGAGCACCCAGGACGACGAAATGCTCCGCGAGGCGCTGATCGAGAACCTCCAGCGGGAGCAGTTGAACGCTCTGGAGGAGGCGGCGGCCTATCAGCAGCTTCTGGACGACTTCGGAGCCACTCACGAGGTGCTGGCCAAGAAGGTCGGACGGTCGCGCTCGCACATCAGCAACACCCTGCGACTGCTGAACCTTCCTCCCGAGGTGCAGCGCAGGCTGGCGGCCGGGATCATCAGTGCCGGGCACGCGCGGGCGCTGCTGGCGTTGAACGACCCCGCCGCCCAGGAGCACCTGGCGACCCGGATCGTGGCCGAGGGACTGTCGGTCAGGACCGTCGAGGAGATCGTTGCTCTGGGCGAGGCGACCGCGGGGCCGGCTCCACGCAAGCCCCGGGCGAAGAAGCCGACCGCCCCGGCACTGCGCGATCTGGCGGATCGCCTCTCGGACCACTTCGAGACGAAGGTGAAGGTCGATCTCGGCAGCCGGAAGGGTCGCATCGTGGTCGAGTTCTCCACGATCGACGACCTGGAGCGCATCATCGACACGATGGCACCGGATGCCGCCCACGCGATGCGCAGCAGGGGCATCACAGCGGAGTGACCGCAGCGCCTGCGGCAGGAAGACCGCGCCCCCATGGTCCTGGGGGCGGCGAGGGCGGCATCCAGGTGGGTGCTGCCCTCGCGGCGTTTCCGGCCCAGGCGCAGGCAATGGCCGTCACTGCACACCCACCGATGCCGCCGCACCCGCCGCAGCAGCTACAGGCACCCTGCCGCAGGTTTCACGTGAAACATCGCGCCCCGGCGCCCCCGTAAATTGAGCCTGAGGTCGTGTGTCGCCCCCATTGCAGCAGGCTCGCAGCCCGTCCGCTCACCGGCCTCCTGGACAACCGGCCGTCTCCGGCGGCCATGGCCTTCCTTTGAGGTACGTGCGTGGCCACGTCGCGTGCGCACACCTCGGCCGTGGCGGGCGACAGATGCGAGCTCTCGTCGCCCGCACCAATGCCTGACCATGCCCCGCTGTGCTCCTGGCAGATTGCCGACCGGGCTTCCCGGGCGCTCACACGGGTTGGCCGGCCGTAGGAGGCCAACCGCATGGCTGTGCCCGTGCCCTCCGGCAGCCGGCCGCTCGTTGATCGGCGCCGGGTAATGGGATCTCCACGGGCCTCAGCGCAGGTGCCGACGGCGAGCACGGCGGTCGCCTTGGGCGTGAGGCGGTCGAGCCACTCGCTGGTGGTCATCGGCTGACCGGTGTCGGGGCTGGATCGGTCACTGCGCCGGAAGGAACCTCCGGTCCTCGCGAAGCCCGCTCCGCTGGGCCTTCGCTGCGGTCCTTGCTCCCTTCCGCTCCGCTCCCTCCACCCGGTGAACGTAGACGGCGTACTGACGTACGTCCATTCGAGCCGCCCTGGCGGGGCCGACGGGGTTGATCGGCGCCCGAGAGCGGAGTAGAGCAGAGCAATCGCCTCCTGCGGTGAGGTCTCCACGAGGTACGCCCCGGCCCGGCCGCCACGGCGCCCGGGAGCCTCTGACGTCACGCCTCGGGCCGTTCGGTGTCGTCCCCCGAACCTCGCCGGACGCCCATGGTCGAGATCATCCCAAGCCACCTCGGCGGCCCTGAGAGTTCCTACGCCTGACGAGTCCTGCACCAGCGACCCGACGCCTTGTTCGAGCGCCCCAGCGCAAGAGTCAGACGCATCTCCCGGCTGCCGAGGCGGGGACGGACGGCCGCCGGTGTGCCGGGCCCGATGGGAGGGGGCGTGGGCTCGGGGAGGCAGCGTGGACCCGGGGGAGAAGGCTAGGAGGAGAGGGGCGGCCCTTCGTGTCTGCTTCCGATGGGCCGCCGCGGAAACCTACTCCGTCGTTCCTGCTGCTCGTCGCCGTGCCCAACGCTCTCGTCCTGGCCGGGTAATCGGCCTGTGGCGGCGGATGACGCGCGGCACGCTCGACCGGGACGAACTGGAGGTGCGTTGACGGCGGCGGCGACCGCCGAACCGCTCGTGTACGTGCAAGCAGATCATGCGCAACATCCACGTCGATCGGACAGCGTCGACCAGCCGACGATGCCCAGGGGGCACTGGAGCCTCGATGCCGAGCGGCAAAGGTGTCGTGACGGAGTTGCCAAGTGGTGGCGGGGTCGTAGGTGGTGTGAGTCTTGTGGCGGCCGTTCAGGGGGATGCAACCGAGGGCGGATAGGCGCGTCAGCTTCGTCGGGGCCGCCCCTGGAGTCCGTGCGTCAACCATTGTCCGGGCTAGGGAGCGGAGCGGAAGGGAGTGAGGACCGCAGCGAAGGCCCAGCGGAGCGGGCTTCGCGAGGACCGGAGGTTCCTTCCGGCGCAGTGACCGGAACCCGGCCAAGGATCACACTGACTCCTTCGGCTGCCCGCCCCCATGCAGACCGATCCTGAGACCGTTCTCACGACTCCAACCCAGGCCAACCCGCCCCGGCCAAAGAACCCCGCGTGCCTTACCGGCGGCGCACCCAAGCCAGACCAACCCCGCGACGGTGCTCATGACCACGAGGCACCCAGCTCGCCCCCCGGCCAACGCCCCGTAGACTCCCGTCGCGCCGTCCTCACCGCTCCAGGGCATACCAACCTGCCCTGGCCAGGGACCGCGCGGACCCCGCCGATCACACGCCTGCGCCGCCGTCTTCACTGCCCCAGGCAGACGCCCCCAAGGCACACCAACTCCCCCTCTAGGACTTGCCTGGAGGGGGGAGTGTTTCACGTGAAACGGAGGCGGATCAGCCTCGGGCGGCGGCGAGCTCCAGGAGTCCCTTGCAGAGCGTGCCGAGATCGCGGCCAGCGGCCTCCGCCGCCATGGGCAGCAGAGAGGTCTCCGTCATGCCGGGGGCCACGTTCACTTCGAGGAAGTACGGCTTGCCGTCGGCATCGACGATGATGTCGGTGCGGGAGATGTCGCGCAGGCCGAGCGCGGTGTGGGCGGCGACCGCCATGCCGGCACACGCCTCGGTGACCTCGGGAGAGAGCCGGGCTGGTGCGAAGAACTCCGTCTGCCCAGCGGTGTAGCGGGCGGCGTAGTCGTACACGCCGCGGTCGGGCACGATCTCCACGGGCGGCAGGGCGACCGGTCCGTCGCCGAGATCCACCACGGAGACCGACACCTCCACGCCCTGGATGTACCGCTCGATGAGCGCGGTGTCGCCGTATGCGAAGCAACCGACCATCGCGGCGGGCAACTCCTCCGCTGTGCGCACCATGGAGGCGCCCAGCGCGGACCCGCCGCGCGAGGGCTTCACGAAGAGCGGCAGGCCGAGCTGGTCGATGATGCGGGCGAGCACGGCCGTGGCGCCGAGATCGTGGAACGTCTCCTTGGGCAGCGCGACCGAGTCGGGTGTGTTCAGGCCCCAGGAGCGGACGACCGCCTTCGCCGTGGGCTTGTCGAAGGCGACCCGGCAGGCGTCCGGTGTCGCACCGACGTAGGGCACGCCGAGCAGTTCCAGCACCGAGCGGATCGCGCCGTCCTCGCCGGCGCCGCCGTGCAGGGTGACGAAGACGGCGTCCGGCGGGTCCGCCAGCACGCCGGGCACGAGGGTGGCGTCGGCATCGCGGGTCTCCACGTCCACACCGGCGGCCCGCAGCACCTCGGCGACGCGGCGTCCGGAGCGGATGGAGACCTCACGCTCGTAGGAGAGCCCTCCCGCGAGGATGAGCACGTGGCCCAGGTCGCTCATCACGCCTCACCGCCCATGCGCTCCACCACGGCGCCGATCGCGGTCCGGCGGTGATTCGTCGTTTCGCCTGGCCCGAGTCGCGTCCCCCTCCACGGACGCGCGGGGGGCGATCCTTGGGTCATCGTTCGCTCGCTCACGAAGAGGGCCTTTCTCGCCTCGACAAGTCAGTACGGCCAGCCTGAACAGGCTAGTGCCCCGCCCGCGCCGCCGCGTCGTCGCGTCAGGTCTCAGACGAGGTCGCACTTGTGCCGGAGCCGCCCATGAGCGGTGCCATGGGCGGCTCCTCCGTCACGTTGGGGCAGCGGCCGTACCGTGTCTAGGCGAGATCCGGGCCGGGAGTGTCGACGCCGGAGCGCCCCGGTGTGGAGCCCGTGCCGAACGTGTCCCGAAGCCGCAGCTCCTGCTCGATCACGCCGGCCAGGCGGCGCACGCCCTCCTTGATGCGCTCGGGCTCCGGGTAGCAGAACGACAGGCGCATGTTCCGCGAGCCGCCGCCGTCGGAGTAGAAGCCGGTGCCGGGCACGAACGCGACCCGCTCGGCGACCGCGCGGGGGAGGATCGCCTTGGAGTTGAGCCCCTCGGGGAGGGTCATCCAGACGAAGAACCCGCCGGCGGGGCGGGTCCATGTGCAACCGGGCGGCATGAGCACGTCGAGCGCGCCGAGGAGCGCGTCGCGCCGCTCACGGTAAAGCTCGCGGAACGACTTGATCTGCTCCCGCCACGGCTGCGTGGCGAGGTACTGCCCGACGGCGAGCTGGGTGAAGGACGAGTGCGACAGCACCGCCGACTCCATGGCCAGCACCAGTTTGTCGCGTACGGCGTGCGGGGCGAGGGCCCAGCCGACGCGGAAGCCGGGGGCGAGGGTCTTGGAGAACGAGCCGAGGTAGACCACGCCCTCGGGGTCGTCGGCCCGCAGCGCCCGCATCGGTTCCCCGTCGAACCCGAGCAGGCCGTACGGGTTGTCCTCCACGACGAGGACACCGGCGCGGCGGCAGATCTCCAGCACCTGGCGGCGGCGCACCTCGTTGAGCGTGACGCCGGCCGGGTTCTGGAAGTTGGGGATCGTGTAGAGGAACTTGATCCGGTTGCCGGCCGCCTGGAGCGCGTAGATGGTCTGCGCGAGGGCTTCGGGGATGAGGCCCTGGTCGTCCATCGCGATGTGCACGACCTTGGCCTGGTAGGCGCTGAACGTCCCGAGCGCGCCGACGTACGAGGGTCCCTCGGCGAGCACGACGTCACCGGGGTCGATGAAGATCCGGGTGATCAGGTCGAGCGCCTGCTGCGAGCCCACCGTGACGACCACGTCGTCCGCGTTCGCCTCGATGCCCTCCATGCGCATGACCTCGCAGATCTGCTCGCGCAGGGCGGGGTCGCCCTGCCCGGAGCCGTACTGCAGGGCCACGGAGCCGCGCGAGGCGACCAGGTCGGCGACGAGCTCGCTGACGAGGTCGAGGGGGAGCGCGTTCACGTACGGCATGCCGCCGGCGAGCGAGACCACCTCGGGCCTCGACGCGACGGCGAAGAGAGCTCGGATCTCGGAGGCGACCATCCCGGCAGCGCGGGCGGCGTACCTGTCGACGTAGGCGTCAATGCGCGACCCATGAGTCGCGTTCGTCCGACCGTGATCAAGCTCTTGTGCCACGGTCCACCTCCGATCACGTAGCCGAGAAATCCAGGGTACGGTAACGCGCCACTCCGATCACAACAGGGTATTGACCATCAAGGGCCCCTTTTCTTGCATTCCCGCACCACTGGTTTCGGCCCGCCCAACCCCTTTAATGGTCGTCGGCGGCTGTTGTGGCGCACCCGCTCCCGGACCTTCCCCTGAGTTACGATGCGAGCTGGAGACGCCGTATTCGCGCGCTTTTCTGGCAGGACTCCTGACGGGGATTGGGGCATCACGTGTCGCGTCGGCTGGTCAATGTCACGCTGGACAATCTCGATGACCTGCCGCGACGGTGCCGGCGGTGCGTGTTCTGGGAGCTCGACCCGGTCAGCGGCGAGCGCGCCGCGGAGGCGGGTGATCCGGCCCTGGAGAAGGAGGCGTGGATCTCCGCGACCCTTCTCGAATGGGGAAGCTGCGGGAAGATCGCCTACGTGGACGGGGTGGCGGCCGGGTTCGTGCTCTACGCCCCGCCCTTGTACGTCCCGCGTTCGGTGGCGTTTCCGACCTCTCCGGTCAGCTCGGACGCCGTGCTGCTGATGACCGCGCACATCGTGCAGGAGTTCACCGGCGGCGGGCTGGGCCGGATGCTCGTGCAGGGCGTCGCCAAGGACCTGACCCGCCGCGGCGTACGGGCGATCGAGGCGTTCGGCGACCTGAAGTGGGAGAAGCCGGGCGGCTGTGTGCTGCCCGCGGACTATCTGCTGTCGGTCGGGTTCAAGACCGTGCGCCCGCATCTGCGCTTCCCCCGCCTGCGGCTGGAGCTCAAGACGGCCGTGTCGTGGCGTGAGGACGTCGAGGTGGCACTGGAGCGCCTGCTGGGGTCGATGTCCCCGGAGCGGGCACTGCGGCCCGTCTGAGAGGCACGCCAGGCCCCGCCCTGGCCCGGCGAGAACAGCCCTGGCCCTGGCCCACCGGTCTCGCCCGGCCCACTGGTTCCGCCCTGGCCCACCGGTCCCGGCCCACCGGTCCCGGCCACCGGTCCCGGCTCGGAAACCCCACCGGTCCCGGCGGTCCCGCGTACGGGACCCGGAGAACGCGAGAGCCCCCCGGGCACAGGCACGCGGCACAGGCACGGGGGGCTCTTCGGATGAGGCCGGCGGCTACGGCGTCAGATGACGCCCTCGAGCTCACGAAGCAGCATGGCCTTCGGCTTGGCGCCGATGATCTGCTTGACGACCTCTCCGCCCTTGTAGACGTTCATCGTCGGAATCTGGAGCACACCGTAGTCACGCGGCGTGACCGGGTTCTCGTCGATGTTCAGCTTGACGATGGTCAGCTTGTCGGCGTTCTCGGCGGCGATCTCCTCGAGGATCGGCCCGACCTGACGGCACGGACCGCACCACTCGGCCCAGAAGTCGACCAGAACCGGCTTGTCGCTCTTGAGGACCTCGGCCTCGAAGCTCGCGTCCGTCACGCTCTTGATCGCGCCCACGGTATCTCTCCCCTTGCATGAGTGGTGTGGCGGTGCAGACAACCGCGGGGACAGTCCCCGCATTCCCGATGTCGGAATTCAGGCGTTCAGCGTCAGCCAGCGCTCGGCGTCCAGCGCCGCCGCACATCCGGTCCCGGCGGCCGTGATGGCCTGACGATAGGTGTGGTCGACGACGTCTCCGGCCGCGAACACCCCGTCGATGTTCGTCCGCGTCGACGGCGACTCGACCTTGATGTACCCCTGGTCGTCAAGGTCGATCTGGCCCTTGACGAGGCCGGTGCGCGGCTCGTGGCCGATCGCGATGAACAGGCCGCCCACCGGCAGCTCGGACTCCTCGCCGGTCTTGACGTTGCGCAGCCGCACACCGGAGATCCGGTCCTCGCCGAGCACGTCGACGACCTCGGTGTCCCAGATGAAGCGGATCTTCTCGTTCGCGAACGCCCGGTCCTGCATGATCTTGCTGGCGCGCAGCGAGTCGCGGCGGTGGATCACCGTCACCGACTTGCCGAACCGGGTCAGGAAGATCGCCTCCTCCATCGCCGTGTCGCCGCCGCCGACGACCACGATCTCCTGGTCGCGGAAGAAGAACCCGTCACAGGTGGCACACCACGACACGCCCCGCCCCGACAGCCGCTTCTCGTTCTCCAGCCCGAGCTCGCGGTAGCCCGACCCGGTGGCCAGGATCACGGACTTGGCGTAGAAGGTGTCGGTGTGGGTCTTGACGACCTTGGGGTTCGCGGTGAGGTCCACCTCGACCACGTCGTCGGCCACCAGCTCGGCGCCGAAGCGCTCGGCCTGCTTGCGGAAGTTGTCCATGAGGTCCGGGCCCATGATGCCGTCGGGGAACCCGGGGAAGTTCTCCACCTCGGTGGTGTTCATCAACGCGCCGCCGGCGGTGACCGACCCCTCGAAGACGAGAGGCTTGAGGTCCGCGCGCGCGGTGTAGACGGCCGCCGTGTAGCCGGCCGGACCCGACCCGATGATGATCACGTTACGAACGTCGCTCAACGGACCCGCCTTCTTCGCTCCCGGTGGATATGCAGTGCCGTCAACAGATCCTAGGCCCCGGTCATTCCCCGGGGGATCCCCGATACGGCGAAGCCCCCCGGAGGTCGCGGGGGGCTTCGTCACTGCCGATGGTACGGCTCGCGCCGCGCGGTCACTTCCAGGAGGCCAGAACCTCGGGGCGCAGCTTGTGGCACTGCGAGTCCACGACGACCACGCGTACGGCGTTGCTGCTCTTGTCCTCCCAGAACGCCATCACGGTGGCCTCGTTGCCGTTGTAGAGGGCCTTGTCGACGCCGATCGGCGTGCGGTCGAGCTCGGTCGAGAACCGCTTGACGCAGGTGTCGAGGTCCTCGTCGTCGTTGGTGCCCGAGCCGGGCGCCACGCCGAAGTACCCGAGCAGCGGCCCGCGCAGCTCCCGGCTGGTGTAGTTGTGGCCGCTGGCGTACGTCGAGTAGGTCAGCGCCTCGACCTTGTCCGGGCTCTTGCCGGGCTCGCCCTGGCTCACCACCTGCCGGGACGGCGAGTCGCCGAACGAGAGCAGGCCGGTGGCGAGACCGCCGCTCCCGATCACGACGGCCGCCGCAGCGGCGACCGCGGCCGGCAACGCCCACGAGCGCCGCCTGGACGCCTTGCGGCCCGCCGTACGCGGTCCCGAACGGCGCTTGGCCGGCACGATCGTCCCGTCGTCGGCGACGACACCCAGCGGAACCACCGGCGCGGTCCCGCGCTCCGGCTCCGGCTGCGTCTCCGCGGCGATTTCCGAGGCGGCGATTTCCGAGGTGGTTTCCGCCGAAGCGGCGACCTGAGGCTCGACCGTCTCCCACGGAACGTCGTCCCATGGGGCGTTGTCCCACGGGGCCGGCTCCTGTGGAGCGCTGTCCCATGGGGCGTCCCGCAGGACGCGGTCCCAGTCCGGAGCCTCGGCGGCAAGCGCCCGGTCGATACGCCTGGCGACACCCAGAGGCATCGCCGGCACCGGCATCGCCGCCAGGACCTCCCGGACCGCGGCCAGGTCGGCAAGGCTCTCCCCGCAGGGGTCGCAGACCGCGAGATGCTCGCGGACCCGCCGGGCCGTCGTGTCGTCGAGGAGACCCTCCGCCAGTTCGGCGAGAACCTCCAGGTCGTAGTGCGTGTCACCCGTCACGAAGTTCTGCTCCCTTCCCGGATGAGACGCGAGTGAGGTCGGATCGGTTCCGTAGATGCGAAAGAATCGGGGCGAGTTTGGCGCGCCCCCTTGCGCAGCGGCTCTTCACGGTCCCCGGCGGGACGCCCAGCACCGTCGCCGCGTCGTCCACCGCGTACCCCATCATGTCGACCAGCACGAGGGCCGCCCTCTGGTCGGGCGGCAGCAGCTTGAGCGCCGCCGTGACCTCCAGGGAGACCTCGCGCTCGCCGACCTGGTCGGTCGCCGGGGCCTCGCGCTCCGCGGCCTCGATGAGCTCGTCGTCGGCGACCGGGCGCACCGACTTGCGGCGCATGCGGTCGAGGCAGGCGTTGACCACGATGCGGTGGAGCCACGTCGTGACCGCCGCCTCGCCGCGGAAGCTGTCCGCCTTCCGGTACGCCGAGACGAACGCGTCCTGAACCGCGTCGGCGGCCTCGTCGGGATCGCCGAGCGTGCGCAGGGCGACCGCCCACATCCGGTCGCGATGCCGCTTGACGATCTCGCTGAACGCGTGAGGGTCGCCGCCGAGGTGGCGGGCCAGCAGATCGGCATCGGACATCGCGCGTCGCGCGTGCTCAGCCGTCGGGGGATTGTCTGGTGGGGAATTCACAAGTCCCTGCTATGCCGATCCTGGGGAATGCACCGTTACGTCGTAGATAGTGCCACGATACTGCCCGTTGTAGGCGGGAAGCCGGGTGAACCAGATCAAAACGTACTGGCCCGTCGTGGCCTTTTCCGGGGTGAGCGTCACCGAACCCGATGCGCCCTTCTTCTCCGCCACGGTCTTCAAAGAAGACAGATCCGCCGCGTCGCCCACCTTGAGCTGCACGGTCGATCCGCCGGCGTTGCCCAGGGAGACGACGACGTCGGCGATGGGGATCGGCTTGCCCATGTCGAGGATGAGCCCGACGCCGTCCTTGAGGCGCCCCAGGTCGGCGGTGCTGTAGCTGTCGGTGTGCCAGTCGGTGGACGGCTTGCCGTCGATGGCCAGCGGGGCGAGCTCCGGCTTCTCGGCGCGGTCGGTGCCGAGGGGGTCGAACCCCGCCGCGCTCACCGGCTTGACGGCGACCGGCTTCCGCGAGGGGGACGGCGACTGCGCGCTGTCCGACTGGGCCACCCCGCGCGGGGTGTTGCCGAGGTTCTTGCCCACGGTCCAGGCGCCCACGCCGACGGCCGCCATCACGAGCAGGACGATGACGGTCAGCAGGATCTTGCTCGCGGCGCCGGTCTGCGGGCGCGGCGGCGGTGGCGGAGGGACCATCGACATCTGGTGTGCCAGATGGGACGGCACGCGGGGCGGCATGGTGGACATGCCCAGCCCGTCCGGCGCCTCGCTGCGCAGGTTCAACGCGGGCGGCGCGGTGGTGACCGGCGCAGGCGCGGGGCGGGGCACCTCGGCGAGCGCCTCGGCCACGTCGGCCGGGGTGGCCAGCGGCGGCTGCCCGCGTCGCGGCTCCTGCAGCAGCGCGCGGCAGGTGATGGCGTCGAGGTAGCCGGGGACGCCGGCGGTGACCTGCCGGGGCGTGCAGATCTTGCCGTCGTCCAGGGGCGCGGGGGGCAGCCCGCAGTCGGAGTCGCCGGGCCAGTGGCCGGTCAGCGCCGCGTAGAGCAGGCGGCCCAGCCCTTCGGCGTCCTCCTTGGCGGGGTCCTCGCTGCTCAGGTCGAGGATCGCGGCGTCGACGGCGAGACCGAGGAGCTTGACCGTGCCGCCGCTCGTCCAGACCAGGCGGCTGGGGGTCAGGTGCAGGTGGGTGAGCCCCGCCGCGTGCGCGTGCGCCAGGGCCTCGGCGGCCTCGGCGACCAGGGCCGCGCCCCGCTCGGGCTCGACGGGCCCGCTCTCCAGCAGGTCGAGCAGCGACTCTCCGCTGACCCACTCGCTCACGACGTACGCGGTGCCGTCCTCGTCGGCCGCGTCGAAGACCTGGGTGAGGCGGGGGTCGGTGAGGCGGCTCGCCAGGCGGGCGGCGGTGACGACTTCCTCGACTCGGGAAAAATCGGGTGCGAACGTGTGGACCGCGACCGGGCGGGCGAGGATCTCGTCCAGCGCCTTCCACAGGGTCGCGCCGCCGGATTCGTGGACCCTGTCCTCCAGGCGGAACCGATCCGCCAGCTTGGTCCCCGGTTCGACCGTGGACATGCTCATGCGGCCGCCCCGCTCCGCGGCTCATCGGCATGCACCAGCCGATGCCGGGTGGTTCCGCCCACGCCTTCCCGCTTCCGCTCGCCGGTCCGAAACACCAGATCGCGCCCCTAAAACCTCCTGCCTGCCGTGGTCGCCGAGCGGAGCACCGCCGGGTCGGCGAGACCCCGGAGACGAGCATCCGCGAGCCGGAACAGGCCCGTACGGCCGTCGCCGCCGGTCCTCCTCCACCCTCGCGGTCACCCGCCCGGCCGAATCCATCGGTAGGGCAAGTTCTGCGGGACGTTCTCTGAGTGTGTCTCAACACTCCCTGGCGCACCATGCTAGTGCCGTGCCGCTTGTGCCCGCCTTCCCGATCGAAGACGTCCGAATCGGACTTTCGCGTTACCTTCCAGTCGCCGGTCGTTCTTGAGGACTCTTACCGTCCTACCCGGCTTGCGACAAGTCCAATGATGGAGCGGACCTCGGGAACCCGCAGCCGGTGCGCGGCGAACATGTACAGCAGCAGCCCGGCGCCGCCGCCCACCACGAGCACCACCGCCGCACTGATGGGACTGATCGAGGTGATCTCCCTGGCCAGCCAGAGGACCGCCAGCGCCAGCGCGGCGGCCGGGATCGCCGCCGCGTACATCCGGCCCAGGCCGGCGACGATCTCCCGGCCGCCCAGCCCGCCGATCTTCCGGCTCGCCAGCACCCACGCGACGCCGCAGAGGACGACGTACGTGATCAGGTAGGCGAACGCCAGGCCGATGACGATGTACCGGTCGGGGAGCGTGAAGTAGGCGACGAGGCTGAGCGAGGCGTTGACGACCACGTTCACCCCGGCCATGATCGCCGGGGTGCGGGTGTCGCCGAAGCTGTAGAAGACCCGCAGCAGGAGCTGGAAGATCGAGAACGGCACGAGCGCGACGCCGAACACCTGCAGCACGTGACCGATGTAGATCGCGTTGCCCGTCGTCATGTTGCCCCACGAGAAGATCAGCGTGGTGACCGCCGGGCCGAGCACCATCAGCAGCAGACCCGACGGGACGATGACGGAGGAGACCAGCCGCACCCCGGAGGAGAACTCCCCGCGGGCCGTGGCGAGGTCGCCGTCGGCCACGAGCCTGCTCATCCTGGGCAGCATCGCCGTGATCACCGACACCGCGATGATCCCGTACGGAAGCTGGAAGAGCTGGAACGCGTACGACCACGCGCTGTTGCCGGCGCCCGGGGCACGGTCGCCCGCGCCGGTGGCGAGCTTGGTGGTGACCCAGAACCCGATCTGGTTGATGCCGACGAAGGCGAACGTCCACACGGCGGCCCTGGCCGCCTCGCCGAGACCGGTGTTGCGCACCCCGAACCGGGGGCGGAACCGGAACCCGACCCGGTGCAGCGCGACGATCAGCACCAGCGCCTGGGCGAGGATGCCCGCGGTGGTGCCGAGGCCGAGCAGCATGAGGTCGCGGTCGCTCACCTTCTCGATGTCGGACGTGCCGATGACGTAGTAGGCGGCGAGGACCCCCATGACCACGATGTTGTTGAGCACCGGCGCCCACATCGGGGCGGCGAACCGGTCCCGGGTGTTCAGGATCGCCCCGGCCAGCGAGCCGATCCCGAAGAACGCGATCTGCGGGAGCAGATATCGGGCCAGCGTGGTGGCGACCGCGACCTTGTCCTCCGACCAGTTCGAGGCGGTGTAGAGCTCCATGATCGGCCGGGCCAGCAGCACGCCGATCACCGCGACGGCGGTCAGCACCACCACGCCCAGCGTCATCAGCCGCTGCTCGAACGCCTGGCCCCCGTCGGGGTCCCGCTTCTGCGCCCGCACGATCACCGGAACGACCACGGCGCTGAGCACGCCCTGGAGCAGCAGGTCGAGCAGGATGTAGGGGATCTGGTAGGCCGCGTTGTACGCGTCGCCGAGCGCGAGGGTGCCGATGGCCGCGGCGAGCATCGCCGTACGGACGAAGCCGGTGAGCCGCGAGACCATCGTCCCGGCCGCCATGATCGCGCTGGCCCGCAGCATCCTGCTCATGGTTGTCCTTCGGTTCGCGGCGGCCTGACTTGGGGTGGCCGCCTTCCTCCAGTGGTCCCGGGAAGGCGACCCAAGACTACGGCGACTGGGTGCGCTCGGCCGGGACGGCTCCCTGCCGGTCGCCGGGCGGGCCGTCCTCGCCGCCGGAGGCGTCGAACGGGAACGCCTTGCGCGACCTGCGGCGCAGGATGCGCATCACCACGGCGGCCAGCATGATGACCACGGCCGCCCCCACGATGACGAGGGCGATGCCGGTGTAGCCGGTCGCGCGCACCACGACCCGCACGGCGCTGCCGTACTTCTCGTCGCCGTCGGTCAGCAGCTGCACCGAGATGCTCGCGTCGCCGCCCTCGTCGCGCACGATCACCGGCACGTTCACGAGCTGGCTGCGCCCCGCGAGGATCGTGGTCGTGGGGGTCATGTAGACCCCTCCGGGGGCGTCGATAGCGAGCCGCGACTTGCTGGCCGAGGTGACCCGGATCTTGATCTGGATGTCCTTGTCCAGGTTGTTGGCCACGCTGACCGGGACCTGGCCGTTGCTGCCCGCGACCGCGCGCGGGGTGTCGAGCACCGACACGTCGTCGATGCGCGCGTCGATGGCCTTCTGCACCTGCCCGGCGAAGGTCATCGCGCGCTTGCCGTCGCCCCGCCAGGAGGCCGACGACAGCCGGAGTATGGCCGTGTGGAAGACGTCCGTGTGCTGCTCGGTGACGGTGGCCACGGCGTCGGCCTTGCGCTCCAGCTTGCGTACGGTCGCGAGGTAGGTGCGGCTCAGCTCGGCCTGGCGGTCGCGCTCGGTGTACGTCAGGTCGGCGCGCGGCACCTGGACCCGGCCGGGCTTGATCGAGTCGAGCGGGGTCATGCGCAGCCAGGGGGCGCCGGAGGCGGCCTGCAGGAGGCTGGAGACGTACGCCGGGTCGGGCGTCCACAGATGCGACTGCGGGGCCGCGATCACCGTGCGCGTGGCCGCCTTCGCCGTGCTGTTCTGCACGGTGCCGCTCTGGCCTGTGCCGCTCTGTCCCGTGCCGCCGGTCTGGCCGGGAAGGGCTACCGGCTGCTCGAAGGCGATCATCGCGGTCTCGGCGAGGAACCGCTGCCGCGCGAGCATCGCGGCGCCGGGAGCCGACACGTTCCCGCCGAGGAGCTCGCTGAGCGTGGGGTCGGCCAGCAGCGCGGTGAGCGGGTTCTCGGCGACGGTTTCGAGCGTGGCGGCGCCGTCGGGCGTGGTCTGCTGCGCGGGCGGGGGGACGGGCTGTCCGGTCTGCGTCGCGCCCTGGCCCTCGGGCCGCGGCGGCAGCGCGTCGCCCGACAGCAGCACGGACGTCACGCCCGACATGGCCAGCTCGTCCACCGCGTCGCGGTCGATCTTGCCGCCGGCCGGCCACGTGGTGGTGCTGGGGATCTCCCGGCCGAGCAGTTCGCTCGCGAGCGCCGCCCCGCGCTGGACGGACGCCGCGGCCTGCTTGTCGAGGCCGTGGTGGACCAGCGCGGTCATGTCCGGATCGGCGTACGGCGTGGAGATGACGGTCTTGTCCGTCAGCGCGCTGCGCAGGCCGTTCAGCCACTGGCCCGCGGCCTGGTCGGCGTCCTTGCGGGTGCCGCGCACATTCCGGGGGCCGGAGGACAGGACGCGGACGTCGTCGAGCAGCGCGGGGTCCACGAACCAGGTCACCGCGTCGCCGGTGTCCTGCGCCGTCTGGAGCAGCGCCGCCAGGCGGCCGGACGCGAGCGAGGCCGGCAGGTCGTCGTCCATGAACGTCGTGTCGTCGGCGCGGTGGGGCCGGTCGACGATCGGCAGGGCGACGGCCAGCTTGATCTTGGGGATCTGCTCGCCCTTGGGGGCGTACGTCAGGAAGGTCCGCTCGATCCCGAGCCGCTGCCCGGTGCCCGCGTCGGTCAGCTCGATCTCGAAGGGATAGACGCCGGGCCTGGGCATGCCCAGCTCCGCGGGGGTCACGGTGAACCGGAAGGGAAGCTTTCCCGACTGGTCGAGCGCCGTGGCCTGGATCCTGGTGCTCCAGTTGGTGGTGCCGTATCCCTGCTCCGACAGGTACGCCGCCATATCGGCCCGGGAGGCGAACGGCCTGCCCCGGGAGTAGCGGACGGCGACCCGGACGAACGATCCCGGCGTGCCGGAGACGGTCCCCGCGACCGTGATGGGGTCGGTGGCGACGCGCACGACCTCCGGCGTGATCTCGCTGACCACGAGCGGATCGGCCGGTGCCACGGCCACGACACGACCCGGAGGTGGTGCCGCGACAGCCGTACCGGCCATGCCCGCGGGGAAGGCGAGCAGGGCGGTCAGCGATGTCAGCAGCGCGGCCTTACGGATCATGTGCCGGCCGGCGGTGAGGTACGGCGCACGCCCAGAATGCTATGGCCTAAGCAGTCCGCATAGGACTCACGAGGCTCGCGAGACCCCTCCGTTGGGTGGCGCTCAGGTCGACGGGCTTGGCCGCCACCAGGTCGAACAGGTCGATGGCAGGCATGCGCAACGCGGTGCGGCGCTCGCCGGTCGCGGTGTGGACGACCTCGTCGGGATCGGCCCGCTCCAGCAGACGCTGGTCGACCAGCACGGTCAGGTCGTCGGGCAGCAGGAGCGGGCAGACCAGGCCGTGCGCGTAGTCGGTCGCGGAGTTCACGGTGTAGGCCGACGCGGGGGTTACCCTGTGGGCGCGCAGAGCGGCGCCCACGTCCGCCGGCCCGGGACAGGAGTTCACCGCGGTCACCACCGCCACCTCCTGTGTCCGCCCTCGCGCCGACACCTCGAACAGCGAGACGCACAGGCACCTCTCGGGTGAGACCCCCAGCACCTCGGGAAGCTCGTCCGAGCATGTCAACGGGCGCGGAAGACGTACGATCTCATGGTGGATCTGGTGGGCGAGGAGCCAGCGGTGAATCGCGAGAGCGTCTTTCATCTCGTGTGCTCCTTGCGTCGTCCAGCGCCCCCGAACCGTCCGTGGCCTAGTGATCGCTAGGTGTGTCTCCCCTGGGTGACACCTGAACACCTGGGCCATCGGGGGAGAGTTTCTGTTCCGTGACCGAAGGACCTACCCAGCCTTGTCCGTTTCAAATCTGAGCGACAGCCAGCAGCGCGCCGTGAACGAACTGTTCCGCCGGATCGCCCCGGTCGCCGACGAGCTCGGTGAGCTGTTCTCGGCCCGAGGGCACGAGCTGGCCCTGGTCGGCGGTTCCGTCCGCGACGTCCTCCTCGGCCGCGCGAGCAAGGACCTCGACCTGACCACGGACGCCCGCCCCGAGAGGGTGCTGGAGATCGTCAAGGACTGGGCGGACGCCGTCTGGACGATCGGGATCGACTTCGGCACCGTCGGCGTGCGCAAGGGCGGCTGGCTGCTGGAGATCACCACCTACCGCAGCGAGTCGTACGACCCCGCCTCGCGCAAGCCCGAGGTGATGTACGGCGACTCGCTCGAGGGCGACCTCGCCCGGCGCGACTTCGCGGTCAACGCGATGGCCGTCCGGCTGCCCGGCCACGAGTTCGTCGACCCGTACGGCGGGCTGCCCGACCTGGCCGCCAAGGTCCTGCGGACGCCGGGCAAACCCGAGCAGTCGTTCGACGACGACCCGCTGCGGATGCTGCGGGCGGCCAGGTTCGCGGGCCAGCTCGGGTTCACCGTGGCCCCCGAGGTGGTCGAGGCGATGACCGCGATGTCCGGCCGCATCGAGATCGTCTCGGCCGAGCGCATCCGCGACGAGCTCGACAAGCTGATCCTCGGCGCCCACCCGAGGAAGGGGCTCGCGCTGCTGGTGGACACCGGGCTCGCCGCCCACGTCCTGCCCGAGCTGCCCAAGCTGCGGCTGGAGATCGACGAGCACCACCGGCACAAGGACGTCTACGAGCACACGCTGATCGTGCTGGAGCAGGCCATCGACCTGGAGACGTCCGGCCCCGACCGGGTGCTGCGGTGGGCCGCCCTGCTGCACGACATCGGCAAGCCGAAGACCCGGCGCAACGAGCCCGGCGGCCGCGTGTCGTTCCACCACCACGAGGTCGTCGGCGCGCAGATGGCCAAGAAGCGGCTCGCCGAGCTGAAGTTCCCCAAGGACGTGGTGTCCGACGTGTCGAGGCTCGTGGAGCTGCACCTGCGCTTCCACGGCTACGGGACGGGCGAGTGGACCGACAGCGCCGTGCGCCGCTACGTCCGCGACGCGGGGCACCTCCTCGAACGCCTGCACAAGCTGACCAGGGCCGACTGCACCACCCGCAACAAGCGCAAGGCCCAGGCACTGTCGCGCACCTACGACCAGCTTGAGGAGCGCATCGCCCGGCTGGCCGACGAGGAGGAGCTGGCCAAGATCCGCCCTGAGCTCGACGGCAACGAGATCCAGGAGATCCTCGGCGTGCCGCCGGGGCCGGTTGTCGGCAGGGCCTACAAGCACATGCTGGAGATCCGCATGGACCAGGGCATGATCGGCAAGGAGGCCGCGCGGCAGGCCCTGCTCGACTGGGCGCGCGACAACGGGATCATCTCGTAGGTGGACGCCGCGGAGGTCCTCCGGCTCGACCGCGAGCACGTCTGGCATCCCTACACGGCCGTGCCGTCCGGGGTGCCGGTGCACGTCGTCCGCCGGGCCGAGGGCGTGCGGATCACGCTCGGCGACGGCCGTGAGCTGATCGACGGCATGGCCTCCTGGTGGGCGGCCGTTCACGGCTACAACCACCCGCGGCTCAACCGGGCCGCCCGCGACCAGCTCGGCGACATGGCGCACGTCATGTTCGGCGGCCTGACCCACGAGCCCGCCGTACGGCTCGCGCACCGGCTGGCCGGGATGACCGGGCTCGACCACGTCTTCCTGGCGGACTCGGGCTCGGTGGCGGTCGAGGTCGCGATCAAGATGGCGGTGCAGTACAGCGGGCGCTCGGCCCTGCTGACCGTGCGGGGCGGCTACCACGGCGACACGTTCGCCGCGATGTCGGTCTGCGACCCGGTCGGTGGCATGCACCACCTGTTCACCGGGATGCTCCCGCGGCACGTCTTCGCGCCGATGCCGCCGCACGACTATGGCCGCCGCCCGGGCGGGACCACGCAGGCGGGTCCCGACGAGGCCTATCTGGCTGAGCTGACCGCGGCCGTCGAGGCCCACGCCGACCGGCTGGCCGCGATCATCGTCGAGCCCGTCGTGCAGGGCGCGGGCGGCATGCGGTTCTATCACCCCGCCTACCTGCGGCGGCTGCGCGAGCTGGCCGACGAGCACGGCATCCTGCTGATCGCCGACGAGATCGCCACCGGCTTCGGCCGTACGGGGGAGATGTTCGGCTGCGACCACGCCGGGATCAGGCCGGACATCATGTGCGTGGGCAAGGCGCTCACCGGCGGCTACATGACGCTCGCCGCCACGCTGTGCACCGCGCGGGTGGCCGAGCGCATCGGCGTGCTGATGCACGGCCCGACCTACATGGGCAACCCGCTCGCCTGCGCCGTGGCCGGCGCCTCGCTCGACCTGCTCGCCGAACGGCCCTGGCGGGAGGAGGTCGCGCGCATCGAGGCGGGCCTGCTCGACGGTCTCGCCCCGGCCGCGGGCGCCCCCGGCGTACGGGACGTGCGGGTGCTGGGCGCGATCGGGGTGATCGAGACCGACCGGCCCGTCGATGTCGCGAAAATTCAAGACATCGTGATGGAGCACGGCGTGTGGCTGCGGCCCTTCGGCCGTCTGATCTACACGATGCCGCCGTACGCCTGCGCGCCCGGCGACATCGCCCGCATCACCGGTGCCATGGTCGCCGCCACCGCGGCGCTGTGACGCCGGCCGACGGGAGTCAGTCGACGGCGGGCACCGGCGGCCTGCGGCGTACGGCGGAGGGCAGGATCAGCCGGTAGACCACCGCGCCGAGCAGATAGCCCACGCCGATCACGGCGAGCGCGAGATACGACACGCCGTCGCGCGGCAGCAGCGCCGCCGCCAGCACCGCGCCGAGCACCGTCATGCCGTTGAACAGCATGTCGTAGACGGAGAAGGCGCGGCCGAGATAGGCGTCCTCGATGTCGCGCTGCACGACGGTGTCCGCGCAGATCTTCACGCTCTGCCCCGCGACGCCGATCACCAGCCCGGCGGCGACGAACGCCCACTTGTGGAACGTCGCGCACAGGGCGAACTCCAGCACGCCGCAGGTCACGAGCATCACCGGCACCCAGATCTCGATGCGGACCCGCTCGGTGGCCCACGGCGTGACCAGGACCGCGGCGAAGCTGCCCGCGCCGACGGCGCCCAGCACGAGCGCGATGCCCTTCAGCGCGTCGTCGGGGTCGTGGGTGAAGTGGTAGCGGTAGAGCATCACCACGGCCGCCGTGGAGATGCCGAACATCAGGCGGTGGGTGGCGACGCCGCTGAGGGCCGCCCCCGCCGAACGCCGGTGCGCGATGTGCCGCGCGCCGTCCACCAGGCCGGCGAGCACGTGCCGTACGGCCTCGCGGGCCTGCGGGCGGTTCGGGTCGTACGCGGGGCCGAGCAGCGAGCGCTCCATCGTCCGCGCGATCAGCGCGCTCAGGCCGAAGACGACGCCGGAGCAGACCAGCAGCACGGCCACGCCCCGGTCGTCCGACCCGGAGATCACGCGGAGCACGACGCCGGCGCCCGCCCCGACGAACGTCACCACCGTGCCCGAGGTGGGCGTGACCGCGTTGGCCATCATCAGGTTCTCGGACGGCACGACGTGGGGCAGCGCGGCGCTGAGGGCCGACAGGAAGAAGCGGTTGACCGCGAGCACGCCGAGCGCCGCCGCGTAGAAGACGACGTCGGAGGCGCCCGCCGCGACGAGGCAGGCGGCCACCACCAGCAGCACGCCGCGCACGACCGGCGCGATGACGAGGATCTGCCGCCTCGACCAGCGGTCGATGAACACCCCGACGAAGGGCCCGAGGACGCTGTACGGCAGGAGCAACACGGCGAGGCCCGCCGCGATGGCGGTCGCGCTCGCCTGCCTTTCCGGGCTGAAGAACGCGTAGCCGCCGACGGCGAGCTGGAAGATCCCGTCGGAGAACTGCGAGACGAGCCGTGTGGCGAAAAGCCGCCGGAAGTTTCGACCCCGCAGGACCACCCGCAGATCAGAGGCGTAGGACACGGCGACAGCCTACGCGGGCGATCACGCGCGGACATCCGGAGCGACCCTGATAAAGACCCGTAGGTCTCACCCCGCGGCAAGGTGATCACGTACTCTCGCAGAGTGACGTCACAGGAACATGTCGTGCTGGTCGATGGCGAGGGAAACCCGATCGGCACCGCCCCCAAATCCACCGTCCACAGCGCCGACACGCCGCTGCATCTCGCGTTCTCCAGCTACGTCTTCGACCACCGCGGGCGCGTGCTGCTGTCACGCCGTGCGGGCTCGAAGCTGACCTGGCCCGATCAGTGGACCAACAGCTGCTGCGGGCATCCCCTGCCGGGCGAACCGCTGTCGTCGGCGGTGATCCGCCGCCTCGGGTTCGAGCTGGGCCTGACGGTCGAGTCCGTCGACCTGATCCTGCCGCGCTTCTCCTATCGGGCCGTGATGGACAACGGCACGGTGGAGAACGAGCTGTGCCCGGTCTACCGGGCCGTGGTCACCGGAGAGGCCGCGCCCAACGCCGAGGAGGTGGGTGAGGTCAGGTGGGAGCCCTGGGCGCGCTTCGCCGCCGAGGTGATGAGCGGGGAGCGGGACATCTCGCCCTGGGCCAGGGAGCAGGTGCCTCAGCTCGTCGCGCTCGGGCCGGATCCGCTGGCCTGGCCGGTGGCCGACGCCGCCGCCCTGCCGCCGGCCGCGCGCCCGCTCACGAACCACTGAGGTCCACCGGGCGTGGACATGGGACCGCCCCGGTCCGATCGAGCGGAACCGGGGCGGGACACGCGGACGACGGACGTCAGCGCTCGGCCTCACCGCGGATGAACTTCTCCACGGCCTCGCGGGCGGCGTCGTCGGAGTACTGCTCCGGCGGCGACTTCATGAAGTAGGACGAGGGCGACAGCAGCGGGCCGCCGATGCCCCGGTCGAGGGCGATCTTGGCCGCGCGCACCGCGTCGATGATGATGCCGGCGGAGTTGGGCGAGTCCCAGACCTCGAGCTTGTACTCCAGGTTGAGCGGGGTGTCGCCGAACGACCGGCCCTCAAGGCGGACGTAGGCCCACTTGCGGTCGTCCAGCCACGGCACGTGGTCGGACGGGCCGATGTGGACGTCGGCCTTGGCCATCTCGTGCGGGATCTGCGACGTGACCGACTGGGTCTTGGAGATCTTCTTGGACTGGAGGCGGGTGCGCTCCAGCATGTTCATGAAGTCCATGTTGCCGCCGAAGTTGAGCTGGTAGGTGCGCAGCAGCTCGACTCCGCGGTCCTCGAACAGCTTGGCCAGCACGCGGTGCGTGATCGTCGCGCCGACCTGCGACTTGATGTCGTCGCCCACGATCGGGACGCCGGCCTCGGTGAACTTCGCGGCCCACTCGGGGTCGGAGGCGATGAAGACCGGCAGCGCGTTGACGAACGCCACCTTGGCGTCGATCGCGCACTGCGCGTAGAAGCGGTCGGCCTCCTCCGAGCCCACCGGGAGATAGGACACCAGGACGTCGACCCGGGCGTCCTTCAGGGCCTGGACGACGTCCACCGGCTCCTCATCGGACTCCTCGATGATCTCGCGGTAGTACGTGCCCAGGCCGTCGAACGTCGGGCCACGCTGCACGGTGACGCCGAGCGGCGGCACGTCGCAGATCTTGATCGTGTTGTTCTCGGAGGCGACGATGGCCTCCGACAAGTCGCGGCCGACCTTCTTGGCGTCCACGTCGAAGGCCGCGACGAACTCCACGTCACCGACGTGGTAGTCACCGAACCGCACGTGCATGAGGCCCGGCACACGGCTGCTCGGATCCGCGTCCTTGTAGTAATGGACGCCCTGCACCAGCGATGAGGCGCAGTTGCCCACACCGACGATGGCTACGCGCACCGAACCCATAGCACTCGCTCCTTTACCTATCTGCCTCGGGCGTGTCCGCCCTCTGGGTCTCTTCCTGTACGGCTTGCGCGGGATCCGGAGGGTGACCCCCCTCGCCGGGAGCCGAACGGCTCCGCCGTTCCGAGTCGATCAGCTCGTTCAACCAGCGGACCTCGCGCTCGACCGACTCCAGCCCGTGGCGCTGGAGCTCAAGCGTGTAGGTGTCCAGCCGCTCTCTCGTGCGGGCGAGAGCCTCACGGACGCGGTCGAGGCGTTCTTCAAGGCGGCTGCGGCGGCCCTCCAGGATGCGGAGCCGCACCTCCGCCTCCGTGTGGCGGAAGAAGGCGAAGTGGATGCCGAAGCTCTCGTCCTCCCAGGAGGACGGCCCCGACTGGCTGAGCAGCTCCTGCAGCCGCTCCTTGCCCTCCGCCGTGATCTTGTAGACGATCTTCGACCTACGGCCGAGAACCGTGTCCTCAGGAGGCTCCTCCTCGGCGATGAGGCCCTCGTTGAGCAGACCCCTGAGGCAGGGGTACAGCGAGCCGTAGGAGAAGGCACGGAACATGCCGAGCAGCGTGTTGAGCCGTTTGCGCAGCTCATATCCGTGCAAGGGCGTCTCGTTCAGCGATCCCAGGACGGCGAGCTCCAGCACACCTCCACGAGAGCCCGTCACTGGAACCACCCCCTGTGTCCGACCGATGTATCGACTCGATACATCCGCAGGATACGTCGGGGTGTCATAGATGGCAACGGGTCAACGGTTGGGCAAGATTCGGCAAAGGGTCGTAATCTGGCCGCATGTGGTCACAGCGGTCGGTCGTGGACTACGGCCTCGCTAAGCGGGCGGCCGTACAGTCCGTCCGCGCCGGCCGCATGCGGGCGCGGGACGTGTGCGACGCCCACCCCTACCTGCTCCGCGCGGCCCGGTTCCACGGAGAGCCGACGAGCCGCAGTTGCCCCATATGTGAACGACGCAACGTGACCAACGTCACATACGTATATGGGGACGAATTAGGACGAGTGGCCGGCCAGGCAAAAGGGATGGCCGAGCTCACCGCGATGGCGCGGGAATACCGCGAATTCCGCGTCTACGTGGTGGAGGTCTGCCAAGGTTGTTCTTGGAACCACCTGGCGGTGTCGTTCGTCCTCGGAACAGCCGATCCCCCGGGCCCTTCCCTGTAGGGCGGACCTCCACCTCCAGGAGGCGGCCCGCCGGCCTGCCGGCCGACGTCGATAATTCCCCGAACCATCTGACGAGGACGCGTGACTTACAGCAGCTACGGACCGGAGCCGACCGGCCGTCCCGAGGACGCCTCGGGCTCCGGTGGATCATCCCGCCCTGGGCGCCGTCGTCGCTCGCCCCGGGAATCCGACGAGTTCGGCGATTACGGAGAGTACGGAGAGTACGGAGAGTACGGCGAGCCCGTCCCGCCGCGGCAGCCCGGCAGGGGACCGGTCCCGCAGCCGCCCCGCGGCGCCCGGCCGGCCGGACCCGACCGCCGTCGTGAGGCGGCAGCCTTCGAGGACACGGCGGCCATGAACGCGGTGCCCCCCAGGCCGGAACCGCGGCCCGAACCCCGGCCCGAACCCCGGCCCGAACCGCGACCGGAGCAGGGCAGGCCGCAGCGACCGGTTCCGGGACCGCAGCAGGGAGGCCGGGGACCGGTGGGCGGCGGACGCCCGCCGATGGACCGTGACCCGCGCTACGCGGCCGGCCCCGGCGGTCCTGGTGGCCCGGGCGGTCCTGTGGGCCCTGGCAGGCCCGGCCGTCCCGGCGCGGACGAGCGCACCCAGGCGATGGGCATGCCGACGGGCGGATTCCCCCGCGACGGCCGCGATCCCCGGGGGGACGAGCAGCGCACCGAGGCCATCCAGACCGGCGGCCGCCGCCGCAGGCCCCCGGGCCGGGGTGGCCACGGCCCCGGCGGCCCCGGCGGCCCCGGTGGACCCGGTGGACCCGGTGGTCCGGGTGGGCCCGGCGGGCGCGGCCCCCGGGATCCGCGTGACTTCGACGACTTCGACGAGGACGACGAGAAGCCGCGCCGTACGGGCTGGCGGCGCTTCGTCCCGAGCTGGAAGATCCTGTTGGCGGCCTTCACCGTGCTGGCCGCCGGCACCTTCGGCATGATCGCGGTCGCCTACGCCAACACCCCGGTGCCCGAGGCGACGCAGGCGGAGGCCGTGGCCCAGGGCAGCGCCATCTACTACAACGACGGCAAGACGCTGATCGCCAAGGTGGGCACCCCGCGCGTCATCCTGGACAACATCAACAAGGTGCCGCGGCACGTCCAGGACGCCGTCATCGCGATCGAGAACGACACCTTCCGGACCGACAGCGGCATCTCGATCCCCGGCATGATCCGGTCGGTCTACATGACGGCGACCGGGCAGCAGCTCCAGGGCGCCTCGACCATCACCCAGCAGATGGCCCGCAACTACTACGACGGCCTCAGCCAGGAAGTGTCGATCAAGCGAAAGATCAAGGAGATCTTCGTCGCGGTCAAGCTCGACAAGTCGATGACCAAGGACCAGATCCTCCTGCAGTACCTCAACACGGTGCCCTTCGGCCGGGCGTACGGCATCGAGGCCGCCGCGCAGGCGTACTTCAAGAAGCACGTCGAACAGCTCACCGTGGAGCAGGGCGCCTATCTCGCCGCGCGCATCCAGACGCCCGCCCTGGACGCCGACTCCCCGCGGTTGCAGAGCCGGTTCAAGGACGTCGTCAACGCCATGGCGAGGCTCGACCCGGCCAAGTACGGCAAGCTGCCGGGCACGGCCAAGTTCCCCAAGACGGTTCCCGATCGCAACAGCAACGAGCTGGGCGGCCTGAAGGGCTACATGGTCGTCCAGGTGCTGCAGGAGCTGAAGACCCGGATGAACCTGCCGCCCGACCAGGTCAGGAGCGGCGGCTACAAGATCGTCTCGACCTTCGACAAGAAGCTCATGCAGGCCGCCAGGAAGGCGGTCATCGGCACCACCGCCAGCCTGCCGAAGGAGATCCACGCCGGTCTGGCCGCAGTGGACCCCAAGAACGGACGGGTGCTCGCCTTCTATGGCGGTGAGGACTACGTCAAGGACAACTGGAACGAACCGTTCGACTCCTACAAGCAGGCCGCCTCGGCGTTCAAGCCGTACGTGCTGGCCGCCTGGCTGGACGCCGGGCACAGCCTGAACAGCTTCGTGCCCGGCAACAAGACGGTGCCGGAGGAGCTCCCCGGCACCAAGCCCATCGGCAACAGCCACAACGTGGGGAACGCGATCAACGTCATCACGGCGACCGCCGACTCGGTCAACACGGCCTTCGCCTCGATGGCGTACAAGCTGGACGAGGAGAACGGCACGATCGGGCAGCTCAGCGCGGTGAAGCAGATCGCGGAGGAGGCCGGGCTCGGCAAGCAGCGCATGGAGGACGACGTCAAGGAGCACAAGTACGCGTTCTCCATCGGCAGCGCCCTGGTCACCCCGGTCGAGCAGGCCGCCGGCTACTCGATCTTCGCCAACGAGGGCAAGCACGTCGACTACCACGTGGTCAAGGAGGTCCGGAAGGACAAGGCGGTCGTCTTCGCCGAGCGCCGTGAGGTCAAGCAGGTGATCACGCCCGAGGCGGCGGCCGACTCCGTGGCGGCGATGGAGGAGGTCCTCAAGACGGGTACGGCGGCGGGCAGGGGCATCGGCCGCCCGGCCGCCGGCAAGACCGGCACGAACAACGACAACAAGGAAGCGTGGTTCGTCGGCTTCACCCCGCAGATCTCCACCGCGGTCGGCATGTACCGCGAGCAGTGCGTCACCAAGTCGGGCAAGATCGTCCAGCCCATTTACGCGAACTGCCCGGAGACCCCCGGCGGCAAGAAGAGCAAGAAGTACGGCCCGAACAATCCCTACTCCAAGCCCCGTGAGATATCGCTCGGCGCCGGCATCGAAGGCGCGACCTACCCGACCACCATCTGGCGGAACTTCATGATGGAGGCGCTCGCGGGCAAGCCCGTCGAGCAGTTCCCGCAGAAGGCCGGGCTGGGCAGCCCGGAGAACATCGTGCCGAGCCCGACGCCGACGCCCAGCCCGGAGCCCGACGACGCCGGGTTCCCGACGGACTTCCCGACCGACTTCCCCGACGACGGCAGCTGCTTCAACGGCGGCCCGGGATGTGACAGCGGCGACGGCCTCGGCGACGACCGGGGCCCGGGCGGTTCGGACGGCGGCCCCGGCGGCGACGACGTCCCGTTGAACATCAACCAGCCCCCGGCCGCGCTCCCGACCGGGTCGGGAAACGGCAGGAACGGCAGCGGCGCCTGATCCGCGATCCGGCGTCCCGAAGGGGCCCGCGGCGACTCCCGCCGCGGGCCCCTTCGGCGCGCGGAGTCGCCAAGCCGAGGCGTTGAATGGTGCAATACCGAGCATGACGACCCGGACCACGAACGACTCCGCCCCGCTGCCCGGGGTCGCCGCGCGGGCGGTGCCGTACCTGCCTCTCGGGCTTCTCGCGGGGCTCGGCGCCGTTCTCGCGTACCTGTGGAAATATCCCTGCCGGTTCGGCGGAGCCTGGAACGGCGGCGTCGGGCAGTTCACGAACTTCTGTTACACCGACATCTATCCGCTGTTCTGGGCCGAGAAGCTCAACGAGGGCAAGATCCCGTACGTCGACTATCCGGTCGAATACCCGGTGGGCATCGGCGGGATCATGGAGTTCGCCCGCCGCCTCGCGGGTGGCGACGGGGTCGTGTTCTACGACGTCACCGTGATCCTGATGGGAATCGCGCTGGTCGTGGGCGTGCTGCTCATGGCCGCGCTCGCCGGTCCCGCCCGCCGCTGGGACGCCCTCTGGTACGCCGTCGGCCCGGCCGTCATCCTCTGCGCGTACATCAACTGGGACCTCGCCGCCGGCGCCCTCGCGCTGGGCGGCCTGCTGGCCTGGGCCCGCAACCGGCCGTGGCTGGCGGGTGTGCTGCTGGCCCTCGCCGTGGCCACGAAGTTCTACCCGCTGATGTTCTTCGGCGCGTTGTTCCTGCTCACGGTGCGTACGGCGAAGTGGGTGCCGTTCCTCAAGACCCTCGCCGGGGCCGCGGGCGCGTGGCTGCTGGTCAACGTGCCGATCATGCTGGTCAACTTCGAGGGCTGGGAGAAGTTCTACGCGTTCAGCAGCGAGCGCGGCGCCGACTGGGGCGGGCTGTGGTTCTTCTTCCAGAAGACCGAGTGGTTCGGCATGGAAAGGCCCGGTTTCCTGGCCTTTCTCGGCGACGCGGAGAAGCTGAACACCATGGCCATGGCCGCGCTGGCGGTGCTCCTGCTGGGTGTCGCCGTGCTGGCGCTCGCCGCGCCGCGCCGCCCGCGCCTGATGCAGCTGTGCTTCCTCGCCCTGGCCGCCTTCATGATCACCAACAAGGTCTGGTCGCCGCAGTACGTCCTGTGGCTGGTGCCGTTCGCGGTGCTGGCCAGGCCGAGGTGGGGGGCGCTGGCCGCCTGGCAGGTCGCCGAGTGCTGGTACTTCTTCTCCATCTGGCTCTACCTGATCACCCAGTATCCCGACCACGCCGGGGAGGGCATCGGCGACGACCCCTACTTCCTGTCGGTCTGGGCCCGGGCGCTGACCATCGTCATCCTCATGGCGCTCGTCGTCCGCGACATCCTGCGGCCCGAGCACGACGTCATCCGCCAGGGAGAGGTCGACGACCCGTCGGGCGGGGTGTTCGATCACGCCGAGGACCGTCTCGTGTTGCGCCGTTCGCTCCTCTCACGAGGGGTGCGGCAGCAGCCGGAGACGGTGTGAAGCCGTGAAACTTACATCGGATTTCGCGCCCGTCGCGGCGCGGTTCCGAGCCGTCCGCGCGGAGGCATCGCGTAGCGTCGCGTGAGAGTGTCCGCGACGAACGGGGGAGACACGATGCACCGGAGGCCACCATGGCTCCTGCTGCTGGTGTGGGTCGTGACCAGGGTGATGCTCCTCCTCGTCGCGACCCAGACCATCCCGACCGGGCACGGCGTGGCGTTCAGGAACGACGTCACCCTCTATCGCCACTGGTCCGAGATCCTGGCGGAGGGACAGTTCCCGGCGGGTGACGAGAAGTGGCAGTACCCGCCGTTCGCGGCGCTGCCGCTGCTCGCCCCCCGGCTGCTGCCGCTGGGCTACCACGTCGCCTTCTATCTGCTGGCGGCACTGTGCGACCTCGCGATCCTGTTCCTGGTCTGGTGGTTTTCCACCGGCCGGCGCGGCGGGAGCCGTACGGGGCCGTGGGCGTGGACGGTGGGCGCGGCCCTGCTCGGCCCGGTGCTCGTCTCCCGTTATGACCTCATGGTCACGCTCGTGGCGGTGCTCGCGCTGACGGCGTCGGCCAACCCGGTGGTGCGCGGGTCGCTCATCGGCGCCGGGCTCCTCGTGAAGGTCTGGCCGGTCGCGCTGCTCGCCGGCCTGCGGCGGTGGCGCGAGCTGCTGACCGCGTCGTGGCTCACGGTCGCGGTCGCGGTCGGGGGATGCGGCGTGGCCGCCCTGACGATGCCGCACGCGCTGGACTTCCTGACCGCACAGGAGAAGCGCGGGCTGCAGATCGAGTCGCTCGCCGCCACGCCGTTCGCGCTCGCCCGGGCCCTCGGCTGGTGGGACGGCTACACCACCTATCGGCACGGCGCGATGGAGGCCGTCGGCGGCGGCGTGGGCGTCGCGACGATGGTGAGCCTGGCCGCCACGCCCGTGGCGCTGGCGCTGATCGGCCTGTGGTGGCTGCGCGCGGCCCCCAGCCCCCGGTCGTACTACGACGCCGCTCTCACGACCGTGCTCTTCCTGGTCGCCACCAGCCGGGTGCTGTCACCGCAGTACCTCGTGTGGGTGATCGGCATCGCCGCCGTCATCCTGTCGGTGCGGCGCGACCGGCCGGGCCCGACGCAGCGGCCGGCCGCCCTGCTCGTCATGGTCGCCGCCCTGCTGACGGGCGTCATGTATCCCTGGATCGAGCTGGACTACAGCTGGACGGGCACCCTGCCGGGGACGCTCGTGCTGGTCCTGCGCAACCTCGTCTTCCTCGCCGCGGCCGTCACGTCGTACGTGCAGTTGTGGCGCGCCACGCGCAGGCCCGCGGGGGTGCGGGACGAGCGAGGCGTTCAGACGCCCGTACCCGCTTCCTGACGTTTTCAATCCGCAGAGTTATCCACAGGGTGTGGACGAACGGCTACAGGTGCTTGCGCAGGAACGCGATGTCGTCGGCCTGGCCCTCGAACGGCGTCTCCACCACGATCGGCGCCCCGGCCGCCCGGCAGACCTCCAGGATCAGCTCGGGGTCGATCTGGCCGTTGCCGAGGTTGGCGTGGCGGTCGGCCCCGGAGTCGAACGCGTCGCGCGAGTCGTTGCAGTGCACGAGGTCGATGCGGCCCGTGATCGCCTTCACCCGCTCCACGAGGCCGGCGAGCTCCTCGCCGCCCGCGTGGAAGTGACAGGTGTCGAGGCAGAAGCCGACGACCGAGGGGTCCGGCGCCCCCGCCGTCACCGCGTCCCACAGCCGGGCGATGCGCTCCAGCTTCCGCGCCATCGCGTTGCCGCCGCCGGCCGTGTTCTCGATCAGCACGGGGATCGGGCACTCGGTGCGCTCGAAGACCTTGCGCCAGTTGTCGAAGCCGGTCTGCGGGTCGTCGCCCGCGTTGACGTGCCCGCCGTGGACGATCAGGCCCTTGGCGCCGATGGCCGCCGCCGCCTTCAGATGCGAATCGAGCAGCTTGCGGCTCGGGATGCGGATGCGGTTGTTCGCGGTGGCCACGTTGATGACGTACGGCGCGTGCACGTAGACGTCCACGTCCGAGGTGCGCAGGGCGTCGGCGGTGGCGGGCGTCACCGGGCCCTTCCAGCCCTGGGGATCGCCGAGGAAGAACTGCACCACGTCGGCGTCGCGGGCCGCCGCGTGCGCCAGCGGATCGTCCTGGTCGACGTGGGCTCCGATCCGCGGGCGGGCGCCGTTGTGGCTGTCCATGCCGTTCCTCCACCAATGCTTGTTGCCTGATCGCGAGGCCGCCGGACGCGAGGGGCGAACTCTAGGCGCTCTCCAAGAGCGTTTCAAGAGGGCGCGCTGTTTCAAGCGTGCGAAACAGGGCAGTCGCGTGTGCACGCGCCCCCCAGACCCGCGCGCGATACTACTTCGTCGTCAAGGAGACGAGCATGAGATATCGCTTAGGCAGCTTCGTCCTTCTCATCTACATCCTCGTCGGCCTCTATGTGGCCTGGCTCCACGACTACATCACCCCCACGCTCCTCAAGCAGGTCGCCCAGGCGCTGATCGCGGTCTTCCTGTGGTTCCTCGTGCTGCTCGGCGTGGACCTGCACATCGGCGGCTGAACGGTCACAGGCCAGGTGCGCAGGTGTCGGTTGTGCACGCGTCGGTCGCGCGGCGTCAGTTGCGCAGGTGTCGGTCGCGCAGGTGCCGGTTGCCCGGCATCAGTTGCCCGGCATCAGTTGCCCGGCATCAGTTGCGCGGCGTCAGTTGCGCAGCGAGAAACCGCGGGGGAAGAAGCCCCCGTGCGCGATGCCCAGCGCGGCGCCGACGAACGACCCCACGATCCCCACGATGATCAGCGCCCGCTGTCTGGTGGTCGACGAGACGAACTGGGCGTACAGCCCGCCCCAGAACCCGACCGCGCCCACCCACGACGCGATCATGTGGGCCGCCACGATGAAGCCCGTGACGAACGCCACCAGGCCACACACGAGCGTCGCGATCGTCATCGCGTTCTCCCGCGGGTGCGGCCTGCCGTCCGTGTCGAGTATGAAGTGACCGGGGCTTCTTCTTTTTCGGCCGATGGTGTTTCGCATCGCGCCTACCCCCTCTCCGACCTCCAGTTTCACTCTCCGGGCCGGGTGGGGCCAAGTGGCTGATAGCCTTATTCGACTGCGTCTGATAAGGGCCGGGGGGCATGCCTCCCGGCGCGAGGCGCAGGGTCCTCCTGTCACGGCAAGGCGTCGTGACCGCAAGAGTCCAGAGGAGGTTGGATCACACATGCGTCGCTACGAGATGATGGTCATTCTCGACCCGTCCCTCGACGAGCGCACCGTGCAGCCGTCGCTCGACCAGTTCCTCAGCGTCGTCCGCAACGACGGCGGCACCGTGGAGAAGGTCGACGTCTGGGGCCGTCGCCGCCTGTCCTACGACATCGCCAAGAAGTCCGAGGGCATCTACGCCGTGGTCGACCTGACCGCCGAGCCTGCCACCGTGAAGGAGCTGGACCGCCAGCTCAACCTGAACGAGGGCATCCTCCGCACCAAGGTCATCCGCCCCGAGCTCCACTGAGCTTCACTGGCAGCACCCCGAAGCCCGGCGATTTGTCGGGCCCGGGCCGTACTCTGAGCCTCTGACGGCTCAGCTGACGGGATAGGAAGGCGAAAGCGACCGATGGCAGCAGGCGACACCCAGATCACGATCGTCGGCAATCTTGTCGACGACCCGGAGCTGCGCTTCACCCCGACGGGGCAGGCCGTGGCCCGGTTCCGCATCGCGTCCACTCCGCGGTTCCTCGACAGGCAGACCAACGAGTGGAAAGACGGCGAGGGCCTGTTCCTCACCTGCAACGTCTGGCGGCAGGCGGCGGAGAACGTCGCCGAGAGCCTCCAGCGCGGCATGCGGGTGATCGTCCAGGGACGGCTGCGCCAACGGTCGTACGAGACCAAGGAAGGCGAGAAGCGCACGGTCTACGAGGTCGAGGTCGACGAGGTCGGCCCCTCGCTGCGCAACGCCACGGCGAAGGTCAACAAGACCTCGCGCCAGGGCGGTGGCGGCGGCGGCTTCGGCGGACCTGCCAACGACCCGTGGGCGACCGCGGCGCCTGCTCCGCAGGGGGGCTACGGCTCCGGCGGTGGCGGCGGCTTCGGCGGCGGCCCGCAGGGCGGCGGCGGCTTCGGCGGCGACTTCAGCGACGAACCGCCCTTCTAGGTCACCGGGGCCTTCCGGTCCCAACCACCGTAAACACAACCGAGCGACCATTCCCGCTTCATGCGGGGCTCTGAGAGGAGCACCACGATGGCGAAGCCGGCAGTGCGCAAGCCCAAGAAGAAGGTTTGCCTCTTCTGCCACGACAAGATCTCCTACGTCGACTACAAGGACACGGGACTGCTGCGGAAGTTCATCTCCGACCGCGGCAAGATCCGTGCTCGCCGGGTGACGGGCAACTGCACCCAGCACCAGCGCGACGTGGCGACCGCTATCAAGAACGCTCGTGAGATGGCCCTGCTGCCGTACACGAGCACCGCGCGCTGAGAAAGGAGACTCAGGACAAATGAAGCTCATCCTCACCACTGAGGTCTCCGGCCTCGGCGCTCCCGGCGACATCGTCGAGGTCAAGGACGGCTACGGCCGCAACTACCTCATTCCTCGTGGCTTCGCCATCCGCTGGACCCGCGGCGCCGAGTCGCAGGTCGCCTCGCTGAAGAAGGCGCGCGCCGCCCGCGAGATCCGCGACCTGGGCTCCGCCAAGGAGGTCGCCGGCCAGCTCGGCGCCCTCAAGGTGCGCCTCACGACCCGCGCGGGCGAGTCGGGCCGGCTGTTCGGCTCGGTCACGACCGGCGACATCGCCGAGGCCGTCAAGGCCGCCGGTGGTCCGCAGCTCGACCGCCGCCGCATCGAGATCGGCAACGCGATCAAGAGCGTCGGCACCCACAAGGTGAGCGTCCGGCTGCACCCGGAGGTCGCCGCCACCATCGACGTCGAGGTGGTCGCGGGCTGACACCCGTCGCAGTTCCGTCGAGGGTCCTTCTCCGTACGCCGGAGAGGGGCCCTTCGCGGTTCTGTGGGCCGTCCGGTGAGGAGTGATTCCCCTCAGGTCAACAGGGGTTATACGGAACGCTAGTATCTTGCCGTCCGATTCAGCGGATTTCGTGGAAACACCCCTCGATGGAGGCTGCGATGCGCCGTCCCTCACTCCTGCTGGCGTCCGGCGCTCTCGTGCTGGCGGCCGCCGCCTGCGCTCCGGCGGACGACACCTCCACCACCGCGAGCGCCGCCGCGAGCCCGGTCGGCTCCGCCGCCGCGGACGCGTGCGCGAAGGAGAGCCTCAAGCTCATCACCCCCGGCAAGCTCACGATCGGCACCGACAAGCCGGCGTACGAGCCGTGGTTCAAGGACGACAACCCCTCCAACGGGCAGGGGTTCGAGAGCGCGGTCGCCTACGCCGTGGCCGAGAAGATGGGATTCACCAAGGACGAGGTCACCTGGGCGGTCGTGCCGTTCGACTCGTCGTTCGCCCCGGGGCCCAAGCAGTTCGACTTCGACGTCAACCAGATCTCGATCACCCCCAGCCGGGCCAAGGCCGTCGACTTCAGCCAGGGCTACTACACGGTCAAGCAGGGCGTCGTGGCCCTCGACGGCACGAAGTTCGCCTCCGCCACGAGCCTCGCCGAGCTCAAGGACGCCAAGATCGGCGTGCAGGCCGGCACCACCGCGCTGGAGGCGGTGCGGTCGGTCATCCAGCCCTCCAAGGACCCGAGCGTGTTCAACCAGCAGGTCGACGCGGTCAACGCGCTGAAGAACAAGCAGATCGACGCCATCGTCGTCGACCTGCCGACCGCCTTCTACGTCACCGCCGCCCAGGTGGAGGGCTCGAAGATCGTCGGGCAGTTCGACGCGAACGCCGGGGAGCCCGAGGAGTTCGGCCTGCTGTTCCAGAAGGGCAACCCGCTGGTGAGCTGCGTCGACAAGGCGCTCGGCGAGCTGAGGTCGTCCGGTGAGCTGGCGCAGATCGAGAGCCAGTGGCTGACCGCCGCCGCGGGCGCGCCGGAGCTCAAGTGACCGAAGGAGAGGCGGCCGGCTCGCCCGTGGCAGAACCCGAGGCCGCGGAGTCGCCGGCGGGGAATCCGGAGGCCGCGGGATCGCGGGAGGGGGATCTGCGGGCCGAGCCGGGGGGAACGTCGCTGCCCTCGGAGGCCGCCGCGCCGGTGGGAAGCCCCGGACGCGGGGAGTCACCCGTATGGGTGAAGAGCGAGCGCCAGCTCCGCCGGGAGGCGGAGCTGCGCGGCCGGGCACGGCGGTCCGTCTCCGTCGCGACCGCGTCCACGAT